>JAAESJ010000378.1 GCA_024229495.1 Verrucomicrobiaceae bacterium | reverse complement strand
TTCGACGGGCGTCTTTGGGATTCTTGTAATAAAGTTTAGGGTCAAAGTCCTTTACCTCTCCACCTATTTGACAAGCAAACGCTGATGGATCTAGGCTAGAAATCCTGTCGATACCACTCTTGCCCTCGATAAGGGAAGACCAGAACCGATCAACGTCTTTTCCCACCGGGCTCAGCACCCCGATTCCTGTTATCACTACTCTTCGTTCATTCATTGATGACTACTAAGAAAACTATAAATCACGAAGTCCTATTCTCTCGTTCAATGCATCGCAATTAGGACAGGGCGGAATCGGATCACGGGTGCGATCCTCATACGGCATCCCACAGATATTGCAAACCAATCGGAATTTACGATCCTGTTTCTCACGGCGTTTACGACTCCAGTCACCGGTCACCCAGACTCCAAAAAGCACAGCCAGGATAACCGCCAGATAAGCAACTATGATGTATGGCAGGGAAATTTCAAACATCGACAACAAAAATGCTTATAACTACCAGCGAAATGTAATCCAAGCCCAATCAAGCATTGGGTATTTAACTGGAGAAAATCGCATCTGACGCAAAGCCGTCAACAATACTGAATCCATCTGAGCTCCAGCGCTCTGCTCAGGGATTGCATGTATAACCTGCCCAAAACGGTCAACTCCCACATAGAACAAAGCTTCATCGTTATCCGCAGGTCGCTGGATATCATCGGCAGCTACCCACTCAAAATCACGTAGCACCGCGCGATCCCTGTCACTCCAGTGGATGCTTGCAATCGGAATAAATGGAGCCTTAGAGACTTTTAACGGCGACTTCCCCTGAGGGGAATCAATCGGGGGAAGAAACACGCTTCCCGCCGGGAAAAGGGAATTTCGAGTCTCCACCTCAAAAAGCGGCAATTCCCGGAGTTGCGGCTGATAGCCTTCAAAAAACGGACTGAACCGGATTCCGCTGGAGGTCAACGGCTTCAATGAGTCCATGTTGTCAGAGGAATCAAGGGCCAGCACCCGGTCATCTATTCTGGCAAGCACCCTGCTCGTTAACAGATCAGAAGGATCCAGAATCGTAACCGCTGCAGTCGTGACGAGTTCCCTCTTCTGCGGCGGATAAACAACCCGGAAAAGATAAAAACAGGCGAGATGCCCTATACATGACAACAAAATGAAAAACAACAACCAGAACGGCCGGCGACCACTCCCTACCCAGTCAAATATCAGAACACCTGACTCCCCGGAAGAGCTGGCAAACGTCTCACTCATTGGCCAGGCTCCGGACGGGTGGCAAGAATCAGTGAATATCCACTGCCAACCACAATATTGCTTATTTTGATTACTTGCCCGTAAGGCGCAGTTTGATCAGCACGAAGGACCACCTGCTTATTACCCATGTCGCCGGATCCGCCAGACAATTCATCCTCCAGCTCGTCAGCAGTCACCAACCTATCATTAAAGAAAATCTGAGACGCACTGCCGCCTGAAAGAGTAATAATATCTGCACTAGCCGCCGCCTGCAGTGCGGAGCGAGACTGCGGCACTGACACCGCTATGCCGGAGCGGACAACCGCATTGGAACTCAGCAGGAAAAATAACAATACCAAAAAGAGAATATCCAGTAACGAGGGAAAATGCAAAAATCCGCGGCCGGGCCGCAGCGTACTTTCAAGCTTCATTAATTATGTTACCTCGCTCCGGGAAGTAATGCCTGCGTCAACGCTGCCCCCTTCCATTGAAGATTCATTAGCCGCCTGCTGGTTGGAAAACGATATGATATCGGAGTTATTGCGGGCATCCTCAATGATATTGACGATCTCTATACCGCCCCTCTCCATGTCATGCATGAGGGTCTTGGCATAAGTTCTCAAATAAGAATAAAGAATAAATGCAGGAATAGCCACTGCCAACCCTGCCGCCGAGGTAATCAGGCTCTGGTAAACACCTTTGGACAAGCTGGCAATAGTCGCCTGTCCACTCAGCGCATTGAACAGCACAAAGGTATCAACCAGTCCGATGACCGTGCCGAGCAGCCCAATGAGCGGTGCTATGTAGACAATCGTCATCATTGCCGACAGGTAGCGTTCCAATTTAGGAACCTCCAACTGACCGGATTCCTGAACGATCTCCTTAAGCTCTGACCGGGTAACCTCGTGCCTGATAACCGCCGAATGGATCACCCTGGCAACCGGGCCCGGTGTACCTGCACATTCATGCAGGGCTTCTGCATAGTTTCGCTTCTGGATGAGATTAGCCAAGCCCTGAAGGAACTCTCCCACATTAATGGATGATCGATGGAAGAGGAACAGACGTTCAGCAAAAATGCCCAGAACCAATATTGAACAGGCGAGCAACAACCACATCAGTGGCCCGCCTTTGCTAATCATTTCAATCATCTTTAATAGGCAACTTCTTTAAAACCCTACAATCCACATAAATTGGCATGAATTACACAATGCGTAAAGCCCACTCCTCAACCAAGTGAAGATATCCATTTATTTGCATTCAGCATCCAGAGCACCGGTTATTAACCATAAACGTTCCTGCACTCCCGATTCTAAAGCCCCTTCAGCATGCAAAATCCCGAGGCAAGCATTCCCGCTGACGAAAAAACTCACAAACCCTTCTACACTGCGCAATGTTAACGGTCCTTCCAGCCCTGCCCCAAATGCCTTCGCCAGGTTGCGCACGCTCCCCAAAAGCCCCATGACATCAATTTCAAAGGCTCCGTCCGGCATTGATGAGGCCTTTATCCTGCCATCCGTCGTGCTGGCAACACATAAGTGAACACCTTCAAGATCCGCGCAGTGCCGAACCACCATCCCGCCATCAATATCTGCATCAGTCATTAAAAGCGCACGGAGCGTAGGTTGCCCAACCATACTTGAACCATGTGAGGCGCCAGCGGGCTGAGGCGTATGCTGATCTGGCACAAAGTCACCCGCAGGTTCTACAAACTGCGGAATGTCCGAGGATTCTGTCGCAAGAGGTGACAAGGATTCCAGGGGCTCGGGTGACTTCGAATGCGCCTTGAGTGATGGAACTCCCTCTCCCAGTGGCCATGGCCCTGCTTCAGCCAGAGCCTGTTTCAGTCCTGAACCTGATAGCGGATCAGTAGGCAAAGACAGTGGTTCCGGGTCGATATGATCATGGCAAGCCCCCTGCTCCATACCCTGATTGTCGTTAGCAGAAAAATCCCCAAACCCTATGGGCTCATGATTGCCTCCTGCCTGATGCCCTTCGCCCAGTTGCCCCTCACCCGTAATGTTATCCTGGCCTGAGGGGGGAAACGTGGGGAAATCCTGCCCGGGGGCAGCATCCTCTTCCTCGGAGAAATCCTGATTTTCGAGGAAAGCAGGAAAATGTCCCGATGTGCCAATATCCTCTGGCTTCTCAACCTCTGCTGAAGGCGGCGGAAATCCTGACGACTGCTCTGATCCATCAGGAATTTGGGAAGAATAGGACGGTTCCGGCGAAAGAAACTCACCTCCCCCAGCAGAGTAAACCAATCCGTTATCCTCAGTCTCGCTCTCGAGAGCATCCGGCACCGAACCTGTTGTGGGAAAAGGCAACCCACCCTCTGGTCCGGCATTGCGACCGGTTTCAATCTCACCAACAGAATCCTGCCTTGATTCCTCATGCGTTTCTAAATCACTATCGGACGGAACTGTGCTAAATGGTGATGCCCCGGCCCGGTCTTTTCCAAGGTCATCCACCCAGGAGGGCTCACGCGAATCGGCACCCGCGTCCAAATCAGATGACCCGCCGGGAGCAAGGGCATCCCTTGGATGCGCAAATGCAGGATCCTGCAAAGGGGAAGATTTATCCGGAGAACTTGCCCCGGGAAGAAAAGAATCAGGACTCCCTTCCGGAACCTCGGTTTCATTTTCCATCACCGACTCATAAAAACCAACCACCGTTGGTTCAACTGTCGGTTTTGGCGCCGCATCAAACAATCCGCTATTTTCCGCCTGCGTAAGCTCACCTTCCGGCCCGGAAACTTCGACATCTGATGGGAATAACGTTTCGGCCGATGGACAAGGCTGCCCTTGAGAAGAACCTGAGACTTCCGGCATTGCAGAAACTGCATCCACAATTTGAAACGGGCTCGGAGTTTGAGCTGACCCCTCGGATACTCTGGATGGCTCCTCTGGTCCCGGGGAGGATAAAGGAGATGCAACCACACCTTCTGCAGCCAAACCCTCAGGCTCCACTGCCGAAGAGTCATTCTCATTTGAGGACAAATCCTGACCCTGCGGTCGACTAAATTGCAACCGCGTCCTCTCAACCCCGGAATCCTGTTCGCTTTTTTTAAACAACTTCCTGAAAGAGAACGACATCAGTCATTATTCAATATTCACTAGAAGGCCAAAGAAGCCTCAAATCTCAAGACACTTAGTCATTATAACTCTATTATCGAGTCTATAGAAGCATAATTGATTGTCAAAATATATGAATATCAAAGATATGCTAAATAACGGGTATTTGTACTACCTGAATATTGTATTTATGGAACTTAGGAAAACAACTTGCTCTCGTCTCGGGAAAAGGAGCATTCCCATCCCGTTTGCGCCTTTTGATTTTAAGCAGAAAAGAATCCGCGATCAGCTCAGGGTATCGTCAGCTCCAAGACCACCCGCATAAAAGCACTCGCACTCTCGCTCACACTCACCGGATCAATATGGGTAGTCATCTGGGTGCCATCACCGTTATCAATAATCTCCCCTCCGGGATTATCCAGATCCAGCCAGGATACCAAATCATTGGATTTCTGTATCCTGTAATTCAAGTCTGGAGCATCAATTCTGTTCCGGAAGCGAATCATTAGCCTTCGATTGCCGCCACTTCCTGAGAGCAGCAACTGCGGGAGCCGGGTGGCCGCAACACTGACCCGTGGGCTATAACCAAACCCATATGCCAAAAGGTTGACATAGCCATCACCGCTGAAATCATCATTCGGCCCGGTAGCCCCGCCTGAAAGTTCCTGAGCTGTAAATTCTCCTGAAGCCCAATTCTGATAACCCGCATCGCTACTATTAGGGTTACCGGGAGTCCCTCCATCTGAGAAACTGGTCTGCCAATTCACCGGGTCATCACCAAAGGCGCTTTCATCGATTCGCTCAATGCTGTTTCCCTCACCGGATGGCCACAAGGCATCATTGTCATAGGTAACAACATCAACAGCAATCATCGGCACAATGATTCCTTGGCCCAGCACCTGATCAGGCTTATCCGGACGCAGCAAGGCCAGTTCTTCTCCTCCGTTATTTAGTGCACCCACAAATCCCTCATCATCACCAAATATCCTGACCCCGGCGGGAACTCCGTACAGGTTGCGGAATTCTTCTCCTGAAGCCCCCTGGGGTATGACCACCACCCGTTCGTCCGGAGCAAGGGTTGGCTGGTTTCCAGGAAACACAAAATCCACCCCGTCAAGGGCCCAGTTATTTCCCGGATTGCCGCCAATTCCCACCGGTGTGTCATCATACAGGGCAAGCGTTGCACCACTGATGTTTGTGATTTCCACAAATTCAATTCCGCCCGGGAGTGGATCATATAAAATTTCACTAATCACTGCGCCCTCAACACGCGGATCACTGTTGACCATCCCGTCCGGAAACGCCTGGAATCGGTTAATCTCCAGGGACGGATTCCCTGACTGCGCGGTAAACTTCTCAGCCCCCACCGAGTTCACATATCGAATAAGAGAAACCCCATTCTCCGTTGCCCTGAAACTTACCTGATGGGCATAGCCGGTAAATCCGCCAAGACCATCACCCGAGAACAAGCATATTTTATCACCGCGTGAACTAATGGAAAAAGCGCTACCAAAGTAACCCGACGGCGCGCTGCCCGGGTTCGCGTCATTGTCCTCATTGACTGCCCAATAACCACCAGCCGGAATACTTGTTCCCACAGGAATCATATATTTTTGGGGAGACAAGAGCGGGTCATCAGTGAGATACCACCCGCCGATGTCTACCGGAGTGGTGCCTGGGTTATACAACTCAATCACATCCGTCTGGGGAAGGTCCGTGTGCGCCAACACCTCATTGACATAGACTAAGCCACCACCAAAAGCAGAACCACCGCGATTGGAACTGGATGACCAATTCGGTGAGTCATAACCCGAGGTCTCCAGATCAACCTTCTCCAAACTATACCCAGATCCGTCTGCCTCAACTGACCAGGGAGCATCGTCATCGTATTCCACTTCATCCACCGTGTAGTAATAACGCGGATAACCGGGATTATTACGCTGGGCTCCCTCAATAGTCACAGGCATCCTCAGCTCAATGAGCTCCCCACCTCCATTCAATCCGCCACCCTCCACGTCAGCAAACACCCGTGCGCCGGGATCCACATCGTATGCAGCACGAAATGCTGTCTCGGAAACATTGGTGACAAATGCCTCCTCTCCAGGAGCCAAGCTGGGCTGGAATCCCGGAAGCGTAATACCAAACCCTCCTATCATGAGATTATCCGAAGGCGATTGCGGATCATAAAGAATCGCCGTTGATGAGCCTGAATTTCTGATCTTTATATACTCTTCAACAGATCCATAACCCGGGGTATACATGATCTCGACAATACTCAATGAGGGCAAGGCAGGGGTTCCATTGCCCTCCCCTAAACTCGGATCATCAGGAATAACCTGCTCTCTCCCTCCGGCATCTACAAAGCGTGCGAAATTTTTTCCGTCCTCGGAAGCCTCAAGATGAAATCCATGCACCCAGCCAGTAAGGCTCCCTCCCTGGGCAGAGTATAGAAACACCCGTTCCCCTTTAGAACTGACACTCAGGATGAACCCACCCACCCCATTCTCAAGGATCTTGTAGCCACCGGCAGGAACAACCGTATTGGAAGCGATGGCGGGATTCTTCGTAGGTTGATCCAGGTTGTCACTCACGTACCAGCCTCCAACATCAACATCAGCAGAACCCGGGTTGTAGAGCTCAACAGCATCATTATCAAGAACTCCATCGCGTGTGCGCACCTCATTGATATAGATTATCTGCAACGGTTGAGGCAATGGTTCATCCGCTCCGGGAGATCCGTTCAGGCTGATACTCGGACGCCAGTTCCGGTAATCCTCCTCATCCGGATTGTCATTAGGATCCAGCGAAACCAATGACCGATCTTCACCATCTGCCTCGCTAGGCCAAAGTGCCCGCTCTAGATCATCAGGATCAGGAATCGCTGGGGGTTCAGGTATATCCCCATTGTTCCCATCGTGATAACGAAGAGAAAAAACAGTGTTTCCTGTTGAGTCCGGTCCGTCTTTCAAGGTCAAGCGTTCCCCTTTATTGGAAAGACCCGCCTGACCAGGCACGCCATTGTCCTCATCCACAAACTGTCCGCCAATTGCAACGCCAGGATAATTTAGGGCAAAAGCGCCCGCATTGGCGACAACCACGAAAAAACCTGCCGGCTCAAGAATCGTTCCGTTTGGGAACGTAAATAACACGCCATTGGTAAACTGCCACCCCGAAATATCCACCACCTCATCACCGGTATTCTTCAACTCAATGAACTCCTTTTGTTCATCCCCGCCACTCGGGTTGTAATGAATCTCCGAGATGATGACATCACCATTAACACGCAAAGTAAAACACGGGACTACTAATGCCGTAAAAACCAGAAAAAAACAATAGCGGTAGAATACACGATGGAGAAAAATCATGAGAGTCGAGGGGGGGCTTAAGGGGAGGAGATGAGTGGGTCGAGGAGTCATTAAACTATCGCCCCACAACCCAAACCGGTCAAGGTAATGTCGATTACAAATCCGTGTGAATAATGCCAACCAATAATGCAGACAGGCTTCTGCTTATTGCTGCTTTCAGTCTGGATAAACTATGAACCGGAACGAAGTCGACGCGTAGGCGGGATCTCACCGGGATCAAATAACCAACCGGGATCAGAATCGGTTAATTGGTAATCCTCAAGGACAAATTCCGGCACGATCATGTTTGAATTAGGATCATACGCATCCCTCCCCGAATAATGCCCAAGGATTTTATATTCAAAATTGTGATCATCTTGAAACGGTTCCTCTTCTCTTCCAAGCTGGGTTCCGGGAATCCTCTTAATCGACTCATTCATCATCACCAACTTCGCCGTTTCCCACCCGTTGCGAGGGCGACGCAGATATCCCCAATAGCGTGTAGGCTCAACATGGTAGCGACGACCAATAAAATAATCGCCCGGCTGCTCGGTCAGGATAACCTGCCGGCGAACCTCGCGAGCAGCGGCAATAGCAGGGTCCACTTCCGGATTGGTCGTCTCACACCCAGAGAAAAGATGCATGATCAACAATCCTGTAATCGTTACCAATAATTCCCTACGCATAATGGCAAATTGACATACATCACCGGTCATGGAAATAACAAACCCCAGCCCATGTTCTAATAACCCAGCCATGGGCCAAGCCACTTCTCCGCTTCCACAACAGCTATACCCTTCCTAGAAGCATAGTCCTCGACCTGATCACGACCAATCTGCCCAACACCGAAATAACGTGAATCTGGATGTGAGAAATAAAGGCCGCTGACCGCCGAAGCGGGTTGCATCGCCATGCTTTCAGTGAGACTCGCTCCAGTTTTCTTCTCAGCACTCAAGAGATCGAATAGAATACGCTTCTCAGTGTGATCGGGCTGTGCCGGATATCCTCCGGCAGGACGAATTCCGCGATAACACTCACGAATGTATTCACTGTTGTTGTATTCATCCTGCTTCTCATAACCCCAGGCGACACGCACCTCATGGTGCAATTTCTCGGCAAAGGCCTCGGCTAAACGGTCGGCGAGGGCCTTGACCATGATTCCGGAATAATCATCCTTATTTTCCTCAAATCCAGAAGCAAGCAGGTCAGCACCTTGGATTGCCGCCACAAAGGCGCCCATATAATCCTCCCTGCCACTTTCCAGAGGGGCGATAAAGTCGGCAAGTGCGTAATTGGGCTTGTTCTTCTTGGACATCTGCTGACGCAACGTGTGAAATACACAACGCACCTCCGTCCGGGATCCGTCAGTGTAGAGATCGATGTCATCACCACGGGAATTGGCCGGGAATAATCCCCAAACACCACGCGCAGTGAACTGCTTTCCGTCAACAATCATGCCAAGCATCTCCATGGCATCATCATGAAGCCTGCGTGCTTCCCTACCGACCTCCGGGTCATCAAAAATTGCCGGGTATCTCCCCCGCAACTCCCAAGCGTGAAAAAACGGGGACCAGTCAATGAATGGGACAATATCCTCCAGTTCCGGTTCGGAAAGACTTTCACTTACCCTTCCTGGAACCGCGATATTAACAGCTTGCCAATCACACTTGAAGCCCCTCTTTCTCGCCTCACCCAGGGCAAGCAACTTCTTTTTCGCAGCATTACCTCCAAATTTCTCGCACAGGTCAAGGTGCCTCTGCTCATTGGTCGCCACGAAATTATCGCGCCTCTCATTGCTAAGCAGTGAGGTCACCACCGGAACACTGCGACTCGCGTCAAGGACGTGAACTACGGAGTTGGTATAATTCGGAGCAATCTTGATCGCAGTATGCGCGGCACTGGTCGTAGCCCCCCCAATCAAAAGTGGCACAGAAAAGCCCTTGCGATCCATCTCCGAGGCGACATGCATCATCTCGTCAAGGCTCGGGGTTATCAACCCACTCAAACCGATGATATCCGCTCCAACCTCCTTGGCCTTTTCCAGGATTTTCTCACATGAAACCATGACTCCTAGGTCAATCACCTGGTAGTTATTACATGAGAGAACAACCCCGACAATATTCTTGCCGATGTCGTGAACATCACCCTTGACTGTCGCCATGATGATCTTTCCAGCAGTCTCGACCTGTTGCTTCTCCTCATCCATAAAAGGCTCAAGATAAGCCACTGATTTCTTCATGACCCGCGCCGACTTGACCACCTGAGGGAGGAACATCTTACCGGCACCAAACAAGTCACCAACGATACCCATGCCATCCATCAACGGTCCCTCAATAACCTTAAGTGGTTTTCCATACTTAATGCGCGCCTCCTCGGTATCCTCCTCGATAAAGTCGACAATTCCCTTAAGAAGAGCATGCTCAAGGCGCTTTTCCACGATCTCTTCACGCCAACTAAGATCAACCGCACTCTTCTTTCCGGCATGTCCCCGGAACTGCTCGGCATATTCAACCAGAGCCTCGGTGGCACCTTCATGCCGATTCAGCAGCACATCCTCCACCTTGACGAGCAACTCCTCTGGAATCTCTTCATAAACCTCTAGCATCCCGGCATTAACGATCCCCATATCCATGCCGGCCTTGATAGCGTGATAGAGGAACGCGGAGTGCATTGCCTCACGCACAACATTGTTCCCGCGAAAACCAAAAGATATGTTTGAAACCCCGCCGCTTACCTTTGCCCCAGGAAGGTTCTCCTTGATCCATTCGGCTGCCCTGATGAAATCAACAGCATAGTTATTATGCTCCGCCATTCCGGTCGCAACGGTAAGTATGTTCGGATCAAAAATAATATCCTGTGGATTAAAGCCCACCTCATCCACAAGGATTCGATATGCTCGCTGACAAATACGAATCTTGTCCTCATAGCACGCAGCCTGCCCCTCCTCATCAAAGGCCATCACCACCACCGCGGCACCATAACGCATAATTATGGATGCACATTGCCTGAACCTCTCCTCACCCTCCTTGAGTGAAATCGAATTAACAATCCCCTTACCCTGAAGGCACTTGAGCCCGGCCTCAATGACCTCCCATCTTGAGGAATCAACCATGATCGGCACCTTTGCCACTTCAGGCTCAGCTGCGAGGAGATTGAGGAAACGCGTCATCATTTCAACCCCCTCGATCAGCCCCTCATCCATACACACATCAATGACATTGGCACCATTCTCAACCTGTTGACGGGCAACTCCGATTGCATCCTCGAGACGATCCTCCTTGATCATCCGCGCAAACCGTGGCGAACCGGCAACGTTGGTTCGCTCACCAATCATCAGGAAGTTCTTGTCCTTTGTGTGGTTATAGGGGTCAGATCCGCTCAAGCGCAATTCAGGATCAACTTCGGCAACAACACGGGGTGGATGCCTCTTCGCCTCCTCAGCAATCGCAGCAATATGCTCTGGCGTATTTCCGCAACAACCACCAACAAGATTCACCAGCCCACTTGCTGCATATTCCTTGACATGCCCGGCCATGTCTGCCGGCAACAGGTCAAACCCTGTCGGCGCCAGAGGATTAGGCAGACCGGCATTGGGATAACTCGATACAAAGAAGTCTACCTTGGCCGCCAACTCTGCCAGGAACGGCCTCATTTTGTCAGGTCCAAGCGAACAGTTTAACCCAATGGCCAATGGATTCACATGCCGGAAGGCATTGGCAAGCGCCTCAACCTTAAGGGCTGAAATAAGCGTTTCCCCCCCCAGGCCAACTGCAGCGGAAATCATGACCGGCAACGTAATGGAATCCTCTGCAAAAACCTCTGCAATAGCCACGGTTGCAGCCTTTGCATTCAATGCATCAAAAATGGTTTCCACCAGCAGGAGGTCGCACCCGCCATCAATCAAGCCGCGAATCTGGTCACGATAGGCAACCACCACCTGGTCAAAGGTCACGTTTCGGAATCCCGCATCCTCCGCATCAGGCGACTGGGAAAGAGATACCGTCAAGGGACCAATCGCACCGGCAACATAACGCCTCATTCCGGTTTCTTCCGCTACTCTATCCGCCCATTTCCTACACACCCTGACCGACTCGAGATTCATCTCTCTGGTCAAGTCGCCAAGGAAAGGATCCTTGATGATCCCCTCAAAAAAATCAGGATCCTTACGTCCTTTTCCCTGAGCCCTCGGATCCTCAACAAAAAACTCACTCTGGGCAATGGTTGTCGCTGAAAATGTATTCGTGCTGGCAATATCGGCACCTGCCTCAAAAAAACGCTTATGGATATCGGCAATGGTGCCTGGCTGGGTCAGGGAAAGGATATCCCCGTTGTTCAGCAAGTCCTTCCTACTATCGCTGAAACGCTCTCCACGGGCAGCCTGCTCGTCTAGGCCATAACCGCGAATGGTCGTTCCCATCGCTCCGTCAAGGATCACTATGCGCTCGCGAAGGAGTTTTCGCAGCTCGTTTTCACAGCTGTCTTTAGCCATTTAATGGAGAATACCCCTTTAAAACTTAGCTTCAACTTAATATATCAACAAATCAAGATATGTTGATATGTATTGCATCCCGCTAAAGTCGGGTGACCTATGCCTAATGCAAAGACAACTGCTACTGGCCTCAGGCTCTCCGCGACGCCACGAGCTCATGAAACAGGCAGGCTTCCGTTTCCATGTTGTCATTCCAGATGTTGAGGAAACCAATGACCCGTCCCTTCCTGCCGCTCACTTAACTGAAGGCAACGCCATACTCAAGGCAGATATCATAAGCAAAGCCAACCCTGACGCGGTGGTCATCGGGGCGGACACTCTCGTCTTTCTAGACTCTGAACCGTTGGGAAAACCCGAAAACCTATCTGCGGCCAAAGCGATGCTGACGCGAATGCTCGGAAAGACGCACCAGGTGTGCACAGGGGTCGCCATCCTCAAAGGAAATCCCGTAACCCGACATACCTTCCATGTAATTACCGAGGTAACATTCAAGCATCTGGATCCTGAGGAATTAAGTGCCTACCTGATGTTGATCAATCCCCTCGACAAGGCTGGTGGCTATGCCGCCCAGGAACACGGTGAGAAAATCATAGCCAGCATCAACGGATCTTATACTAATGTGGTAGGACTGCCAATGGATGAACTCGCCATCCACCTTTCTGATAAATTCGACATCCGGCCCAAGATGCAGGATCATTGCGCCTGAACCCCTGAACCTGAATCCTTCAAGATGCGTATTATTATAATCGGTGCTGGTGAGATCGGGCGGCATTTTGCCCAGAGCCTGACGACAGGATCCCATGATATCACTGTCATTGAATCAAACGAGAAACTCGCCAAGGAAATTGAGGAAAATGACGAGCTAAACACTGTCATCTCCGGCAATGGCACTCATCCCAACCTTCTCATTGATGAGGCTGATGTCAGCCAATGTGATCTCTTCTTTGCCCTCACCAGTGATGACAACGCCAACCTGACAGCCTGCAGGGTGGCTAAGGAAGCGGGGGCCAAGAAAACCGTTTGCCGCGTTTCCGAGGAGTTGCGCCGCAATGAATTCCCGCTACGACTGGATAATATTTTCTCCGTCGACCACATGTTCAGTTCCGAGCAACTTTGTGCCGCTGAACTGTCAAAGAAAATCCATAATCCCGTACCAACCGAAGTCGAAGAAATCGAGCATGGAAAAATTGAGGTTCAACAGGTAACTGTCAGTGACGAAAGCACCGTTTGTGGTAAGTCCCTGAGGGAAATCTCATTACCCAAAAGAATACGCGTGTTATCTATTCTCCGCAAAAGAGCCAGCGATGCATTCATCGCGGGAGCTGATGATTGTCTTCAGGAAGGAGACCGCGTAATGCTCTGCGGCAGCCCGCAAAAACTCGACGAAGCCGTTGCATTGCTCCATGGCGGCAGCATCAAGGACTGGAACCCGAGAGTGGTTATCGTTGGCGGGGGCAGCTACGGCTTCGCTCTTGCAAAGAAAATGGAGACATGGAACTACAAGGTCAGAGTTTTCGAGAAAGATCAGGAGCACGCAGAAAAAATCGCAAGTGAACTTGATGATAGTATCGACGTCATAAACTCTGATGCCACCCTGCTTAAGGACCTGCAGGAAGAACAAATCGGAGAAGTGGAGGTCGACTTCTTCATTGCCACCACTAGAAACGATGTCGACAATCTTGTCAGTTGCCTGCATGCGAGCAGCCTCAAGGCAAAAAAGCTACTCACGCTCACCCATCGCTCTGATTATGAGGAAGCTCTCAAGGAACTGGACATTGCCCCGGTCAGCCCGCGAAAATTAGTGCAGCAGGAACTCATGCGCTTTATCACCTCTGATAAATTCCACCACATCAGAAACCTGCAGGGAGGGGAACTTATCGAGGTCACAGTTCGTGAGAATTCCAAGGCTGACGGCGCAACGGTCAGCGACCTAAGAATTTACAATTGTTCACTGGTGGCACACATCAATGAGAAGGGCACCAGGGTTCCCTCCAGCGAGGATGTCATTAGCGCAGGTGACAACCTCTATGCCCTAACCTCAAAAAAGGCCAGGAAGGAATTTGTCCGGATGGTTACCAGGTAACCTGCCGGAGGCTAACACCCGACGTGCCATCTATTCATCATTCCCCGGGCGTCCACGCAGTCGCTTCTTGCTTCCGTGACGACGCTTGTTGGCGACATTGATTTTCTTCTGCCGTCTGGACGGTTGACGTTTCTGCCGGCGACGCTTCTCGGCATCAGATCGGCGCTGTGCCCGCCTCTCAAGTTCACGTGCCTCCAGAAGGTCGCAAACCAGGCTTCTCGCCTTTACACGGTTTGCCGCAAGCGAGCGGCTATGCTGACACTTTATCTCAATGCCACTGGGAGAATGGCGCAACTGCACACAGGAAGAGGTCTTGTTGATCTTCTGCCCACCTGGCCCTGAACCACGAATGAAGCGCTCCACCAGGTCACGCTCCAAAACATGCAAGCACTTCATGCGTAAGCTAAGTTCTTCGGGAAGCGGAGGCTCGGCAGCCATGTGCCACCCTAGCACCATTGAGAGCAGTTGCCGAATGTACAGATGACGGTATGATAGAAGATTTTCTCGCTCTCAAATATTATAGGTTATCGGATAGCCACTTGAGAATCCTATTCACTAAAGCATTGAAAATGCATTACCGGAGATGAAGTATCCCGGAAATCTTCAAGAAATCATCTCAATATTCGAACCACTCCAAGAAGAGGAGCGGCGCGAAAACCTTGTTCACTTTTCCCTCGGGGCAGACAAATGGGAACCTGCCACGGGCGAAAAGTTCCACATAGAGGATATTCGTAAAGACGAGCAGTGCATAGACACTGTCGGCATATTCCTGCGCATCGAAGGTCGCAGGGCGAGATTTAAGGTTAAGCTCGGTCCTAATGTCCAGACCCTCACCAAGGCAATGACCACAATTCTATGCCGTGGACTGGACAACTGCGATTTTGAGGAAATCCTCACGCTGCCGGAAGATTTTATCGAGAAGATTGTCGGTTCCCCACTTGTAATGGCACGTAGCCAGAGCATTTATTACATGTTTTCCCGCATGAAGGACGCCCTGGGAGCCTTTGCGAAAGGAACATCAGGATAAACCATGATGTTCAACTGCGCGCACTGACCCTGTGCACATCCAAATAGCCCACTGCTAAATTCCGGTTGCCCTAGGTTTGCTTCAGCGTAAAGGTTTGCCCTATAACTTAAAACCATCACGGTGCATGGAACCCGGTTAGAATCCGAGACAGTTTGCGCTGCGGTATCTGGATACAAATTCCCTACATACCAATCCTGTCGCCAGACAGGGTGAAGGAGGGAAGGAGACTTGAAGCCAGAAGTCCGAATACTTGCCCGGAACGGTTACGAGAAATTTCTTCGCATAAAAGAACCAGCCGTAATGTTTTACCACGCCCCGCGAACAACCGGGTTTGCCATGCTTTTCCTGGGAGCTTTAATGCCCCTGGAAGATGCAGCGGCAACCACCTTTGCCCGTTCGGTGGTCGCTTATGACCCTGGCCAAATGGTAACCGCCGGAGACCCTTCCGCCGCACTCGGTCGGCCCGGATCGGTAGCTGGATCCGGGTCGCAATTTGCGAGCATTATCAGCCCGTTCAACCCGCATTACGAAGATGATCAAATCGTTCAATTCGGTGAAGGCGGCTCAATCACACTGAGACTCTCTCATTTTGCAATCACCACCTCCGGAACACCCGAGATAGGAATTTTCACCAACACCGGCATCAGTGATACATCCTGGCCGGCCGGCATTGCCGGCAGTGACTTGGAATTGCCAGGTGCAACCTTTGGTATCGACAGTGCCCTTCTTGAAGTCAGTGCTGACGGGTTTAACTGGATAGACCTCGGGATAATCAGGCTTGATCAACCCTCTAGCGCCTTCACAAATGCCACATCCCCCTACCAGAGCGATCCCGCCGGCCTAACACCCGCCAATTTTGGCATGCCGCATCACAATGAACTTTCAGATTACTCAGGCAAGGACTGGAATACAATCCAAGGGCTGCTCGGAAACTCCGGCGGCGGCACATGGATTGACCTTGATCCCGCGGGCCTTGACCGGGTCGGATGGATTCGCCTTTCCCTCGAAGATGATGGTAATGCAAATACACAGCTCAACTTTGAGCTGGATGCCGTTTCTGTCGCTTCCTCCACTGTGGGAGGATCCATCATTCCTGAACCTTCTGTATTCACCCTGATTTGCACATTAATCGGCCTGTTGGCCATACGACATCGTTGAAGTTACCTCTCACAGTTTTATGGGCATCCGTCGCGCTTTCCAGCGCTGACACGTTACTCGATGAAAACTTCAGGTCAGATCCCCTGCAATCACGCGCGTCAATAAGCGGCGATCCTTCACGTTTTATCTTCGATAAATCTGCAGCAACCCTGACGGCTTCATATGACCTACTCAAGCCGCATGCCAGGATTTCCTGGCCGCTAAGTAAAACATTACGGGAAACTGACAATTTCTCGGCCACTGTTGAGTTCAGTCTTTCATCAGTCAACTTCGACGACTTCAATTTATGCCAACTCTCATTCGGCCTGATCAATGCCGTCAACACCGGAACCCGGCGCACCATCGCTCCCGGAAATTCCTGGGAATGTCTCACCGTTGATTATTTCCCGGGTGCCTCCTACCCGACATACGCGCCAACATTTATCAGCCAAGATAATGGCAGCGGCAACGCCCTCACCTCAGACTCGCTGAAATTCCCCGGCGGGGCCACCAGCCTGATCAACGATTTCGGAGAAATAGGATCACTTCCTCTAAACACCAAGCTCACCACCACGATCAGCTATGAGTCCACAACCCGGACAATCACCCTTCGCCTCGCAGGGGAAAAGGGTGGATTACCCATTAATACCTTCGGTGCAAATCCGGACAGGGATTCCTCAACAATCCAGTTAACGCTCGCTGAGGGACTCCCTTTCCGTTTTGATGCCTTTGCCCTGTTACTTTGGCAACACAACCAACCAGGAAGTGCCGGCCTCGATTTCCATTCCATCCATGTTGAATCATCGGCAATGAACCCCGTCAGGACCGTGTTCCCGGATGGGATCCCCTTACCCGTTTTTGACAATGGAGCCCTCAGCTTAACCTACCGCCACGACCTGACCAACTCAGGGATTACCGTATTTGCAGAATCCTCATCAAATCTCAGGGCCTGGAAGAGAATCCCCCATACACTGATATCAAGCGGGCCGGGACATGAAATCCGCAAAGTTCAAACCACCGATTCCTTCCTTCGATTCAATGTAAATTCCCCGTGAAACAAGCATTCACACTGATCGAACTTCTTGTCTCGATGACTCTCATTGCGCTCCTTGCCCTTGTCTCTTCAGCAGTCTTGTCATCGGTCAAAGGCTCAGCTTATAACGCAAGATGTGTTGCCGGACTATCACAACTCGGACTCGCAACACAACTTTACCTTAACGATCACAATAACCGCTATTTTCCCTTCGTGGAAAATACGGCAGAGGGGAAAATATGGTATTTCGGCCTTGAGACAGGAGCAGAAAATGAGGAAGGAAAACGCCACCTCGATGCGACGTCAGGCCCACTCTATCCATACATCCAATCCATTGGACTGATCGAGCATTGTCCCTGCTTCAACTATCGTTCAGCAAACTGGAAACCCAAGTTTGAGGGTGCCAGCTGGGGATACGGCTACAACTGGGTTCTTGGCGGAGGAGCCTCAGGGAAAAACCGCATCCACCGCAGTGCCATTGCTCATCCCGGGTCGGTTGTCGTGTTCGGTGACTGCGCACAGATAAACACCTTCCAGTCACCTGCAAGCCCGGATAATCCAATGCTGGAGGAGTTCTACATCATCAATGAACGCGACCGCACAATCCACTTCCGGCATCAATCCCGCGCTAATTTCCTGTTTGCCGACGGGCACGTGGACAGCCTGCCTCTGGAACCGGGCACAGAGGACAGTCGCATCAAGGGGGAAACCCTCGGGCGCATCGCGCCGGCGGGAAGCTTTAAGTATCTGCGTTAGGGCCGCCGTCTCACGAAACCTGCACTTGAGCCCGCAAGGCCACGGCGGCATTTCCTATCGGCTCCATCAAATCGCTGTCAAGGTCAGCCATTAATGGCAACTGGGAGCCTGTGTCTGCAATGTCAGCCAGAGCTACTGCATGGTGCAGGACCGGGATCGGGCCGTGGGCATTGCGCAAATTCTCCAGGGTGAAAAATGTTGCCCTTATTTTTTCAGCTTCCTCAAAGTCCTCCGCCTTGATCGCCGCCAGCATTCTCATCGACTCTGATGGCGCAATGCACACACACCCCGAGGTGAAGCTAACCAGTCCAAAATCACGAAGGTGGACAACCGCCGGTTGTTCCCCTATGCCGCTGACCACTATGGCAGGGTCCACCCTGTCCAGCAATTCGCGTAGGTAGTCATCTCTGGCAAAATCCTCCCTGACAATGGCATATTTAACCCACGAAATGAGGTCGTCATCCACCAGTGCGCCAACCAGTTCCGGGGAGATATAGCCTTCATCCTTGATATAGAGCACCGCCTTGATTCCCGACCTCTCCACGAAATGCCTCACCGCACTTGCAACGCCCTCCTGCCTGGCAGGAAACATCACCGGCAAGACCATGGCAGAGGTAAATGAAGAACCTTTCAAAATCCCGGCCTGATCGGAAATATTTCCGAAGAAAGGCCCAATTGAAGGAATTGCAAGCGTCTCCTCACTTGTTTCATTCTCAAGCATTTCCAGCAGCAATGCGTATTCGGAAACGGCCATGTTGTAGAGGTTGGCATTCCCCCCATACAACAATGTGCGAACTCCCCCATTCTCCAGGTGTGATATCAGCTTGCGATTCTCCTCGACGTCAATCGACCTGTCAGCCCTGCGACACAGCGGAGGAACCGCGACAACTGAAGAGCTGAGATCTGCTGAATTCACCGGCGTGGTCCTCATTATATGCAATTGAAAAAGTTAACAACCCTCAATGAGCATGATCCTGTGCACAAGATGCAAACAATCGGCAACCATCGACTAGAAAATATATAGCAGACCAAGAAGGATCACGGCAAAAACGGCAACCTGCCCGACTGGAAACGTGCCGAGTCTGGCATCTTCATAAAATGCACGCTGCTTCTCCACCAGAGCCTTGCCGGAAAACCCCCTAGCCTTCCACATCGGTGTCATTACAAATACCAGGAACCGGGAGGGTCCCGCTTTGCTAAAATGGCTCAACCGCCCAATAAACACCTGGATAATTCCCCTGTGGGCCTTCTCATTGGCAGTATTGAGCATCACATCGCTTGCACGGTAAAAAATCCTGCCTCCCTTCCTCCAGATCCAGTCAAAATCAAGGTTGGTGGAGCGTAATTCCGGGGGATAAATATTGCGCAAAAACAGGAAAACAAAAGCAGCCGAGGCAAAGAACAGCAACTGAAACTGGGTAATGATATGCGTCGCATCATACGGATTATAAGGCACGTCCCAGGCTATCGGCAGGAAGCGGTAAAACCATTGCGGGAAACAACCAATGGCAATGCACATCACTGCGGACATGGCCATTGCAACCAGCATATTAACAGGAGCCTCCCTGGTACGGATCTTAGAGTCATGTGCGAAAAAGGCAAAGAAGGGGATCTTGATCCCGGCATGTTTCAATACCCCCGCCGCGGCCACGAGCAGGAGCAACCAGATCACCAGGTGCCCCTCCTTGGCAGCACTTGCCATGATCATGCTCTTGCTCACAAATCCACACAATAGCGGGAACCCTGAAATTGCTGCCGCACCGACAATGGAGAATCCCGTCGTCCAGGGCATGCTCTTATACAGTCCGCCAAGCTGTGAGGCATTCATCGTTCCGGTACGATAGAGGACCGCGCCCATCGTCATGAACAGCAATCCCTTGAAAAACACATCATTAAAGGCATGGGCAACGGCACCATTGATGCCCCATGCCGTACCGAGGCCGATACCCACCAGCATAAAGCCTATCTGGTTAATCATGCTGTAGGCCAATGTCCGACGCAGGTCATTTTCAATCACCGCATAGAAGATCGGGAACATGGCCATTACCGCCCCTATATAAAGCAGTGGCTCCGCTCCGGGAAAACCACGAGCCATCGCATACACGGCCGTCTTGGTGGTAAAGCAGCAGAGGTAAACGGCACCGGATGATGTTGCCTCCGGATAACTGTCAATGAGCCAGGTGTGCAAAAGTGGGAAACCGCACTTAATGCCAAGGGCAAGGAAAATGAGATAGCCCCCAATCCCGGATTCCAGAAGGCCAATCTCACCGAATGCCAGGGAGCCGGTATCGCCATAAATCATCGTGGCCCCCAGCAGCAGAAGCAACCCCGAGCTTACGTGCAGCAACAGGTAGCGAATACCCGAGTTTGAGGCCCTCTCGGTCCGCCGTGCCCAGATCTGGAAAACCGAGGTTACCGCCAACAATTCCCAGAACACAAAGAGT
>JAAESJ010000377.1 GCA_024229495.1 Verrucomicrobiaceae bacterium | reverse complement strand
TGCCGACACAGATAAGGACGGACTCCTTGACGGTGTTGAAACCGGAACCGGTGAGTTGGTAGATAAAAATAATACAGGAACTGATCCAAATAATGCGGATACGGACGGGGACGGTTATGCTGATGGCGGTGAAATTGTCGGTGGCACGGACCCACATGACCCAAACAGCAAAGGAGCTCTTCCCCTACCTTACCTTTACGTTGACTTTGAGGAAGATGCCGCGGACCGGACCGAGAATGGGCTGGACGGACAGATCGATGGAGCCGTTAGCATTGACGCGGACGGCGCACCGGACGGTCCCACTCCCGAGACCGGGGCAAGCTTCACGGGCGGACACATTGATTTTCCAGGCCTCGACATGAACTCCATGATTAGGGACTTTGGGGACGGAAGCTATACATTTGCTTGCTGGCTCAAACCGATCAATTCTGCCGGGGGTCAGGGATTCATCTGGGGGCAAACCAACCAGGGCATCCACAACGGCATCCGCAACGGCGGGCTCCTGCACAGTGCGCACTGGGGAGCGGACTGGAACGCCAGAACCGTTCTGGCTAGAGACGAATGGGTTCACGCAGTGTGGACCTATGACGGGACAGCGGACTCGGCTGCAATTTACTTGAATGGCGAGCTGGACGGTGGGCCGCAGGGACAGCGTGCCCCAAATGGAGGCGGGAGCTTTGTACTTGGTGCCAGTAACAATGGCACTAACCAATTTAATGGCTTTCTGGATGACGTGGCGATCTGGCGGGAAGTGCTTTCTGAAGGAAATATTCAGTCCATTGCGGAAGGAGTCAGCCCCATCGGTGCCACTATGGATGATGATGATAATGATGGACTCCCTGACTATTGGGAGGACAAGTACGGGGTAGATGATCCTGAAGCCGATCCTGATGAGGATGGACTGAGTAATTTAGAGGAATTTGAATCCAAGACCAAGCCAGACAAGGCGGACACGGACGAGGACGGACTCCTGGACGGCGTCGAAACGGGAACCGGAAAATTTGTCAGTACCGATGACACCGGCACTTTGCCAAAAAAAGCCGACTCAGATGGTGACGGCATCTTAGACGGCGATGAAGTAACTAATCCATTCAGTGATCCTAATGACCCGGACGACCCGCCGCCACCACCATTCAGTGAAGCAGCGATCGGTCACTGGACCTTTGAGGATGGGGAAGAACTCACAGATCTGATGGGTAATTTCCCGGATCTGAAACTCGAAGGGGATGCACAAGTTGCTGATGGCTCTCTTGATGTGAATGGATCCGGAACGACTGCCTCTGGATGGGCATGGTCATCAGGAGAATATCAGGGGCCCGAAATCACCGATAAGACCCTCGTATCATGGTTCACTCTGGAGAGCCTATCAGAACTCACCAAGGCCGGTTCAGTCATTACTCTTGATAAAGTAACAGCGGACCAGTTCGACGGGATCATCTTCGCAGAACGCCAACCCAATCGCTGGATGAACGGCAGCAGTAATTTCCGCAGAACCCAGGACTTCAATCCTGGGGGTGAAGAAACGGTCACCGGCGAGGAAGTCATGATGGCAATTACCTACGAAGACATTGGTGGAGGGCAGGTAAAATTAACCGGTTACCGAAACGGGGAGGAGATCGGATCCTACAATTCAGCTAACTTGAGAACGTGGCCCACCGGAGACGCAGAAATTATCTTTGGAAAACGGCACGGTAACCGTATGCCCGCAGGTCCTGGAGCACTGGACGCACTGATCCACGAGGCTCAGATTTATGGAGCTGCGGGAAATGTTGACGAAATCATGTGCCTGTATCTTTCTGGTCCTGGAGGCGGTACAGTACTTGAATTTACTAACATTACCTACAACAATGATGATGGGGCATTCACTCTGGAATGGAATTCCAAACCGAATAAGACCTATGCCCTTTACTACGCATTGGATCTGTCTGACTGGGAAGCGGACATCGATGACAGTATTGCATCGGAAGGAGAAACCACTTCATACAGTTTCGAAAATCCGGAAGGTACAG
>JAAESJ010000376.1 GCA_024229495.1 Verrucomicrobiaceae bacterium | reverse complement strand
CGCCATCGCCTTTGCTCGGTCTGCAACAAATAAAGAAATTGATAATGCTTTGGCCTATCTACGCAATTTCATCATTCGAGCCGGTGCCGACAGTAAGAACCGTCAAAAGATCGAAAAACTTGCTCTGATTACTTTCTGTCAATCTTTGCTCATATCCGCTGAATTCAGATATCTCAACTAAGCACTAGCTAATAACTGACATGCTGACCCGCCGCGATCTACTAAAATCTGCCTCCTCCGGTGTCGGATATCTTGCCTTTGCAGCACTAGCACACGAGCAGGCACAAGCTGAGTCAAAAACTGATGGGCCTCTCTCACCAAAAAAGCCGCACTTCAGTCCAAGGGCCAAACGAGTTATTTTCCTCTCAATGCGCGGCGCTCCCTCGCATGTCGATATGTTCGACTATAAGCCGCAACTCGCCAAAGATAATGGAAAGCCTGGAAAGTTTGGCCGTGGCCGCGGAGGTAAACTTTTAGGTTCACCCTGGGAATTCAATCAGCATGGTAAGAGTGGGCTATGGATCTCTGAACTGACACCTGAAATCGCAAAGCACGCTGATAATATGTGCATGCTGCATGGCATGCATACTGATCTGCCGAATCACCCCCAAGCACAGACCATGATGCATACTGGAAGTTCCCAGTTTGTGCGTCCATCGATCGGAGCATGGACACTATATGGGTTAGGCACAAATAATGCAGATCTACCAGGTTTCGTAGCTCTTGGAGCACCTAATGGTAATGCTAACCATTTTGGTAGTAGTTTCCTGCCCGCAATCTATCAAGGTGCACGATTCGGTACTGACTCTCGCCGACCCGGCGGCAATAACCGATTCTCTCGCCGAGAATCAAAACCTAAAATCCCTAACATCGCTAATCCAAAACTTGACCGAGAACTTCAGCGAGTGCAGCTAGACTATGTGCAAAGCTTAAACAAAGCCAAGCTTAGCCGCGACAAGCATGCTCCCGGAGTAGAGGGGGTCATTGAGTCTCTGGAGCTTGGTTTCCGTATGCAGGACACTTTACCGGAACTCATGGATACCACAGGCGAATCCAAAGAAACCTTAGAACTCTACGGTATAGGGTCCGGCGGCAACGATACTTTCGGAAAGCAGTGCCTACTGGCCCGTCGCTTTGCCGAGTCCGGGGTCCGTTTTGTAGAACTCAGCCACGGAAACTGGGACCATCACCGGAACCTAACAAATGATCTTTCTGCCCGCTGCAACGAAATAGACAAACCCATTGCCGGACTACTCACCGATCTCAAACGTCGTAACATGCTAAAAGAAACGTTAATTGTCTGGGCAGGTGAATTCGGACGCACGCCTCACGGACAAGGTG
Source organism: Verrucomicrobiaceae bacterium (assembly GCA_024229495.1). GTDB lineage: Bacteria > Verrucomicrobiota > Verrucomicrobiia > Verrucomicrobiales > DEV007 > CACIUL01. The sequence goes on along the minus strand of JAAESJ010000376.1, from coordinate 856 downwards.
GAGACGGGCGAGACCACAATAATAAAGGGTACACGACCTGGATGGCTGGCGGAGGAGTGAAGGGAGGACTAAGCTATGGAGCAACCGATGAATACGGATATGAAGCCGTTGACGGAAAAATGCACATCCATGACTGGCATGCCACGATTCTGCACATTTTAGGCCTTAATCACGAAAAGCTCACGTACAATCACGCGGGCCGAGATTTCAGACTAACGGATGTTCACGGCACCGTTGCAAAAGATATTCTATCTTAATAAAATTCTAAGATCGATTATTTCAAACCCAATGCCTTGCTTAATACGGGAGCAAACAATTCGGCCTGACGCAGGAAACCGAGATCGTTAGGGTGCGAACCATCGGTAGTGCCCTCGGCGTCATCACCAAGCAATGCGTCGCCGCCGAGATAGTATAGATTTTTTACTCCTGCGGTTTTTAGATCCTGATAAGCCTTCCGTAATGCTGCATGATTATCGTCGTGGAATTTTGATTTATCCGGCACCAACCAGGAATTAGGAAAGCGCCTATCTTCCACAAGCACAATCGGGGTATCGGCCTGAGCCTCACGCAACTGTTTCACCAGAGGAACACAGCGTTTAGTCACCATCACTCCGTTCATGTTAGGCAGACAATCAATGATGTAAGCAGCTGCATCCACTTCAATCATGAGATCTCCTACCTCCTTATGCATTTTGCCGTTGCCAGAAAATCCGATATTGATGACTGGCACATCAAGCCACCTCCCTAGAATCGCCGGATACGTCATTCCGGGCCTCGACGCGCAAGCGCCTTGAGTAATAGAGGTTCCATAAAAAATTAGTGGCCTAGCCTTGCGAGGCGTCAGTCCCTGAAAATT
>JAAESJ010000375.1 GCA_024229495.1 Verrucomicrobiaceae bacterium | reverse complement strand
TTTTTCCATCCACCCTCAGAGGTGGCCTTCTTCTGTGGATAGAGGGCGGACACGGTGTCGATGTTGATTTCCCTGATGGGAATGTCCTCCTTGGATGAGGCGAGTTCGCGAGCCACCTCGTTGCACATGCTCTTGCCAGCAGTCCACACCATGTTGGATTGGCCTGAGGAGAACCAGACTTCGCCAACCAGGACGCCTTTCAGTGAGATCGATTTTCCCCGGTTGTTCTTTACCTCAAGACCCCGTTCTTCCCGGGAAGCCTGCAGAGGATCGAGTTTCACCATCCAATCACCATTCTTGTCGGCCACCGCAGTCTTGGTTTGCCCGGCAAAATCGACCGTTACTCGGTTTCCCGGTTCATCGAACCCCCAAACGGGAGCCTTGGATTCCCGTTGCAGGATCATGTTGTCCGTGAAAGGCACCGCCAATTCCAGTTGCTGATCGGCGGCCGACACGCTGAGTGCCATCGATACCGCTAGGAGACAGGAGAAGAGTATGTTGTTCATGTTATTTGTCTGGAAGCAAAAGGTTTATTCCCGGTCCCTTCTGGACCATCTT
>JAAESJ010000374.1 GCA_024229495.1 Verrucomicrobiaceae bacterium | reverse complement strand
CGGGCTTGATGGGGTTCAGTATCTTGGTGACCGTTCGCCGGTCCATCCCGGTTTCACGTGACCAGCCGCTGATCGACAGTAGGAGTTGCTTGGCATCCACAGGATCCGCCCTAGTTAAGTGCTTGTTTTATAGGGCTTTTAGTTCCCTTGCGTGTGGCTTCGTCTTAAGCCGGTATATACAATCAAACTCGGTGCCGCGAACGACCCACCAGCCTTGAGTCTGGGAAGTACCTTTTAACCCGTGACCCATCACTCTCGCCAGTAATCGGTGACGATTTGGATCGAGCCGATACCCCGGTAGGGTGGCTCTCGACACTCAAAGGCAAAACAAAAGCGCGAAAGGTTTAGGAATCGTCCTTACGTACCCCACACATGGGGGCTGTAGTAGTGCGCCTGTGCCTGCTCTCCTTTGGGCGGAGCCATACCCTATGCAGTGGTAGCCCACCGCCATCTCTGATTAATTCTGGTGTGAGTGGTAGTGCCATCCCCCCCTTGCCTATAGGATGCACCCCCCCCCGGGGGTAGGTACCCCCCTCTCTAATTTGAAACACCCCCCCTCTAATTTTGAAATGAGAAGGAAAGAGATCAACTTGATCAGGGTGCTAGAGTTGGCAGTGGGAGTGGCCGGTATACCGTAGCCAATCTAAAGGGTGTCACCCTCTCCCAATCTTACCCCCCCTCTAGTTTGAAATTAGCGGGCTGTTGCTATTGCTTTAGCGAAATGCTTACGGAAGTGCTGGGCTAGTCTCCCCCTAACCGCTTTCTTTGTAGAGCGGTAGAAGGGTATTTGTTTTCGATAGTTCGTTACTGGCTTGTAAGCGTGAACCAAGCGCAGTTGGTCTGTGCCTGAGCCCTTACGTCTGCCTCCCTTTGTGTAGTTGACACGCTCCCATACGCCAGCCCTAGCGTTGGGCCTACCCTTGGGCTTGCCTGAGAAGTATTTACCGGGGCTCTTGAGCAGGGCAGGGGCTTGCTTGCCCTTAGTGACGTTACCGTATGCGTTCCGACCTAGCGCCCTTGTGGGTACAGCGTGTGTCCTTCCAGCGGGCAGATCAGCACCGCCAGTCACTAGCCTGCCGAGATACTTGCCTCGGTTGTCGTTGCGGTAGCCCACACGGCCATACAGCCGTCGTTTGCTGGACTTCACAACCATGTTGGCCCGTTGCGAGTAAGGGGTCGGCCTATCGGTGTATTTCTTTATGTCGCTTTCCGCCTTCTTGCGACCATCAAACAGGGAATCATTGATCGCCCTAGATAAGGCATAAGGCACTTGCTTTGCATGGCGCTTAAGTTTGGCTCTAGCAACGCCGAGGCTCTTGGGGTTAATGCTTATTGCTACCCCCATGAGATACCCCCCCCCTACGTCAAAAAAAAGGCCGCGATTAAGCGGCCCTTGGTGTTATGCGCCAACCCCCGGCTGGGTGTCTGGTTTCTTTACGCCGTCAGAGAATCCTGTGCGGCCATAAAGGAAGTCAGCCCCGTTCAATTCTGTGCCTCGGAATAACATACAGGCTTCGCCCGCTGGATTGACTACGAATACTGTGCCCTGATCGTTGCCCTGTGTTGAGGTCAGGAAGCCAGAGAAGCCTCCATCTAACTCGAATACAACCTTTGGGGATTCTCCCTGCTTGGCTAACCATGCGGTGACCAGATCGACTGGCCCACAGGCTACACCCAGCGTGATCGGCTTGAGGGTGAACGTCTGGGGAGGCGGATCAGCGGCGAATACCTCGCCCAGTCCGACAATGAGGGATACGGCCAGCACGTAAGCCGCGAATAGGGTTAACTTGATATTATGCATGGTGCGTCCTTGAAGTTACACCGCCCTCAATAGATAGAGCGATTATGGTTTAAGTCGTTGATTTGCCAGGGTATATCTCTGTCGGGCCTTTTTGTCGATCTCAGCACCCGTGT
>JAAESJ010000373.1 GCA_024229495.1 Verrucomicrobiaceae bacterium | reverse complement strand
AGCAACCTGCCGGCAGGGGCGGGACTCAGCAGCAGCGCAGCCCTGGAATCAGCCACCGCGATGATTGTTGAAGCACTGGCAAATATTCAACTGCCGGCCAGGGAGCGGGCGCAGCTCTGCAGGCAGGCTGAACACGAGTATGCCGGTGTCCCTTGCGGCATTATGGACCAGTTAGCCGTTAACTGCGCACTGGAAAACCATGCACTGGAAATCGATTGCCGAACACTTGATGTCTCACCCTTTCCCCTGCCCGCAGACCTGTCCATGGTCGTCATCGACAGCAAGGTAAAGCATTCCCTTGCTGACGGGGAATATGCCCTGCGCAGGGAGGCATGTGAATCTGCGGCCGGAATACTCGGGGTTCCGACACTGCGTGATACAAGCCTGGTTAAGCTTAAGCAAATGCACGAACAACTCGGTGAGCAGCTCTACCGACGTGCCCATCATGTGGTCTCTGAAATCGAAAGGGTCAAGGATTTCACAGCAGCGATGAAATCAGGTAACCCTGCGCTCGCCGGCTCACTGATGAACGCCAGCCACATTTCATTGCGGGATGATTTCGAGGTCAGCTGCCCTGAGCTGGATGCCCTTGTCGAGATTGCCGGTAATCTTGATGCTGTGGGCTCGCGCATGATGGGCGGCGGTTTCGGGGGAAGCACCATCAACCTCATCCCGTCTTCCCACGCGGATGCCTTTGCCAAGCAGGTTGTGCAAACCTGTCATGAGCAGCACGGCTGGACCCCTGAGGCATTTACCGTTTCTGCCGTGAATGGTGCTTCCATCTCAAGGTCTTCATGATATGAAGACCTGTTTCCCTGCCCGAGGGCACAGCACTTCCAAAATACCAGTTCACCAACGCGGGGTTCTGTGAAAGAATATGTCATTCCAAGTGCAGAAGAAAGCCGTCAGACAAGCCATTTCCGCCAGCATACTTGCCCTCACCTTCCACACGCTGTTGACGATT
>JAAESJ010000372.1 GCA_024229495.1 Verrucomicrobiaceae bacterium | reverse complement strand
TGGGACAATGCCACACCCCTGGATACTGCGGTAAACAGCACAAGCAATGAACTTGGACCCGCTCCCTCCGCAGATGGCGCCCGGTTGTTTTTCTCCTCGGATCGTAACGGTAACAGTGAAGACATCTTTGCCGCTGCCATCATGGCACAACCGGTAACCCCCGAGCCAGAAAATCCTCAACCCCCGATTGATCCCTCTCCGGAATCTCCTGCCCTTCCAACCTTCTCAACAGCAGAGCCCGTCAAGGGCCTTAACTCGGAGAGCGATGACGTACAAGCCGCCCTTACCAGCCGTGGCGACCATGTCTTCCTCGCCTCCAACCGTGACCCTGACAAGGACTCAGGCTTCGGTGTCTATATCAGTCGCATCGTGGGGGGCAAGGAATTAGCCCCGGAGAAAGTGGACCTCTACATCAAGGAGGGAAATGCCACCGATCCGGCAGTGCGCATGGACGGATTTGACCTTCTTTTCAGTGCTGATAGCAGGGAACTCAGCCAGGGCCCCGGGGCGGCAAGCGAGGAGGGTGAAAACTATCGCCTCTACCGTTCAACCACCCGTGAGGTTTTTGGCTACATCGACCACACCCTCTGGAACAAGCTGAAGACCCTGCTGGGAAATATTATCTGGTGGATCCTGCTGGCCATCGCCTCGCTGATCGCGCTGATCTACCTGCTTGAGCGCTGGCGGGACATCACCGACCTCTACCACAAGTGCCTGGCCGGTTCCGCCGTCATTCACCTGCTCGCCCTGCTGTTGCTGGCTGCCTGGCTGATCTCCAAGGAACTTGACGAGGGCGGGCAACTTCAGGCTCCGGAAATCGCCATCAGTATCGATGCCCTTGCCCAGGAGGAACTCGCACTGGAAAGCACCCCGGAAGAGGCCCAGATTTCAGAAAGCCCGGTGGCATTGGTTACCGACAAACTGGTAAGTGACTTCAAAATTCCGAGGTTTGAACCGCAGGTCAAGACCCAGACCTCACCCATCGTTGCCAGCACCAGTAAAGTCTCCTTGGTTACTGACGTCCGCCCCTCCAAGGCAAACACGGAAACTTCCGACCAGCCGACAACCCAGCCAACACAGGTCGCTCCGCTACTCAGCAAGTTACCGGACACCGTGCTTCCTGAGCTTGAGGCTCCTGAGCTTGACGAACGCGACCCCGGGGAAACCCAGGAGGCACCGGAACCCGCCAACCCGCTAGCCGACATTTTCCGCCCCACCGAGGCAGTTCCACAGGTAGAGACAGAAAAATCAAAGGAGGAGGCGAAAGTGTCCAACCCCGCCGTGGTAAACACTGCCCAGACCGATGAAATCAATCCCGGGGACGCTGCAGCGGAAACCAAGGATACCCAAGGCGATATCATCGCTGCTCACACCGGCCTTGAGGCAGACGGCCAACCCCCTCAACTGGATGGCAGTGGCAACCTGGCCTCCATGAACCTCAACCTTCCGGGGACTGACCCAAAATCCGATCCTCTCCTTCCCGGGAAGCTTGAAACACCAAAGCATCAGCTCGATCCCGGGGCATTCACCAAGATGATCCGCAAACAGCGCGGCAGGCCCTCCCTGGAGACCATTGAACAGCTCGGAGGATCAGATGAAACCGAGCGCGCGATCGGTGCCGCCCTGGAGTGGCTCTCCCTTAACCAGGAAGCCGATGGCCACTGGGACATCAAGAAGCATGGCGGCAACGGAAATTACGATACCGCCGGCGCCGGGCTCGCCCTTCTCTGTTACTACGGCTGGGGACTCAGCCACAACAATGGCGGAAAATACCAGAACCATATCCGCAAGGCACTCGACTGGCTCATCGGCCAGCAGCAGGAAAGTGGCGAACTCAGCAGTGCCGCAGCCGGCAACGGCCGTATGTATGCCCACGGCATTGCCACCATCGCTCTCTGTGAAGCCTATGGTATCAGCCAGGATCCAAAACTGAAGGAACCGGCCGAGAAAGCCATCAAACTGATCATTTCCTCGCAAAGCCCAACCAAGGGAGGCTGGCGTTACCAGCCCAGACCCGGAGATTCCGACACCTCTGTCACCGGCTGGCAATACATGGCACTGCACAGTGCCCGCATGGCCGGCATGGAGGTTCCCGAGGTGGTCTTCGCCAATGCACGCCGATGGTTTGACCAGGCTGGCGGCGGAAAATTCGGTGGCCTTTACGGCTACACCGGCCCGGGTAACAGCCCACCGATGGTGGCGACCGGGATGTTCTGCCGTCAACTTGATCTGGTGGCCCCGGAGGATCCGCGCATGATGGAAAGTGCCGACGTGCTCCGGGCACGTCCCATTAAGGTCAACAACCCTGAATATTACTACGTTTACTACGGCACCCTCGCCCTTTACCAGCATCAGGGACCAATCTGGGCCGAATGGAACGAACAACTGAAGGAAACCCTCCCACGCCTGCAGATCAAGACCGGTGCCGATACCGGTAGCTGGGACAAGGGAGGCAATCACGCCGCTTCCGGAGGAAGGGTGGTATCAACCACGCTGGCAACACTGAGCCTTGAGGTCTACTACCGCCTGCTGCCCATGTATGGCTTCCGCAACGATCAATTGCCAGCCGCCAAGCCCAAGGGCGGGGTAAGATGATCGCCACTTGAGGGGCTAGCGTTGGCATCTCGGGCAATAAAAGCTCGAGCGGGAATTCTGCACAATGCGCTTCACGGCGGCGCCGCAATTGATACAGGCCTCCTCCTCCCGGTCATAGACCCGCAGACTCTGCTTGAAGTATCCGGGCTTGCCATCCTCATGGACAAAATCACGCAGGGTAGTACCCCCCATCTCAATGGACTTGCTCAAGACCTCACGAATCGCGCAAACCAGCTTCTCTATTCTCGCCCGGCCCACCTTGCCTGCTGCCCGCCTCGGGTGAATCCCGGAAATAAACAATGCCTCACTGGCATAGATGTTGCCGACACCGACAACCACATGCGCGTTCATCACGAACTGCTTGATGGCGACAGTCTTTCCGGACGCCTTTCCCGCTAGGTAGGCGGCATCGAAATCCTCTGATAACGGCTCGGGACCCAGGTCACGAATCAGGCGGTGTTTTCCGGGATCCCCCTTACAGAGAAGCACACAGCCAAAGCGCCTCGGATCGTGCAGGCGCAACTGCTTTCCGGAATCCATGGTAAAGGCGACGTGATCGTGTTTTCGCCACCGGGAACCACAATCCACAAGGCGCAAGCTGCCGGACATTCCCAGGTGCATGATCACGGTGGATCTACCCACATCAAGGAGCAGGTACTTGGCTCGCCGTGACAACTCCACCACCCTTGCCCCGGCCAGCCTGTCCACGCTGCGCGGCACCGGCCAACGCAATCGGCGCTGCCTTACCTCGACAGCGGTAATACTCCTGCCAACCACGTGCGGAGCCACTCCGCGCCGGGTGGTCTCCACCTCAGGTAACTCAGGCATGAATCAATACTCAGGGCGTTTTCTTCTTTTTGCCGCCGCTGCCCTTCTTCCTTGGCGCAGGTTTGGGTTGCACCGGGCGACTTGCTTTCCACTTCTTGTAGGCAGAACGCACCCGGTCATATTCGGGATTCACGCATTTCTCGCCCCAGCGCTTCATCGCCGCCAAAAGCCCCGCATCCGACTCGACCTCCTGTCCCTGGTCTCCACTGCTTGCGATCCACTCGGCGAGAATCTTGCGGTGCCTTTCCAACTCGCCACTGAATGGCTTCATGCCGGCAAGGTTATGGATTTCATGCGGGTCATTAGCCAAGTCATAGAGTTCTTCATCCGGCTTTTTATCTCCAAAGAAAATCAACTGCGTCTCGTTCATCCTGCCCTCTGCCATCAGGCGGCGCATCTCCCTGGAAACCGGCCACGGGTCCTTGTAGCTCGGGTTCATGAAGGGACGGTCGGTCAGGTAGTTACGCAAATACTTGAAGCGCGGTGTCACCACCGCACGGATACGCTCATAAGTGTAATCACAGCGATCACGGGCGGCGATGAGATATTCCCGAGACTGGTAGTCCTTGGCGAGAAAATTTCGCCCCTCCATCTTTTCAGGAAGAGCAATCCCCGCCACCACCAGTGAGGCTGCCGAGACATCAATACCACTGACTAAGTCTTCACGCACCTTACCTGCCGGTATACCGGGACCCGAGACCGTGCACGGCATCTGGATTCCCCCTTCATAGAGGTATTGCTTGTGCCGATGCAGCTTGTAACCGTGATCGGAAAACATGAAAATCACCGTATCCTTGTAGAGTCCATCACGTTTCAGGGCCGCCACGACATTTCCCACCTGCTCGTCTGTCTTCAGCAGGCAATCAAAGTGGTGGGCTATCTCCTCGCGCACCAGCGCGGTATCCGGATAATAGGGCGGCACCTGCACCTTTGAACGGTCAGTGACCTTTTTGGCATTCCTGCCAAGCTTGCCACCCTTCAATTGCACCTGACCGAAAAAGGGTTGCCCTTTTTTACGCCCCTTCCAGCAATCTCCGGATACCAGTGATGCCGGTGCAATGCCTCTGCCCTTCGGGATAAAGTCATACATCTGCCCGGTATCGTGCTTGAAGTTGTAGTCATCCTTTCCACCCTCGTTGAATGTCCAGTATCCCGCCGCACGGAAAATCTCCGGCAGCGTGCTCACTCCCTGCGGTAGCCGGATGTCATCAAATCCCGGTCCAAGGTCCTGACCCCTGAAGCTCGCCCTGCCGCTGCGATGGTGATGGGCACCGATACTCGTCTGCATCATTCCTGTAACGATTGCCGAGCGGGTTGCCGAGCACACCCCGGCCGGGGTATAGAACCTCTCAAGACGAATGCCACTGTCCGCCAGGGCATCAATGTGAGGCGTCTTGATCAGGGTTTCCCCGTAACAACTGAACCAGCCACTGACATCCTCCAGGTAAATCCAGAGCACATTCTTGCGCGGGGCGGCATGGGAGCTTGGAGCTATCAACAGCAGCACCAGGGTAAGCACGGCTGCCATTCGGGAAAAAACGGTGCATTTCATAATCCCCCTTTTAAACGTTGCTCAAGGGTCACTCAAGGAGCATTCTTGATATGTCAATGTCCCGGGAAAAGGAAAACCCAAAGCGAACCGAGCAGGAACAGGCTTGGATTGGTGATGCCGTGTTGGCACTTCATGCCCGCCGGTGGATCCTGGAACGTGAGGGGAAAATGGACGCCGAGATGTTTACCCGGTTAACCTCCAACCATTTCCTCAATACCATCGGCAACCCTACCGCAGTGGAGGCAGCTATTGGTCGTGCCTACCGCACAGGCGGTCTCGATGCCGCGTTTGCACACATCGAGGACACATTAGTGCCTCGGTTCCTAAGCCAGGAGAAAAAACGCATCCGTGAAGCTCACGGGAAACACCGCGCTTAAAGCCCCTGGGGGTGACGCGTGGCATACCCTGAGATTGGCCGTGGCCGCGTCGTCCAGGTCGGCCCGCTGCCACTGCCGCGATACCCGGTATCCAAGCGCAAGCCACCAACGGTCATGAAGGCATGCCCATCTCGGGCATAAATGGTGATCCAGTCCCCGCTGCCCCGTGATCCGTAACGCTTTAGCCCCTTGGAAGACATGGGGGAGCGAAGATAGCCCGACTTGATAAGCACGTAGGAAACACTCCCTGAGCAATCATAGCCACTGTCCTCGACCCGTGCGTGACCACCGCCATACTTGTAGGGACGCCCCTGCAGGCGGTTTCCGGCGGCCACAATCCTGTGAACGGCAGCCGGGGCATGGCGCGGGGCAACAGCGTAGCCGTTGCGCAGAATGACAGACTGCCCGTAATTAAGCTGATAGCGGTAGGTCTTCTCTCCCCATGCGACTGCGGAGGCACTACAACCTGAAAGCAGGCAACTGACCAAGGCCAACGCTCCTAAAAAACACAAAGGCAAAAACTGCATAGGTTTTTAAAAATTAGTATAATTTTTAAAAAAGTCTAGTATTTGGGGCGTAACTCGTTCGCTGTAGCTTTCTTAGGCTTTTAAAGAAGGGCTTAACGGAATAAGTCCCCCTTAAAATAAGGGAATTTCGACGAAATGCCTTCTAGAGGCAATCCTGTCTTTGATCCCTGTTGTGGGGAAAATTATTGAAATTTCAGCGGCGACTTGCCTCTCTCACTTGCTGTGATCAGCCTTGTAATGCTGACGCAACAGGTCCTTGCCGTAGTCATTACCGTTGGGCGTGCGGATGACGGCGTGGATGTGATTACGGGTGGGCACCCGGTCTCTGGCCAGCCCGATAGGGCGCTGATGGTCAAACTCAATATAGATCACCGGGCTCTGGATCCGGTAGTAGAACACCGAATCATCGGCGTTGCCGCCTATCCACGCGAAATAGGTCGCATCAAGGTGCTCCCTGATCTCAGCGAGACGAACACTGGCATGATCCTTCTCCATGTGGTTGATGAAGACGGCAATGAGTTGCATCAGCCCTTCGCGACCGGCCTTGTTGAGGTTTTTGGCGGAAATGCCGATGTTCTCGGCAATCAGGTTGTCCTTAAAGGCCTCGGCGAGGCTGTTGGTGGGACCTTTCTCCCCCTGCACGGTGGCTGCCTTGCGCTGCTCCTGGGGCAGGGAGCGCAGAAAGGCGAGGCCGGTGTCCTGCTCCTTTTGCATGACGACGGTTCCCTTGTATTTGCCCCATTCCGCCTTGACCGGCTCCGACCCGATAAAGACCGGTGACATCACCACCTGGTCGCCGAGCACGAAGTAATTGATCACCACGTGGTGGCCGTCGAGTTGCCATCCCCAGGGCTGCTTGCCCGAGGGCTCGCCCATCACCGTGATGTGATAGAGCCACTCACCGTATTCGTCCCAGTTTTTCTTGAACTCTGCCAGCGTCTCGTTGAGACGCATAATGTCGCGGGTGGTCTTGAGTCCACGCGCACTGAGTGCCGAGTCGAGCAGACCAAAGGCCAGTTCGCGCTGTTTTTTGTCCATGTCGGCAAAGCTCACCCCCTGACGCTTGTAATGGTGCTGGTTGGCCCACTTGCGCCACTCGTCATCATCGACCTTGAAGAGGGTCGCGGCACGCTGGCTCTTGCTTAAAGAGGCAAGGAACTGATCAGCCGCCTCGCGCACCGGTGCAGTGGAAACCCCGGTGGACTTCACCTTGAAAAGCCCGGGAATGACCTTGCCGTCGGCGGTCACGCCACGGAAGCCCTCCTCAATGGCCCTCTTCTCCTGGACTTCAAGGGGAACCCGCCCTCCTGGGCGGCGACGCTGCTGGGCATCGCTTAGCTGGGCGAGGACAAGGCCGAGAAGGATGAGGACAAGGCTGGGCGTTTTCATGGAAAAAAATCGTGGGTGTTAAAACAAGAAAATACGGTGTGTGAAGCCTTTCACCTAGAACAGCATCGCGAGGCTGGCAATCAGTAAAGCCACCAACCCGATGAGGAGCTTGGCGATGGAGCCGAGAAGGCTGCCAAAGAAACTCGCGAAACCAATCCGCCAGGCATCCTGGTTTTCCCTGCCGTGCCACTTCTCGCCAAGGTAGGCTCCAAGCAGTGCACCCGCGGAGGAAAACAGCAATGCGGCGACCAGCGAGCCGATGACCGGGACAGGAATCCCGATTAAGACGCCGAACACACTGCCAAGGATCGATCCAAGCACCGAGCACCACATCCCCTTTGAGCTGCCGCCGGCTTTTTTTGCCCCCAGGGCACTGGTGATAAACTCGAGTAATTCCCCCACTCCTGCCAGCAGCCCCATTGCAAGGACAACCGTCCAGCCAAATGCGTAGGGAGAATCGGTGGGCATCAGCCAGCAATACGATGCGGCGACTGCCACCATGATCCAGTTCCCCGGCAACCCGGTGGCGTTGATCACCCAGGCCGCAATGAGAGCTGAAAGGCACAGCAGTGCCCAAACCAGGTTAAAGCTCAGGTAATCGCCCATTGGGATTTCATTTTATGCAATCTAAGGGATGCAATCCAACACAAATTAAAATTGCCGTTTTTGGAGGAGGTAGCAGGTGTTTGACAGCAGTCCCCTCAAAAATCCAGCTAATTGCGGCAGGTTGAATGCCCTTAAACTTTTAACCACTCAACAAGATCCGCGCTGGGATCAATTGCGTGATCCTATCACGATAACGTTTCCAGGTATCACAGGTTTTGGATTGCGCTGATGCAATCCCCCACCGCCTCATTCCAGGCCTGCATGATAACCTCGGCAACCTGAGGGTCGGAACATTGAGCGACTTCCTCTAACTTCTGCCCTTCCAGTGCCTTGATTGCCTTTGTCCGATGTATCAAATCGGTGTCGGGTTGATCTGGTTCCAGTGTCATGTCGTCGTTTGGTGCGTTCGTATTGTGATCGTTATGCGTAAGAGCCTTAGAACCCTTACTTCATTAAAAACTTCAATGAACATGGAATCGATCACTACAAAGAGTGCTATCCCGCATCGCGTCTGGTCAGCTCTTTTATCCTGAAACGCTCCCCGAGGCCTTGCCCTTGGGCCTTGAACAGGTCGCGCAAGTGATCGTCCATGGTGAAGTAGAAGACCTGCCAGCCCATCTTCACCAGTGAGAGGCACTGGCTGACCATGTGCTGGCGCTGTTCCCAGTCCGAGTGCTGGAACGCGTCGTCAAGTAACAGGAAACCGGCCCGATCCTGCAGGGACCGCGAGGCGAAACCGACCCGCAGCGAGAGGAAGACCTGTTCCCTGGCACCACTGCTTAAGCTCGATACCGGGAAGGTGTTGCCGTCGGGATCCTCAACCTCCAGTTTCTCATCTTCGGTTAGGTGGAACCCGACATAGCCGCGACTGAAATACTGCAGGCATTGCGCGATCGAGTTGTCGTCAAGCGTGCGACGGATCCGGTTGTTCTCGTCCTCGCGCAACTCCGAGATGACCTTGTGAACCAGGATCTTTGCCATCACCTGTGCTGTCAACGCGTGGTATTCCCTGGCCACCCCGTCGCGTTTCTGGCGCAATCCTTCCAGCAGGGTCTCCCAGTTGCTGTCATCCTCAATCCCGCTGGCGCTCATGACGCTGCGTTTC
>JAAESJ010000371.1 GCA_024229495.1 Verrucomicrobiaceae bacterium | reverse complement strand
GTTCCGCGTAGGGAAATCCGCCGATGCGATCACGCAGTGAAAAGGCAGGTAAATAGCGTCCGGCGACGAGGTGAACGCGGGTGAAAGGACCCGCTCCAGCCAGTTGAATGCGCGTCTGCTTTTCACCGGGATCGATCTCGATGATGTGCAGGTTGCTGCCACGCTTGGTCTGCAGGTGCCGGTGCCTGCCAAGCACATAGCCGTGAGCGAGCTTGCCGGACGTGACCCGCAGCGCAAGTGTCTTTCCCAGTTCCTTGAAAACCAGCTGGTAATCGCCGGCACTCAACCCCTTGACCCTGACGAAACCGCCGTCCAGGCTCAGCGCCTGCAGGTGATCCGAGGCAAATGTGCCATTTCTAACCTCAAGCAACGCGAAATCGGCGGGACTCACCCTGGCAGCGGATCCGGCGTAGGGAATCGACATAACGGAACCAGTGATACCGTGCAGGGAGCCGGGAAGATGGGTAAAATCTCCACCAAGCTGCCAACTGCGGTGACCACCCGGAACACTATCGGTGTCAATCCGGACAATACCCGGCAGTGGCCCGAGCTGCACCTGCCCGTTGGCCGCGGACTTGAGGGTAACCAGCTGGGATGCCTTGTAGTCGCGATGCTTGAATAACAGGCGGATCGGCAGATCGATGAACGGTTCACCGTTTTTCCCCAGTAACTCAAGCACGTAATTATCTCCGATCTTTGCCAGATGCGGCAACCACACATGCTCGGTTTGATTGATTCCGTTGACCTCAAAGGAGGAGGAAGCCGCGACCTGCTGCCTTTCTCCGGTGCTGACATTTTGCACCGAGCCGCGCAGTGTCACCTGCAGGCTGTTTAGGCGTTCAGGAACACGAAAATCACAGGTCGATTCACGATCCTCGGCAATCTGGAAGGATGGCAGCTCAAGAGTCGAGATGATGCCCTCGTGATCGGTTGAGGTGACCGTAAGCACCGCGTCCTCAAGCAGGCCGAGTGTGGTTGGCGCACCGTTGAGAGTCAGGCCCGGGCGCACGGCAATCGATGTGATGTGACCGGGCAGCAGTGTCTCAGCCTCGACATGGAAACCCGCGCTCAGCTTGTAGCTCTCCGCCGGCATGGTATGGAACTCAAGGGTCGCGAAATCGCCATCGGCAAGGATGATCGGCTGACGACCGGGCTTGGTCGAGTAGGGTACAATGATATTGCCCTGCTTGCCGGACTTGAACTGTCGTCCCGCGATCCAGAGAGAGGCGGCCTCCGCCGGCTCATTATCCATACCGAGTATGTTGAACGCGGTTCCCGCAGGTGTAGAGCGGGCCAAATACTGCAGGCCGCCCTTGCGGATAAGCGCGCGACTGGAACGACCGTTGCCGATCAGCTCAACAACCCACACGCCGCGCTTGTTGAGTAACTCGGGGAAATCAAACGTGCGCAGGATGCGCCGCAGTGGCGGCTCATCGTAAGTGTAGCGCTTTTCAGAGTTGGCGACGAGGCCGTCGAGTTCCAGGTCAGTGTTGACCTCACGCCCCTCCTGCAGGTAGTAGTTTAGGGCATTAATCTCGTAAACCTTCACGATCAGCTCCTGCACATTCTTGATCTCAATGCCGATTGAAACAGGATCTCCGGCGGCGAAAGTGCGGGGATTATGCCTGACAAACTGCAGGTCAACGCGCTCCTTGATCGCCTCATAGGCTGCCGGAGTGAGCAGCGAATACCACTTCTCCTGGTCTCCGATTCCGGCGAGGATCTTCGCCTCCGCGAACACCGGCTTAAGCCAGGATTCACGCACGTAGTCGGTGTAGGCATTCCAGCCTGCATCATCGACGAAAAGATGCATGAAGAAATCACGCACCAGTGGCTCATCATTCCCGATCGCCTGGCAGGCGGTAATCTTGCGGAAATCGCTTCCAAGGTCGGCAATCACCCGCCGGCGGTCGGGGTCATTGAGATAGCGCGGCTCGACATAACCGGCGCGACGCGGAAGCTTGATGTATTCGAGGAAGAGTTTCCTATCATACTTTCCAGCCGCGCGCTGGTCGGCGAGGAGCTGGTAGAGGGAATGCGTCTTGAGCGCGTTAAAAACAGGATCGAGCCCCTTCACAAAATTCCATACCCGTGACAAGTAAGCGCTTTTCTCCTTGGGGTCATTCTGCCAGTCGACATCGGCACTGGGGCGCAGTTTGCTCACCACCGCGTGGACATAGTTGCGATTTTTCATCAGTTCGGGCTGCAACTTCACCAGTTGTTCCAATTGCCCGGGCAACAGAGCGCGGTGGATATTAAACTCACCAAATCCACGCGATTCCTTGCTCTTCAGCTCAACGTTAATCAGGGCAACGAGGTTCCGGAAATCCGGTCGGCTAAGGCGCTGCAGCAGATGCCGGCGGCGAACCGGGTCAAGCTTCACCTGCCCGCGTAGCAAGCCATCGAGACCACGCTCCTCCACGCCGTCAAGATTCTTGTGCCTGGACAAGGCACGCTGCAGAAACGCATTGCCTGTGACCTGTTTCGGGTCGAGCGCAGTCGGCAATACCGGCTTCCGGTTGAGTTCCTGCTTCTGGTGGTCAAAACGCAACCCGAGTTGCTTGACCAGATAGTCAAGTGAACCCTTGGGGTCTTCTGTATAGGTCAGCAGGGACTGGCGGTTGCGGATTTCAGCATAACGCCCACCCTTGCCATGGCGTTTCATCCACGGCGTGAGAAGTTTCTCAACAGCGGCAAGGTCACCCTGCGCCTGGTGGTGAAGGCAATGGAAATAGTAATAATCCTCAGTACCGGGAATCAACTGGGCAAGGGCGACTTCACGATCCTTGGCAAGCGCAAAGGTCTCAATAAAGCCAATCTCCTTTGGCTCACCTCCGGCATGAGCCATCATGGACACGATCAGGACAAGAACCATGACAGGATTGGTATAGATTGGTAAGATTTTCATAACAGGGGCTGGCAAGTGCTCAGTGGCTTTCTCTTATCTAAACGAAGCGGGATGATTGAACTTAGAGGAATTTTCACAGTTCAAGAACAGACAGGAATCGTGATGCCGGTTGGCGCATCCCTTCACAAGGGGGTTTGAACCATAACGCGCATTTTAGGTCATTCTATCAAATAACCTGAAAAAAGGCCGTAACACACTACAGATCAATGCCCTTTCATCTGCAGCAATCCCGACATTTTCTGCCCAAACCTAATTCCTGCTCTCCGCAAGCATCCTGCTGATAGGAGACCACATTAAGTCCGGATAAAAACGGTGCCCGCTCTTGCCCCATGACAGGGCAAGCCTTCCGGGAACCCCTGCCGCCCTGTAAATTTCTTGTATTTGGCCAAACAACGCCTTGATGAGCGGACGATGATGCAGGGAATCCTCCACCCCATGGACAATCAGCAATCCTCTGGGAGCAATCAGTCCACCCAACTCCGTCCAGTCACCCCAGTTGCGAAGCCCTGGAACCATGCAGCAGTCACAATGAAAAATGTAGCCACCGGTATCAATAACCGGAGCAAAAGAGCAACTCGGGACTGCCACACTCACGCGGGTATCAATTGCCGACGTATAGGCGGTAAGGACACCGCCCCCGGAATTGCCCGCCATGACAATACGCCCCGAATCCACCCGCGGGTCTTTCGCTGCCCAGTCAAGCAGGCACTGCATGTCCCAGACCCGCTCTGCAACCGGAGTTCGCCCGGCAACAAGGCAATGCATCAATTGCGCGCGACACGCGCGATTGCCATGCCTTCCCCGGGGATCCGGGATACTGACCTCAGCAGCCAGCCCCCTGGTAGCTGGGGCAATGGCAATAAATCCACGGCTTGCCGCCTGCGCGGCAATATTGCCCTGCTTTGCCATCACCTTTTTACGGTGAGCCTCATCCTTGAAGGCACCCGCATAGGAATGCAACCCGAGGACATCATGCCCGTGGGGAGCGAGGAACAAGGGTAACGGATTCGCCGGGCTTGAAGTTTTGGGAACAAGGAAATAGAACGGAATCTTCACTCCCGGCTCAGTCTCGATGGAACACAGGGAGCGGGTAAAGGCATCGCCGGCTTCATGAGGCTTCCCGACGATTACGCGCGGGTGAAAATCAGCAAGTTCCACGCGCATCTGCTTCAAGCCGATCAACTCAATCAATGAAGTCCTGGCAGATTCCTGCCATTGAGCAACGTCCACTTCAGCATTAAAGGCATGGACCTGCCTGCCCTGTTGAACACGCTCCAGGTAAGAAGCCACTGATGCGGGGTAAGTGACGAATGACCCGGGATCAGCACATACCATGCCTATGGCAATGTTAAGGAATAAACAGGGGAACGTGAAGGTGCCTTTCATGTAATCCAGCATTAACCCATGCCCTCAACGGCGACAAGGACGCAGGTATCAATCCTTATAAAACAAGGAACTTTTTGTTATCGCATTGAAAATGCGATTGATTCTGTTCTGAAAAAACTTTCTGAAAATCCGGTTTTCATGTGGATTATAGATAGTGAGTAAATCTCCACTGTTAGAATCTAAAATAAAGGATAGACTTTTTAACCATGAACAAATCCAGATCACCACGTTTAATCATCATAGTGGCAGTGGCTGCGGTTTCGGGAATTATCGTGACCATCCTGGCTCAATACCTCAGAAACCCGGCACCAATAAGGGCGACATCCAAAAATGAAAGCCAACGCATTGAGGCCCTTGAAGCACAGATAAAAGCCCTGCAGGGGTCCATTACCAGCAACAATAAAAACAATCGCCCTGCCGGTACATCCGTAAGTGCGCTTGGTGACAGTAAAAAACAAGCTGATCAGTCCGTCATAGGGGCAGAAGAAACAAAGAAGGATGACGAGGAAAAAAACCCCCTCCTCGAGTTCATAAAGGCAATGGGTGACCAGGAATCCAAAACCGAAGTCTCCGGAGAAGTCGCCAAACTGACCGAACGCCTCGGCCTGAATGAATCACAACAGGAGCAATTGAGCGAAATCCTGATGGCAAGAAGCAAGAAACAGCAGGCTGCGGGAATGTTAATGTTCACCGGCAAGGCATCCCTTGCCGATCTCCTGGCAGCCGATGAGGATAATTTCAGTGCGGTTGATGACGCAATGGCAGAGCTTCTCTCCCCGGAGCAACTGGAGGATTACAACGCCTACGCCGATGACCGCGAGGTCAAGCGGATCGAGAAGAAATCCAACGAGGATCTCAAGGGCCTGCGCGGAATTGGCGATCTCACCGAACAGCAGGAGGATGAAGCCTTTGACGTATTCGTCGAGCTCAATGCCGCGGAAAAACCCGGCAACTTTCCGGAAGGCACGACGGTCGAGGAGTTCAACGGATTCGTCGACCAGGCAATCGACAATCGCATTGAGCGCCTTCAGCCCATTCTCTCAGAAGAGCAACTGGGCAGCTATCGAGTTCAGGTCAATGGTTTCCGCACGATGATAAAGGCACTAATCTCCGGGGGCACAGGCAACCCTTAAAAAGCGGGTTCCAGCGCGTTCACCCCTGACGGCGTAAGAACTCAGGCTTTACCCTAATCCCATCGGCATTTACCTGCGACTAGCCGTATCGCTGATGCGCCTGCTTTGAGTCAATCAACCGGGCACGGATTAAGCCGTCGTCGAGCTTTTCCCCGGCGGGATCAACGTAGACACGGCTTGTCCGCTTGCCACTTCCCGGGTTCAGGCCAAACACGTGGATGTTGAAAATAAATGCAGGCTCATCCTCCGCCTTGAACCAGTGCACATTGTCCTTCACATCAGAAATGCTTGAGGTCTGCCCGGGACCGAACTTGGCATCAATGGTCGGCTTGATGATCATGTGATTCTTCTCATCGGCCACTCGGTCATAATGCCGGCCATGAAAGTTCCCCTTCAGGATAATGAACGCGGTCGCCATGTTATTGTGCCCGTGCGGCACAACCGAACGGCCTTTTCTCAATGCGAAGACCTGCTTTCCAAAAACCAGTCGTTCCGGAACTCCCTCAAGCTTCGGAAATTTGGGACGAATACTACGAGCTCCATTATCAACAAACTTTGCAGTTTTCTCGATGCGCTCAAAGTCTATCAGCTTGAGTAGTTGCGAAAGGTCAATCCGATTTTGCAGGAGGTCCTCAATACGAACCTGCCACTCGGTCTGCTTCATCTTTTCGCCCTTTACGTCCAGGCCGATTTGATTAACCTCATCCAGCCATTTCTCTGCACTTAACCTGGCGCCTGCCGCAAGAAGATTGGTTGAGCAAAGATGATCGAGCAGGGATATGGTCAGCATTGCCTGAACAGATCGCCTTGTGAAATCGCGCCGCGTTGAAATGCCCGGGAGATCTGTCGGAGGTCCCTCTGATTCAAGTTCAAGAGAAGTGTGCTTCATGATCAATGGGTGGTTGATGGAGTGGTTAGCCTTTAAAGGTTCCGCCTTATATTCGGCTAGGTCAAAGGAACTTAATCATTACCCGGCACTCCGGATCAGGGCTGTGCCCCCGATACGATCCATTGCCGCAATCGCCGGATTTGATATGCTCCCGGCCGTTTGCCCTCCGGCGGCATATGCCCATCGCTGACCATTTCAAAAAGAATGCTTTCCTCGGCAATCCCCGGCACAATCGCGGGTCCACTCTCCCCTCCCGATAGAATAGCTCGGAGGGTTCGTAAATCCAGCCCCGCCTCCCTGTGCTTTGCCCCGTGGCAGTCGAAGCAGAACTTCTGCATCATTGCCCTGATATCGCGTTCAAATCCGGGTGAACGATCAACTTTCTTCAATATCAACGGTCGTTGCAACGTGTAGAAACAACCAGTCATAAGGGAAGCCAAGAGGATATATAATCCGTATAGGAATAGCTGCCTGAAGAATTCACTGAACATCCTCATCAGCATTGATTCCCTGGTTCTCACTTCCCTTCCGGAATTCAAGGAACTCCCGATATTATAATCCAGTATATTGCCGGAATATTATTCCCACGCCATCAACAGGCCGGCCAACGAAATACATCTTTAACAACTACACGAGTTTCCACTCGCCTCGACCAGGGCGAATCCTGCACATTTCATTGGCCTTATCATCTCCTAGGAACACCTCCTTCTCCGGGTCCCACTTTAATTTAACTCCCCGATCAATGGCAATATTGGCGAGGTGGCAGACTGTCGAGACCCGATGCCCGATATCAACCGGGAAGTAAGGATCCTTGCGTGACTTCACGCAGTCGAGGAAATTGCGGTGCTCCCCCTTGGGGTTGGTGAAGAGACGTGTTTCCCCTGGACCTATCTTGGACTCGAGGATTTCCTTGGAACTTGCCTGCAGGGGCGCCCGCCAACCGGTGTTCCCCACCCAGCCCTTGCTGCCGATGAACTTGATGCTCGGGTTGCCGGGCTTGCAGGTCATGGTGACCCCATTGGCATATCGGTAGGTCACGTCATAATCCTTAACGGTATCATAGAGCCCTCCTTCCCAGCGGTTTCCCGTTCCCTCAATCTCAACCGGTCCACTCCTCTCGGTATCATTCCCCCATTGCGCCGTGTCAAAGAGGTGGGTCCCCCAGTCACAGATAATGCCTCCCGAGTAATCGGAAATCCAACGGAAGTGGAAAAGCACCCGGTCCTTGGTGTAGGGAGCCTGTGGTGCAGGCCCAAGCCACATGTCATAATCAAACCCCTTCGGGACCGGTTGAGGGGTAGGATCGCCGGGACCATTAGGCTGCTTCGGCAGGATCACCTCGATGCGCTCAAGTTTGCCGATACGACCGTTGCGCACCAGTTCCGCCATGCGGTGATAAACAGGAACTGCGCGATCCTCCGTGCTCGTCTGAAATACCTTCTTGTGTTTCCTCACCGTATCGGTGAGAAGCTTGCCCTCATCAATGGTCAGCGTGGGCTTCTCGCACTGGACATCCTTGCCCGCACGCATGGCCATAACACTAATCAGCGTATGCCAGTGATCCGGGGTTGATATCATCACGGCATCAATGTCCTTACGTTCCAGCACCTCCCGGAAGTCACGCGTCGTGCCGCAGTCCTTGTTGCCGTAATTCTGGTCAACGATTCTCTTGGCATGATTGGCCCTGCCCTCGTCAGCATCACATGTTACCAGAATCCGCGCATCGTCATTGCTCAAGTAAGCCGGCAGGTTCCACCCTGTCCCATGTCCCCCAGTACCGATAAAACCAACCGTGATCTTGTTACTCGGGGCGTCTTTGCCAAGCACATGGGAGGGAATAATGCTAGGGGCTGCAATTGCTGCCGCTGCCGAATTGCGGACGAAGTTACGTCGTGAAACTGATTTCATAATGATTAATCCTGCAAGAATCACAGGGAGTTGTCGAGCCGCTAAAAGTTATTATCCGATGTCTTTCTCTTTACCTGGTAATCCCTCAGGACTTCAGGCCAAGCTCAAACGCCTTGCGCACCTCAAGCTGGGCACGCAGGAAATCCGCGTTCCTGAAACCGAAGGCCTTGGCAAGAATGACCTCCGGGAAACGCTGAGAGCCGGTCCGGTAAAGCTCAACACTGTCATTGTAGCCGTTGCGCATCAGGGCCACCTCATTCTCCACCTGAATCAGGCTCTCCATCAGTTTACCCATGACCTCATTGCCCTTGAGTTCCGGGTAATCCTCAGCCAGTGCCAGCATCCGGTTGGTCACCGCGCTCTCGACACGGATCGCGGAATCAATCTCCTCAGCAGTATATTTTTTCTTGCCGCCTAGAATGGAGCGCAAAGTGGCAATATTCTCGTGCACCTCGCGCTCATGCGCCAGGTATTCCTTGGCCACGGACTCCATGTTGGGAATCAGGTCGATCCGCTTCTTCAGGGAAACCTCAATGTTTGCATGAGCCCGCTTGATCCGGTTGCGCAAGAATACCAGGTCATTGAACATCAGTACAAAGGTACTGAACACCAGGAAAGCCGGGGCCGTGAGGGCAGCCACCAGGAAGTCACTTGGAGAATAGGAGCCGGTTCCGGCAAAGAGCAACATCACCATCATGACGATGCCGATAAATCCAAAGCTGATCCTGAGCAATCCACCGCGGCTGACCTTCAACATGGTTTCATGTTCATTCTGATCGGAAATCAGGAAAGGGAACCCGTCATTATCCCCGTCAGCCAACTGCAGGGTCTCTCCCACGACCGGCTCAATGACCGCCGAACCCAGGATGTAGAGTTCCTCACCCTCGGCAATGTGGTATTCATAATAGTTTCTCCGTCCGGCACTCCTGTGCACAGCCAGCCTGGCCTGCACTTCAGCACCATTTGGCACCACACGAACCGCCCCTTCAGCGTCGTGGCATTCAAAGGGAACCTGCTCAGTCCATTCCTCAATAGTCACCGTCGTTCGGTCATCCCCGGACCCCCGGGTCTCGGTCACCTTGTAGTAGACATGACAACACTTGGCATTGCTCAACGGTCCCTCAATGAAATAATCATTACCTTCATAAAGAACAGCCGTTCCCTTGATCTCGGCAGGGCCGTAGGCAAGCCCAGTCGACAATGAGGTCGGCACGTTTTCAATGTAGCGCTTTGTCTTTACCCTCCTGAACCCGAAGATACTGCCATAGACTCCACCAGCCAGCGCCAGAATACCCCCCACCCAGGTAATCCACTTTGGAATCGGGCTCGGCGCAATCTCAAAATCAGCCTGCAAGAAATCACCCGGCTCACGGATGGATGGCTGGGGGCGCACATCCCAGTAACCTGCGAGATGTCGCTCCGGGAACCTGCCTAAAATGGCATTGCTTCGCTCAACGGCCGCCACGTAATCCTGCCGTATTCCGATAATTCGCCGCCGGGTTTGAGCATCCTCCTGTGACTCAAGCTGCGCCAGGGATGACTCCCAATGAAAGGCTCCAAAATCCAATCCCAGTTCCTTCTCGATGGCGGCGCTGGCACTGAGGGAATGGCGGGCAAGCCGCTCCTTGCCGTCTTTCAGGTCAGTGGCCATCATTTTTAGGCCCATCGTCACCAGGACAAACACGTTCAGTCCGCTGAGCAGGGAAAGGAAAACCAGCAGGCGGTGAATGCGTAGTTTAAAACACAGCAGCATGATGCCGAAGGCAAAACAGGCCAGACTAATCACGCTCCACATCACTCCATCGGTCCCCTGGTCACTGCGCACCGAGGTAGCGGTCGCCGTCTCGGAAAGAATGGGAGTGAATGATCCCTTTCCACTAAAGTTGAGATAATAGTCGGGCATGGGTTGCTCCACTGAAAGCTGCCTCCTTGTTCCAAGCTCCACGGAAATTGTCTGCTCCTCGGCCGCCTTCCCCCGGGCAATGCGAATTTCCACTTTGTCGCCCACCTTCTTCTTGGAAAGATAAGAGTCCAGCCATGAGGCATCATCACCATGAAGCCTCCTGCCGTCCAGGCGATCCAGTTGCCGGATAATATCCCCTTGTCTCAGGCCGGCTTGTTCCGCCGGCGAACCCGCGACCACCTCCTTAACGACACTGACATAGACGAACTGGAACTTATTGGTATCATTGATTGAAGACGTCCTTACCCGTCGGTTTCGATTCACCAACTTGAGGCCAAGGAAAGGTTCATCCAGCTTTCCTGTCCATGGTTCCGCCTTGGCAAAGGCAAACAACCGGTCACCCGGGTCGATACGGTATTCTGAGAAACGGTAATCCCCCCGCCTTTTGCGATAATCCCTTTTCATGCTGGGGCGACCTCTACGCTCGAGTGACTCCAGAGAAACGATCATTTCCCCGGTCCTGTCCTTCATCAGGAAGTTTGGCACATACCTTGTTCCTGATTCACGGAGTTTCCAACTTCCCCCGTCATCATCCTCAACATATTCCTCCTTTGTCCAGTAGAGGTAATAACTGCGCTCCTCGGTATATTTGCCGGAAACCATCTTCCCCCCGGCAAGGGCATGCCCGGTCACCGTCACCTCACCTTCAATCAGCGCCGCAGCATCCACATGTGGAATGCGCTCCAGTTGCCGCATCTCTCGTATCTTCTCAAACCCGGATTGCTGCAAATTGTAACCACCAATGAGTAACACCGGGATCAACAAGATCTTTAGGACCTGCCAAAAAGCCGAAAAACAACCCTTCCTGCCCTTCGTCGATTTATGTTTGTCTACAGCGACCTTTTCCGGCTTGTTCTCCGGGGCATCCGACCCACCGGGATCATCTGGCGTTGTCTCACTCATTCTTGCTTGGTTTAAAATCAGGGTTGATTCTCGGCATTTGTACACCGGCTACCTTGCGCCAGTCATCAAGGTGCTTTTTCAGCCACCCGGCCTTCTCGGGCATTATGGCCGCCAGATCATTTTTCTCTCCCAGATCCTCCCTGAGGTTGAATAACTCCAGTCGGTTATCCTCAAGGGACTCAATCAACTTCCACTTCCCCTTGCGCACCACACTGCAGGGCCTCGCTCCCCCGGGGTGTCCTGCCCCGATGTAGTTGGGATAATGCCAATACAACGCATCCCGCTTAAGGCGATCCTCCCCTTTTAACAGGGAAACAATATTCACGCCGTCCACATGGCATTCAGGACGCGGTTGCAAGTCGGCAATCTCCAGGATGGTGGGGAAAAAATCCGTGCTGATCACCGGGACTTTGCACTGACTGCCCGGTTTTACCACTCCCGGCCAACGCACAATCAAGGGCACCCGGATCCCCCCCTCATAGAAATTGCCCTTGTTGCCGCGCAGAGGATGATGCGAGGTAATGCGCCCGTGACCTCCATTGTCGGAAGTAAAGATCACCACCGTCTTGTCCGCTATGCCGAGCTTATCGAGCTTAAGCATTATCCTTCCCACGGACTCATCCACGCTCTCGACCATCGCGGCATAAACAGGATTATTGTGGTGCTTGCCGGCCGCTTTCTTCCTGTATTTTTCAGTCTTCTTCTTGTGCGCCTGCAGCGGGGTGTGCACCGCGTAATGGGAAAGGTAGAGAAAGAAGGGGCGCTCCTTGTGCCTGTCCATGAAGGCAAGCGCCTCATCGGTTAGCCGGTCAGTGAGATACTCCCCCTTCTGCCCGTCCGGGAGGGTATTCCAACGCGTCAGGGGATGTTTCTTGGTCATGCGCCATGCCCCATTGTAGGGAAAAAAATAGTTTCCCGGATTGCCCATGTTATTGCCTCCAACATTGATATCAAAACCCTGCGCCTGCGGATAGAATTCCTTCTCCCAGCAGACATGCCACTTGCCCATGGTAGCGGAAACATACCCGCCATCCTTCAGTGCCTCGGCAATAGTCACCTCCTCAAGCGGAAGGTTCTTCCTGTAGATGGCCTCTATCAGCGGCAGAGGCTGCTTGATCCGCTCCGCCCCCTGGATGGGAATAGCATGCGTGATATGCAGCCGGGCGGGATACTTCCCGGTCAATATACTGACCCGCGTCGGCGAGCACACACAGCCCGCGGCGTAGGCATCGGTAAACTTCATCCCCTGCCGCGCCAACCGGTCCACATTGGGCGTCTCGTAGTAATCACTGCCATAACAACCAAGGTCGGTCCACCCCATGTCATCAATGAGGATAAATACGATGTTAAGCCTTGGCTTTTCTGCAGCCTTCGCGAAGGACAGGAGAACAAAGCTCAGGAAAAGGACAAGGACTCTCTTCATTGCCTGCTATTGCTTTTCCATTCTACCTGAGGTTACCATAAGCCTTTGCATTATTGCCCGGAAGCCACTCTGCATGATCCTTTATAATCTGGGCATAAGCAGGATCAGAGGCAAGGTTGTTCCACTCATTGGGGTCCTTTTCGTGATCGTATAGCTCCTCAGTGCCATCGGCATACCTGATATAGCGCCAACGGGCGGTGCGAACCGCATGATTGTTGAAGCCGTAGGTCATCAGTGCCGGCCTGCTGATAGCCCGGCCAGGCTCCTTGAGCTGGGTCGCGACACTGATGCCGTCATTGGCGGCATTGGCAGGCAACCCGCACAGTTCAAGCAACGTCGGGTAAACCGCCGTCAGGTCGACGGGATGCGAGCAGGTCTTCCCCGCACTTTCAGGGTCACGGGGATCAACGATGATGAAGGGAACGTGGTTGCTCTTTTCCCAGAGGGCGAACTTCTCGATGTGGTCTTTCTCGCCAAGGTGAAACCCGTGATCCGACCACAGAACAATGATGGTGTTGTCCGCGTGCCCGCTTTCATCAAGGGCACTGACCAATCGGCCAACCGACATGTCGGCAAAGCTGCAGCAAGCGGCATAGGCACGAATGAAATCACGATAAGACCCGCTCTTTGCCCGCTCCACTTGCATCATCCCCTTCCAGAACCATTTCTTTGCCCCCATGAGCTTGGCGGCACCGGTGGGAAGGTCGTTCCAGTCATCAGCCTTTCGTTGCGGCATGGGCAGCTTCTTATCGTAGATCCCGTGATATTTCATCGGAGCAAAAAAAGGCGAGTGCGGCTTGAAAATTCCGCAGGCCAGAAAAAACGGCTCGTCGTGCTTCTGCTTCAACACCTCAATAGCGTAGCTGACCGACTTGTAGTCCATGGTCCTTATTTCCTCACTGTCCTTTGGCCATGCTCCCCAATCCGTATTACGTGAACCATATCCCGGCGCACCGTTGAGTTTCTTTTCCGGCATGTATTGAGCATCCATCTTGCGGAAATGATCCCATGAAGCGGGGTCATTGAACGCCCCGTTCCCCTTGTGGTGATAAATCTTGCCAAATCCAGCCGTGTGATACCCGTGCCTTCCGAAGTATTCCGGCAAAGTCAGCACACCCTTTGTGGCAGCGCGCCAGTCAGTGTTATTTCCGTAGATCCCGGTATTGTGGGGACGCTTGCCGCTGAGAATGGCAGCACGGGAAGGATTGCAGGCAGCAGAAGCACAATAGGCCCTGCTGAAGGAGGTCCCGCGACGGGACAGTGCCCGAATGTGGGGCGTCTTGTAGGGTCGATCCTCACCAAAGAGGGTAATGCCGTCATTCATGTCATCGACGGCAATGAACAGTACATTCGGGGGGGCATCCGCACGCACAATCGATACCAGGAGGAGGAAAGCCAGGCCGTAACGTGTCATGGCTTTCGTTTCATGAATTGATAGTCCAGCACTTTTCTCTCTTTGGTTCCCGCCTCACGGATCAACTCGAAGAGCTTACGGGAAAGTTGCGGGAACACCAGGGCATCACCCGAATCTTTCTGCCAGCGGGTAAGGACAGACTGCAGGCGTTGCAACGTCTTCGCGTGGACCGGGTCATCCGCAAGGTTGTTAAACTCATGGGGATCCTCCTGCAGGTCATACAGCTCATGCCGGGGGGGACTCCTCATCAGCCCGTATGCCTGCCGGACCTGTTCAGGAGCCTCGGCAAGCAATTGCTCCTCGGGCGCATCAAAAAACTTCTTGCCCATGGTGAAGGCGTAACCGGGATTCACCTCGCCGGCAAGAGGGTTGAAGATCAGCTTGTATCGCTGACCACGCACCGCGCGTTGAGGCCAGGGATTGTGATTGGAGTGCAAGTGATACTCGGTGAAGAGATATGTTCTCCACTTTGGACTTGCTCCATGGATGAGTTTATTTAGGGACCTTCCGGGGTACCGGTAACCTCCATTGAATCTATCAGGAAGGCTGGTCTTGGCGATCTCGCAGAAGGTGGGGAAAAGATCAAGGCTGCTAACCAACTCCATTCTCTTCTGCCCCCCCTTTGCCCCTGGCCATCGGATGATCATGGGAATCTTCACCCCCCCTTCATAACAGGTTCGCTTACCCCGCAAGAGATCTGCCCCGTGATCGCCGATATAGACCACCACGGTGCTCTCTGCCCTGCCGGAGCTTTCAAGGACCTTGAGTAACTCCCCGATATACGCATCAAGGCGCATCATGCAGTTATAATAGTCGGCGGTCTGCTGCCTTAGCTCGGGGTGATTGATCCCCATGCAAGGAAGAGCATCGACATCTTTGCCCGTCAGTGGCTTGTGCGGCAGATTGTCGACTGTCTTGATGAAGGGGCGATGGGCATCCGGATAATTCACCTGCAGGTAAAACGGCTTGTTACCATCGGCCAGAAAACGCTTCGCCTCAGCCGCATAAGAATGCATTTTCTTGCGAGCGAAGTTGGAAGAAGTGATGGCCTTGAAATCAAACGGGAAAGCATCCTTTGGCTTCACGTGCAACTTACCGATAATACCTGTCCGGTAACCTGCCTTCTTCAATACACTGACCATGTTGGGAATTTTCCCTGAATACATCGAGTAATTCCAGGTCGCCAACCCGATCTGGCCGTTCTGGTGAGGGTAGAGACCGGTCAGGAATGCCGCCCGGGATTGCGAACATCCCGCCTGCGGAACGTAGGCATTGCCAAACAGGGTTCCCTGCCTGGCAAGCTCGTCGAGGTGCGGCGTATCAATCGGCGTCCCGTAGCATCCGATCTCGGGACCATTATCCTCGGAAACAATAAAGAGGATATTGGGAGTTACCCCTCCAAGTGGAAGTGTCAGTGAGAAAGACACCAAGAGAAAGAAAATGTATTGCGAGCCCTTCATTTTTTTTTCTTTCCATGGGTTACCTTCCCGGTCTTCCTGTCAATCCATGTGTAGGAATGAGGGTCGAAATCATATGCATTCTTGGATGGTGCATCAGGCGCAAACCTTGCCGGAATTGAGCGGGCAAGCACCTTAATCACCTCCTTGTGCTTCTTACCTGACAGATTATCCCATTCCCCGGGATCACGCGAATGGTCGTAGAGCTCCGATGTGCCGTCACTATAACGGATATAACGGTATCGCTCCGAACGAACCGCACACTGACCACGGCGAAATTCACTAATGGCGGGAATATCCCAGCGCATCCCGGGATCTTTGAGCAGCGGAACAATGCTTACCCCGTCGAGTCCGTCGCCCGACTCAATGTCACATAGCTCGAGCAGGGTCGGATAGATGCAAAGTGTATCAACCGGGCGCTTACACCGTGCCCCTCCCCGGGTGATACCGGGAACAGCCATAATGAAGGGGATTCTTGTCGCCTCCTCCCAGAGCGTACTCTTGTGCCAGTGGTTCTTCTCTCCGAGATGCCAGCCGTGATCCGACCAGAATACAATGATGGTATTCCCCCTGGACGGGCCGGCTTCCAACGCATCCAGCACTCGACCCAGCTGGGCATCGGCAAAGCTGATGCACGCCAGGTAAGCCTGAACCGCCTCCTTCCATTTCCCACGCTCCTTAATGCGAAGAAAGTCAGCCCTGCGCGAGGCAGCAAGCTGCCTGCCCTCCTGCGGAACATCACTCAGGTCTCCATCCTGCACATCAGGCAACACGATGTCCTTAAGGGGATACATGTCGAAGTATTTTTGCGGAGCATACCAGGGAAGATGGGGGCGAAAAATACCACAAGCCAGGAAGAACGGCTTACGATGCTGCTTACTCAACTCACCAACCACGTAGTCAACCGTCCTGGCATCGTCATACTTGCCCTCATCCAGACCAGGAATAATGCCCCAATCCCCCTCATGCGGAGTGCCGGGTAACCCACTGAAAGGATACCCCTCAGGATATCCAGAGGACTCTGACCAGGGATAGTTGAGTTTCTTGCCGCGAAACCAGGGATCATCCTTAAAAAGCAGGCGCTGGAAATGATCCCACTGGGACGGCGGATTGAACCCTGCGGTATGGTGAAAGATCTTGCCTGCCCCGATCGCCGCGTAGCCGCTCTTGCTGAAAGCCATTGGCAGTGAAACCGCGTCCGGTAAATGCGGCAGCCACCATTGACCATTGTTATAAATCCCGGTAGTTGACGGGCGTTTCCCCAGCATGAGTGCCGTCCTGCTCGGACAGCACACGGGCGAGGCGGTATGGGCATTGTCAAAAGTCATTCCCAACCTTCCCAGTCTCTCCATGTTCGGGGTGTTCACCTTACCGGAATATCCTCCAGTCACTCCCGCCCAGTCGTTCATGTCATCCACGGCAATGAAGAGAACGTTCGGTCGCTGCTCCGCACAGGCCAACACCGCCAAAAACACAACAAAAACATTAAAACAAAGCACCCGTGACATGACTCATTAATCAGCAGGACACTTCAGCATGGATTCCATGCCTCCACGAGAAAAAACGACACGTCCCCCTGCACCAAACGCCGTCATCAACGGGAATGATGACAACTTGGAGCCTGCTCCTGAGAGGATACTATTATGAACCTTTGGACCAAATCCAAGGCATGTAGCAATGCTCGTGGGGAAAACCGGGCTAAAGGTTTGGTGTGCCCGGAGTGGGCACTAGGCTTTCATAGGCGGAATCAACGCCGGGAACCCTTCCCAGAGAGATGTCCTGTTCCTGCGGGCCAAATTCAACCTGGTCCATTATCTGGTTATCCAAATCATCCGGTGAGGCCAGCGAGAGAAACTCCCCGTCAGCTGACAATTTAAAGCTGGCATGCAGCCCTTCTGGTGCATTGCCGTCCTCATCGGCCCAGATGAGCAGGTAGCCATTGGCTTCTATCACCGTGCCTGCCGGAAATTCCCACCGGGAGGAGGTTACTTTACCTCAGTGACATCAACCACGTCCATCTGTATGAACTGGCCGTGAAAAGGCTTGGGGAAAGGGGCAATATCAGCAACCACCAGTTTCTTGAAATTAGTGATCAACCGGCCGTTCTGGCCATCACCGCTGAGGGTCACTGTCGCACCACCTTCAATCTCAATCGTCCGCTTGTAGTCAATCGTGAAGATTTTGTGCCCCACCCTGTCCTGGCGATTGAGAAAAAAGTGTGACTCGGGCGATGAGATTCCAATCTTATAGATGTTGTAGGTGCCATTATTCGGCTTACCCCCAATGTAGAAATATTCGCCGTCCTTCTTCCCGTCTTTATACATCATCGGCTCGACAACCCCACGAAATCGCAACGTCACCTTGTAACGCTTCCCCGGCTCGCCACCGAACTTTTTTACCGCCTTGAAATTATCTGTTTTCTTCGGGTCGCCCTTCACTAGTGCGGACAATCCATCGGCACCTTTTCTCGGGTTCTCGGGCATCTTCCCGACTACCGGAAATTCGAAGCGATACCCATCAAGGGATGCGGCAGGATTCGTCTTTTTCTTGTCTCCGGCAATACCGGGAATGACGGACAAAGCCAGGAATGTCGCGCCAATAAAGGAAATGGATTTTTGCATACTTCACTTTCTATACCGACTCACGGCACATGAACAAGGAAGATCAACAGAGAGATTCACTTTTTCTAATCTCCCAGAACAATCCTGGAACAACGCATTTCCTCATCTCAAGCCATGGAATTACTTACAACACCCAACGTCGTAAATTGCCTGCTCAACTCTCTACAGAATTGATATTAAGCCATCATTTCACCCTCATCTTGATCAGAAATGGCGATGCTTCCGTCCTGCCCAAATTTCAGGGTAGTTCTCCCTCCGCTAACAAAGGCAGTCCCCGCCACAGCCTGAAGTTGTTGCCCCCCTGCTTGAGCCCTTGCATTGGACCAACTGTCGCCGTCCCGTCCCCGGGTACCGGAACCCCCATGAAATCCCTATCCATGAGGCGATGGGCGGTTGATCCGAGTGTCTCAGGATCAAAGGGCATGGTGATTTTCAACTCGAGGGACTTCTGATCATAGGTGACCTTTATCCCCTTTCGGGCAACACTATGCCCGTCATTATCGAGGCCGTGCTTCTTCCAGAACCTACGCCACTCATCCAGCGTGAGTGCCACTTTCGCTCCTCCGGAAATTGCCCGGGGTCCATCAGTCCCGACTTCCCCACTGACCAGTTTGAAGAACTCATCAGGCCTCCAGGGAGCAGGTTTGTCGGAGGCGCTGTTGATGATAAAGGCCCTCGCTGAGGACTTGATATCGTAGACATTGTGGTCAATGCGCTGAGGACCACTGCGATGGGATGGGTAATTGATGTCCAGCATGGACTTGTGGTTGATAAATAAATTATTGTAGAGGGAGTGATACCCGGTCTTGGTGCGCGCGGTGACCTGGTAAATATACGCTCCCTGCCCAAACCTTGCTTGAGGCGGACTGTTGGCAAAGAGGTTATGGATCACGGTCGCCCCCGAGGCATCATGCACATAGAACTGGCTTGCCCCGTTACCAACGACAATATTGTGGTCAACCATCGCGGCATCGAACCGATAATCACTCATCTCAAGGAAGATGCCCTTGACCCCGTTGTTGACGATCACATTGCGCGTAACACGTGTCCCAGGAAACTGGTTGTCAAGCCACACGCCGTCATTGCGCGGATTGTCCGCAATGTAGTTGCCATCAATCAGACCATCCTTGATATCATGACACTTGATGGCGGCATGCTCGTAACGCTTGGGACCAATATATCCCTGCGTATTGTTGCGCAGCATCACGTTGCCACGAATGACCATGCGCATAGTGTTGGCACCAACAATTCCTGCCGCACCATTATCAACAATGTAGTTGCCTTCGATGAGGTTGTCATGTCCAGCCATGCCGCCGCCGGCAGAGGTTGAATTCTTCTCGTTATCACCCCCCCCGCTGCCGACATCCATCGCCATGGAATTGGCATAACGAATCATGTTGCCACGCACAATCCAGTGGTGACCGCCCCGCAACCCAAGTGCCCCTGCCTGCGCCCACTTCGGGGTATTCCAGAAGTTGGTGGGATACTGGTTGCCGCAATGCTCCATGACCAAGCCCTCAACAACGATGTATCCCAACCCCTTTACATGCGGGGCAAAAATGCGCCGGCGCACCGTGATCTCTACCTGCTGATCATCCGGGGAAAGTCCACCGAAGTTGATGTATAGTCGCCCGGTTGCGGGCATAAAGGTCCAGGTTTTTTTTCTCTTCTCAACCTCACCCAAAAACGGCATCTGTAAGTAGGGTGTGCCATTGACGATTACCTGCCCGCAGGTAAAGACGAGATTTGCATTGCCGCGCTTGTAACGTTCAACCTCCGGCTTGCCATCCCTGCCATAGGGAGTGGAGGACAACTCAACCAGGAAAGGGTTGGCACTGTCCACATAAGCGTCATCGCCAAAAAGACCCTGTTTTGGAACCGCAAAGTGAACTGAGCCTTGATGCTTACGCCACTCTGGTTGCCATCGCTCTGAGCCCCTGATGAATACCTCCCCGAGTTTCTCCCCGCGAAAGGTTATGGGCTTACCGGGAATGCCTCCGCGTGGCGGGGCAACCCGCTCTCTATACACCCCTGCCCTGACCAGGATGATGTCACCCGCCATGGCTTTATCAGCACCTTTCGAGATCGTCTTGAACGGATCATCCGCCGTTCCTGCAGCCTCGTCACTGCCATCAGGCCCCACGACCCATTCCCTTGCGAGAATCCCCTCAGTGCAGACCAAGGTGATCGCCATAAGCGCAAGAAAGAACAGTTTGCATTTCATCCCCGCACCCTAACACCACCCACAGCAAAACAACAAGGACACGAAAACTAGCAATTGCATTATCCTGACGACGCAGACACTTGACGCAGCTACACCATGGACATTATGAATGTGTAAATGCACAAGATTATTGGAGTTGCGGGATTCTTCACCTTCACAGCCATCCTCTCTCCACTGACTGCTGCTGACCCATTGGCGTGGATCCACTTCACTCGCCACGACAAGCAAACTGTCCTCTACAATGGGTTCTACATGTATTATGCGGATCGCGAAAAGCCTCTCGAGTTCACCATTGACGTTCCTCCTGATCCTGACCACAAGCTAGCCTTCCAGTGGGTTGCCAAACATGGGGCGATCCGCTCAATGGTGGTCGAAATCAACGGTAAGCAGGTAACTCTCAATCATGCCGCGCGCGGCAATGGACAACAGCCTTTTTTCTGGAAAGTCATTCCGGTTGCCGACTTCGGCATCAAGAAGAAAAAGGACAATGGCAATTACCAGCTACGAATTCTCTACCCGAAGAATGCCGAGGATGACGCTGTGATTGCCGGTTTCAGACTCATTAAGAATGACTCACAGTTGGTGCAGGATCAACTTGCCCTGACTCGGCACAAGGTAACACCCGTCTCGCCCGGCGTCCTGTCAGCTCAAGAACGCCTAGCCTTGCGAGTCGACCGTAAATCCTCCAGACAGCGCATCCATGCCCAATGGGTGGGAAAAGAGAAGCTAACTGATGCAGAGATCAAAAATGATGAGTTTCTCGCCGCTGCCGTCAAGTTCGGCGATACCGTCATTACTCACGGCAGGGATACCTACGGCCCCAAAAAGACCCCGATGTTTGTTAAGTTACTGCATCGTGAACGCCTTGAATCCCCGGCCACAATCTGCTTCCAGCCCCCTGCCCTTGGAGGCCCGTCGCATCCGGTTGTTCAGACCCAGTTTGACCGTTCACAGAACCTGCTGCGCACGCTTGCCGGGATCAGCCAGGCAACCGGTAATCCTAAATATGCGGAGGCAGCATCTGATGCACTCATCCACATGTTTGAGGAATTCTCTGCGCCGGGTTCCGGCCTGTTCATTTTCGGCCATCACATGACCATCGACCTTGAGCATGACCGGGCATACAGCGACGGCAGATCGGGCGACATCTTTGAACTGGGCTCGGTTTTTCCCTTTTACCAGTTCTGGCATTCTGTTGATCCCAAGAAAACAGAACAGTTCATCAAAGGATGCTGGGAGGCCTTTGTTCGTGACTGGCACACGATGCACTACAACCGGCATGCCAGTTTCCATAAGCAAGTCAACTTCACTCAAACATGGCACCGCCCCTTGCTCCCGGTGAAGGATCTTCCCGAAAAAATGGAGGTGCTCGGTTTCCTTGGCGTCGGCCTTGATATCGCCCAGGGCGGATATTACCTGGGCTGCCTGCATGATGACGCCAAGCCCAGAGCATGGGCAAAACGCTACTATGAAGTCCTCTCCTACCACAGGGATGCGAAAACCAACATCTGGCCCATGCTGCTTTACACACCTTCAATACGACGAAACCTTGAGGTGTATTGGGAAGACTTCCCTGATGCCAATGTCACCGAGCCCAGGGTGATTATCTCAAGCTGGATCCACAGCATGCCGATGTTCTTCCTGGGTTCTCTCGGCTCAGTTGAGATGGCCAAGTTACACGGGCACAATTTCCAAGACATCCACACACGCATCGATGAATGGATTCTCGGTTACATGGCCGCGGCATATGACCGCAAGAATCATGAACTGCGCAGCATCATCCTTGACGGCACCGATGTCACTGACCACGTGTTTAAACCCGGAAAGGCATTACATGGCTGGGGCGCCAGGGAAGGCGACTCTTTCGCCCCGCAGACCCCTGGCGCCAAATTCTTCGTAGCCCTGGCAAAGGCCTACCGCCTTGCTGGTAATGGAAAAAAAGAGAGCTACTGGTCTTATTTAAGGGACTTTTTTAAAGGCGCAAAGTTTGGTGACATTGGCGCAAAGCCGGGCGACAAGCCGGCTTTCAACCCGGAAGTTATTCCTGAACCGGCGCATATTCTTTCCCTCGTCGATATCTATAGGGTCCACCAGCATCCTGAACTGCTGAAATTCATTGAGCATCTGGGAAGAAAATTAATTGCCTCACGGCATGATCCAAAGTCAGGACTTTTCTCACGCCCGCCCGGTTACCGGGATACCTACAGGAGCAATAAAAATCACCGTGAGCCATGGGAATGCATCTCTACCAGTGAAAAGCTGAGGGAGTTCGGCTACGAGCGCCCCATGGTGGTCGCCCTCGACGTCATCGAACCACTTGCCCTGCTGGCCGTTCACGCCTGCCGCACCGGCCGGTTCGAAAACATTCCCCAGTGGCTGGGTGGCGGGCAGTGGGGAAGCGACGATGACGGCCACATCGTCAGCACCGACCATGAGCGATGGTTTGATCGCGACAAGCTGAAGATGCATTACGAAAAGCAAAGCACATGGCTTCAAGCGAAAGGCTATGCCATCAACAAGAGGTGGTTCCCGGAACAGGAAGGTAATTAGAAGCAATGCATCTCTTGATTCTGCCCGTATCCTGCATCCTGTTTATCTTGCTCAGGTCGCTTTTCCATCATGACCTCATAATCAATTTGTGGATATTGGTTTGGGCCGTTGATGCCTTTATTGTTGTCCTTACGGTTATCAGCATTTTTCAGCTCATCATCGCTATAAGGAAAAAGCGGCATCCACGCCTGGGCATTCTTCTTGCTGCATTAATTGTAAGCGGCTCTCTATCCTACGGCACAGATCTTCTCAATGATCTGGGACTCCAGCTGAGATTTTACCGTTTGAAGCCGGAATACTCCGAAATTGTCGCCATGTTACAATCCGGCAGCATTTCCCAAAAAGGCACGCATCATGGAATAGCCTATAAATCGGAAAACGAGCCAGAGTTCCGGGTCTCTTTCTCTTGGGGAGGCATCATTGATAACTGGCATGGTGTCATTTACGACCCAAGTGGCAGGATAATGCGCTGTAATAAATCGGATCCCAGGTTTCCAGGCCAGGGACCCAGGGATGATGAGGAACTGGGAAAAATAAGGATGATCTTTGGGGGGACACTCTACAAAGCCGAGCCCCTCGGGAATTATTGGTACCTGTGCTGGTTCACCTAGGTTAACCTTCTCATTTCACCCATCATTTAAGTCTTGTGCCCTAAACTGAGGGTTTATATAAATAAAATATTATGAAAACCACGCGCCGTAAGTTTCTCTCGACCACAGGCACCGCGACAGCCGCCTTCGGCTTCCCTGCCATCATTCCAGCATCCGCCCTCGGCAATGCCGACAGGCCGGCTCCCAGTAACCGGATCGTCATGGGCGGCATTGGAATCGGCAACATGGGAAGGGGCGACCACGGAGCCTTCCTTGGCAAGAAAGATGTCCAGTATGTAGCCATATGTGATGTGCGTAAGGGCGCGATGAACCAGGGGAAAGCCAAGACTGACGCCAAATACGGCAATAAGGACTGCAAGGCTCATGACGACTATCGGGAAATCCTTTCCCGCGATGACATTGACGCCGTGCACATCGCCACCCCTGACCACTGGCATGCTCAGATGATCATTGAGGCCTGCCGCCATGGTAAGGATGTGTTCTGCCAAAAGCCTGAATCACTGACTCTGGGTGAGGGATCACTCATGGTTGAAACTGCCAGGCGATACGGGCGGGTTGTTTCAGGAGGCAGTCAGCGTGTGCTGCAGGACTATAAAGGAACCGTGATTCGCTGCTGGAATGGCAGCTACGGCAAGATCAGCTCCATCAACGTCAACGTTGGACCAATGTCCAAGCCATGCAACCTGCCCCCCGAGAACGTCCCCGGTGACATGAACTGGGAAATGTGGCTCGGACCCGCACCGTGGGCACCATACAATGGCAAACGCTGCTCTGGCAGTTTCTCGACCAGCGGCAACAGCTGGAGATCCTACATCGACTACTCCGGCGGAGGAATGACTGACTGGGGTGCTCACCACTTCGGCGGAGCCACGTTCGCGGTAGACGTGCGTGACCTTCAGCCGAATGAAGCGGTCCTCGGCGAAATTGACGGCAAGAAATTCGTCAGTCTCAAGTATCCCAACGGCATCGAAATCACCCACAACAAACCCGGTGTCGGCCAGATGCACGTCGGCAGGGACAACGTCGAGCGCGCAGGCAAGGAAGTGCCCAAGTATGCCGGTAGTGGCGGCATTAGCGGCGACTTCATCGATTGCGTCAAAACTCGCAATAAACCCTTCAGGGATATTGAATACGCCATCAACACGATGGCTGTGCCGCACCTTGCCACCATTGCCTACAAACTGAACCGCTCGCTGAAGTGGGACGCGGGCAAGCAGGCGTTTATCGGCGACGCGGAGGCGGACCGCCTCAGGCACCGTGCCCGCCGCGAGCCCTGGCAGATCTAATGCAAGAAATTTAGCAACCCATTTAAACCACTTTAGAAGGAAAAATCACCATGTTAGATCAGGCACTTGAATCATTAAAAACCTATGAATGGGGCGTTGACCCCAAGGCCGTCCAGGCCATCCAGGACACGGTTGTCGCAACCCATGGCGATGCCGCTGCCCGCAAAAGCCTCGAAGGCCAGCTTGCCGCCGCTCTGGGCACCGATATACCCCGTGCAGCCAAGGATACCCTCTGCCGGGCCCTCAAGACAATAGGCACCGCACACAGCGTTCCCGCACTGGCAAAGTTATTGCACGACGAGCAACTCTCCCACATGGCCCGCCACGCGCTTGAGGCTAACGATTCTCCGGAAGCCGTGAAGGCCCTCATCGGAGCCATCGATCAGGCACCAAAGAAGATCAAGATCGGTATCATCTCTTCTCTCGGAGCTAGAGGGGAAGGTGTACCGGTAGCACCGCTAGCAAAAGCACTCTCTGACAAGGACGCTGACATCTCAACTGCCGGCGCTCTCGCACTCGGAGCCATTGGGTCAGCGGACGCCGTCAAGACACTCAGATCCGCTAAAGTTACTGACGCAAATTGGGCAAACCCTTCAGTTAAGATTGCCGTTTGCGACGCTATGCTCCAGTGTGCAGAGAACATGCTCGCCCATGGCAAGAAAGCGGACGCCAAAGCCATCTATGGAATGGTCCTCAAGATAGGCACGACCAAGGCAGCTAAAATTGCTGCGGAGCTTGGTCTCAAGGCAAGCGCCTAGTTGGAACCTTATCCGGATAACTTCATATCGGGTGACCTGAAACTTTCAGGTCACCCGAGAATTTTATCTGTAATTATACGCAGCCACTTCCTGACCGGGAAAAGCAAACTGCGGCATCGGTGTAACCGGGAATTGTGCACTTGAGTAGGCGCAAAATCCGGCCGCTTTAACCTTGACCCCGCCCCCCGGGGGAAGGTTCAATCAAGGCATGATCCGATTCCTTCTCCTTGCTTCGCTCATCCTGCCGCTTGTCCTGAGCCCGCCGCACTCGCAGGCAGCCAAAGATAAGCCCAACTTTATTATCATCTTCACTGACGACCAGGGATACGGGGATCTCGGTTGCTTCGGCTCAACGAAGATAAAGACCCCGAACATCGACCGCATGGCCAAGGAGGGTCGGCGTTTCACCAATTTTATGGTGGCATCCCCGGTGTGCACGCCATCACGGGCGGCCCTGCTAACCGGCTGCTATCCCAAGCGCGTCGGCATGCACCAGCACGTGCTCTTCCCCTCCTCCACCAAGGGATTGAACTCCACGGAGCACACCATTGCCGATCACCTGAAAGGACAGGGTTACTCCACCGCTGCCTTCGGCAAGTGGCATCTCGGTCACCATCCCGAGACCCTGCCCCAGCAGAACGGCTTCGACACCTACTTCGGCATCCCCTACTCAAACGACATGAACCACCCGGACAACAAGGGCAAGCCCAAGGGCGGCTGGGCAGGCATGGACGCGCTCTGGAAGGATCCTGAGTCAACACTCACCAAGTGGAAAACCCCACTGATGGAGAACGAGAAAATTGTCGAGCTGCCCGCCGACCAGCGCACGGTCACCCGCCGCTACACCCAGAAGGCCATCGACTTCATCACCGCCAACAAGGAAAAACCCTTCTTTGTCTACCTGCCGCACTCGATGCCACACATCCCCCTCTATGTTCCTGACGATGTGCGTGACCCCAATCACCTCAACGCCTACACCAACACCATCGAGCATATCGACTCCGAGGTCGGCCGCCTGATGGACAAGGTCCGCGAACTGGATCTCTCCAAGAACACCTATGTGATCTATACCACTGACAATGGTCCATGGCTGCCTTTCAGGCACCATGGTGGCAGTGCCGGACCACTCCGTGACGGCAAAGGCTCCACTTTCGAGGGCGGGCAGCGTGTGCCCTGCGTGATGTGGGCACCCGGGCGCATCCCTGCGGGCAGCGAATGCCACGAGCTCATGGGTACGATTGACCTGCTGCCCACCATCGCCACACTGACCGGCACCCCCCTGCCCGCAAAGCGTAAGATTGACGGACTCGATGCCTCGACCCTGCTCACCGGCGAGGCCAAATCCCCGCGCAAGGAGTTCCTCTACTACACTTCCCGCGGTGACATTCAGGGATTGCGACAAAATCAGTGGAAACTGCTGGTCAAAAGGAAGAGAAAACCAAGGAACGCCGGGAAGAACTGGAAGGCCTCGGCTCCAGAGATTCTACTCTTCGACCTGATTGCCGACATGGGGGAAAAGAATAACCTGGCCAAGGAAAATCCCACACTGGTCAAGAAGCTCACCAACCGCATGGATGAACTTGACGGCGAGATCACCAAAAATGCCCGGACTCCCTGGCACAAGCCTCAATAAATGAGGGCTCGTCATGAGCACCCCCCCCAATCGCTCCTGCCGATCCGTCAATTATTCCCAATTCATCGTCACAATAAGACAAGGCATCGATAGCAAAACACCTGTCAATCATTTCAGTTCAGGGGTGACTTCCACTGCGAATCAGATTACCTCCGCGCTACGCGATGAATCATGGGAATTGGATTTAACACCGGAGCTTTGCGGAAAATTCCTATCGGAACTCAACCGCTGTGATATCACCATCATCAATCCTGAAATTTCATGCAGTTTCAGGGTCGATGAACCAAAGGTGATCATTGATAAGTCCTGCCTTTGTCTGCCAGAATCAGGATTGAATATCGAATTCCGCAATGTGTTGAGCGCACTGTTGAGCAAAGATCCACTCTTGCCCACCAAGCTCAACCTTGTCTTAACCTCTCTGGATCGCGATGAACAACTGACCATAGAATTACCGAGACCAGAAGAAAAAGCAGTGGGTCTCCTGACGAAAGAACTAATCAGAACCCATGATCACCTTCCGGCGTCAGCAACGATGTCCGACCAGCACCGCTCACTTTGCCCATGTTGCACTATAAAGAGAGACGAAACCAGATCCCGGATATCCTCTCACCCTCTTTATCACATCATCTCATTTGCATGCTTCATTAACCAGGATATTTGGTTGGACTTTAATCGCTCAATGACATCGTGCTCGAGAGCATTTTCGCCAACCAGGGAATGCCACCCGGAAGGAGTAATTTCCCTTACCTCACCGGAGGGGATAATGGCCATCGATCTCGGAGAAGTCTTCCAGTGCATTGCCCACTTGGCCGATTTCGAGGGTGATGAATCAACGATATTCCAATGCTACAACTCGCACGGAAACCTATTGTTTTCACTCATCCAGAAAAACAGCAAACTCTTTGAGGTCTGGAACCTCATGAACCAAAAATCACAGGATTAATAAGCTACAGGATAATCTTTCTACAATTACCCTGAATCAAACAGTGGAGAATTATCTCTATATGAAAATGCCCACAAGGCACATCCCGCAAATAATTATCTGCACCCTGGCATTCCTCATTGGCAACACAGGCAACTGCTGTGCCGAACCCTCGAATTGGCCGGGTTTCAGGGGCAAGGGAAATAGCAGAAGTTCTCTTGATAATCTCCCGGTGAACTGGTCTGTAAATCAAGGAATCCTATGGAAAACGGCGATTACCGGATTCGGTCAATCAAGCCCAACCATCTGGGGCCATCATGTCTATGTAACAAGCACCGGCGGTAAGAACAAGGAATCCCTCTTTCTTGAGTGCCTCGACTTAGCTTCCGGAAAAGTCATCTGGAAACGAACTATAGAGGCCACCGAAAAGGTAAAGGAAGTTACCAGCATGATCTCCCAAGGGGCGCCAACTCCGGTAACCGGCCCCAAGGGCATCTATGTCTTCTTTGAAAGCGGCGATCTCCTCGCATTTGACCATGACGGAAAAAGGCGTTGGGATCGCAGCCTGACGAGAGAATTCGGTAAGTTCAAGGGAGGCCATGGGATCGGATCATCCCTGGTTGGCGTCCCCGGCGAACTGATCCTGCTTATTGACCATGAGGGACCATCATATCTGATTTGTGTCGATCGGTTAACGGGTAAGACCCGTTGGAAAACCCCAAGAAAACCTAGGGTTTCATGGACCACCCCGCTTTACCTAAAGCACAAAGGCGAAGAACAAATTATCATCAGCTCCAACGGTACCATAGAAGGCTACCGCCTCACTGATGGCAAAAAGATCTGGTGGTTTAATGACATCCAAAAGAACACCGTAGCCTCACCAAGCAGTGCAAACGGACTCATTTTTGCAGCTTCCTCCTACCCAAAGCAGAGTCTCGCCATCCGTCTTGGAGGAAAGGGCGATATCAGCGATACCCACCTGGAGTGGCGAGCAAAATCCGTTACATCAAGCTTTGCGTCACCGCTCATCGATCAAAACCTAGTATTCTTTATTAATCGAGCCGGAACATTACAGACACAGAGGATTGAAGACGGCACCCAATGCTGGGAGCACAAGTTGCCAGACGGATGCTGGGCCTCACCTCTCGCAGCCGCCGGAAAAATCTACCTATTTTGCAAAAACGGCACGTCCTTGGTAATGGAGGCATCCGCACTGGAGCCCAAAGTGATTGCTGAGAATGCAATACCAGTGAACGAGGGAGACAAGGTCTATGGTTATGCGGTAAGCGAGAATAAGTTCATCTTGAGGACCGGAACAGCCATCACCTGCATTGGAAAATAAAGAAACCGGGCGTCTTGTAGTGCCCTTTCCAGGCAGGTAGCGATCTGACTGGCGTATCCACCTACAACGGTTACAATGACATGTAGCAGTGCTTTAATCCGGCCATTAACCAAGCAATGAAATATCCCTTACAGCTCACCCGGAAAATATTGGCAGCCTCACCGCAACTTTATGTCACCGATGCCGACGGCAATCCTGTGCTCTACGTCAAGCAGAAGCTCTTCAAGCTCAAGGAACACGTCGAGGTATTCACCGATAACACAAAAGAAAAAAAACTTTGTGAAATCAAGGCCAATAAAGTCATCGACTGGTCAGCCGCCTACAACTTCAGTAACGCTGAGGGAAACCAGTTTGGCGGTGTCAGAAGGAAAGGATTGCGCTCCCTGTGGCGGGCACACTACGAGATTTATCCCAATGATGCCACTCAACCTGCAGAGTTCACCGTGCGTGAGGAGTCTGTCCTGATCCGTTTTCTGGACTCTTTTTTTTCCGGCCTTCCCATCATCGGGATCTTTGCCGGCTACTTCACCAACCCGAGCTACATTATCACGGACTGCGATGGCAACGCAGTCATGCGCCTGAAAAAAAAGCCGGCTCTCTGGGAGGGTAAATTCTCAATTGAATCTCTTACAGAAATAGATTCCCAGCAGCAAATCCGTATCCTGGTGGCACTTTTAATGATGACCCTGCTGGAACAACACAGGGGATAGCCTCCGGCGGCATGCTGCATTCTCCCTACCGGACAAGCAGAAGAAAACAGTAACCATCAGGAGACTCCTCGGTTCATTGACATGCACTATCCGGCCATGAAGACTCCTTTTTTATTAACGATTCTCTTGTCACTGGTCGGGATTTGCTCGGGCGAAAACCATCCGTATGTAAACCTGGCATCACAGGCAAAAATCACCGCTTCCTCTGAACTAAAGGGGCAGGGTTTAATGGCAAGCGCAGTCGCTGACGGGAGAATTGCCCCGGCTCTCTGCCAGCACTTTGAATTTTTTCCCGTAGCGAAAGGCGCCAAGTCATGGGCCGTCAACGGGGAGGAAGCAGGCGACAAAGGACAATTGGACTTTGAGTGGGAGCACCCCGTCTTCGTGCAGGAAATCATCTATTTTGGACGGACTTCCTGGTTGCTGGATGAGTGCTTCAAGGATTACGAACTGTTTATTGATGATGACCGGGCTCCGGTGGCCAAGGGCACATTTGAAAAAATGCACGGCGGGCAGCGTATTGTCTTCGAAAGGCAGCAGGCAAAGAAGTTGACCCTACGTTTTTTAAATGCCCACGGGGGACCAAACCCCGGGGCAACCGAGATCCTGATTCTTGATGAGAAACTCAGCGATTCTGACCTTGTGGCACTGGCTCCGGGCACTCCACCGGCTGTTGATCGCGGACCGGATCCGGTATCAGCAACAAACGTGACCTGGACCCGACCTTCTGCCGGGAGTGATGAATCCATGCCGATTGGCAATGGATCATTACTCGGCAATGTCTGGACTGAAAAGAACGGTGATGTTCGTGTCTCATTGGCTCATTGCTCAGCCGCGAAAGCTCCCGCGAAAACGGTGGGGTCACTGCGCTTCAGGATCACCCCTGCCCTGAAAACTTCGCCGGATTCATTCCGGCAAATGCTTCGATTCAATTACGGCGAGGTGGTGGTTAAAAATATCAGGCAGGCGGAGAAACCCTCCTATTCATTTTTCATCGATGCGCAACGCAATATCCTGCATTTGCAGTTTCGAAGCAGGGTGCCGGTTGCCCTGCATGTGTCTTTTGATGACGAAAAGAACAATGACTCCATA
This sequence comes from Verrucomicrobiaceae bacterium, assembly GCA_024229495.1. Lineage (GTDB taxonomy): Bacteria > Verrucomicrobiota > Verrucomicrobiia > Verrucomicrobiales > DEV007 > CACIUL01. Next base: position 7,051 of record JAAESJ010000371.1, on the reverse strand, counting down.
TCACAGGGAGCGAAACGGATCATCAAGACTAATGCCGGAAATGCGCTTGTGGTTCTTTGTGAGGAGATGAATGCCGAAAATAAGCGGCTTCATGCCGGGGAACCAAGGACGGCATACGACCTGCAGGTCCACTTGGCCACAGCCAAGGAAAATGAAAAGCCTGAGCAACTCGCCCAGTCCGTCGCCAAGGTTGATGTAAACGGTGCCGTGACCGCCCAGGTCCAGGCGTGGAACAAATTCTGGAACCGGGGAAGCATTTTCCTCAGCGGCATTGAAAACGGCGCCGCAATCTCCAGCGCTCTCGTGCTCAGGCGTTATTTAAGTGCCTGCAGCGGCCGGGGACCACACTCACTTTTGCCCACAGTCACCAAGGAAATCCAAATCGCAGAAAGTGAAATTACCTACTGGCCCGACCAACGGTCGAAACAAGCTATCTCCAATGCCCTTGAGCTCGCCAAGCCGTTACTCCAGCCTGATTCCGGGGCATCCCGTTTTCCAGGTTTCTGGGGTTCAGATTTTTCCCGGATGCCACCGGCAAAAAACGGCTGGGACACATTTGTTTCCTCACTGGGTTCAATGCTCATTGAGCCAACAGGAAAGCGCGTATGTGTGCTGCCAGGATGGCCTGTTGAACACGACATCGCCTTCAGGATCGACAGCATAACAGGACTGGGTGTTGAAGTCGTCTATCAGGGTGGCGAAATCAAGCGGTTGGAAGTTTACCCAAAGCAGAGGACCAGTGAAGTTTTTGGTGTTGGCCCCTATAAGGAGATGGTTCGCGATGCCTTGCCCGGACCTTTCAGGATGCCTGCGATGATCTCATTCCTGGCACCAAGCTGGGTCGGTCCACGCGTGGGGCTGGATAATCTTTTTATCACCATGAAAAAGGCAAACTTCAATGGGCTTGAAGGAAGCCTGGCAGATTTTGAGAAATCAAAGGAAGCGGGAATTTACATGCTCTTGCATGGGGTGACACCATGGACAGCTCATGCCCTGAAGGAGGAGAAAACACTCATTTCCTATTACATGAGCGACCGCAGAAAACCCTCAAGCTTTCCTCATTTCGGCACGATGCGCCAACAATTTGAGGCCATCGACCCCTACCATCCCACCGAGTTCACCACCTACTCCCAATACGGGGGAATGGAATTTTTTCTCGACGCAGTCCGCCCCAGGATGCTCGAGTATTATGATTATCACTGGCAACGCCAGGCACACCTACATTTTCATTTCCTCGAGTATTACAGGCGCATGTCGATTGCTGCAGGAGGCATACCCGTCTTCAGGTTCGTGCACGTTCACGGCGACAATGTCATCAAGATGCGGCAAACCGTGGCAATGAGCCTTGCCTATGGAATCAAGGCATTCAAGTGGTGGGTGGGCTGGACCATGTTTGACATCCACAAGGTTATCGAGACCGAACCTCCTCCATTGTCGGATATAGGAAGGGAGGTATCAGGCATCAACAACACCATTGCCGCCTTCAGCCCGAGCTTGACCCACGCAAGGTCATCAGCAGTCTATCACACCGATCCCCTGCCCACGGGAACCACAAAGCCTCCTGCCGGCTATTGGGTGCAACCGCAGGGCGAACACATCGCCATGGGGGTCTTTGAGGGAACAGCCGGCGAACATTTCATCGTGCTGGGCAACCGTGACATTGCTGCACGGCATGAAGTAAAACTGAATTTTCCCGGCAAGGTAAAAACCATCCGTCACATGAATAAGGCAAAGAGATCATGGGAAGAGAAAAAACTGGTGACTAACCCGGGGAACACCCTCTTCAGGATGGAGCTGGACAAGGGGGATGCTGAACTGATCCAGGTCATGCTGGAAAAGCAGGACAACTGAACCTGCAGGCGCAACCATCACTCAAAAGCAGCTGCGCCAAAATCCAGACTGTAAATGATGCCCTTGTCATAACCCACGGCATAAAGGCTGCCACTACGGTCACGACCGAAGGAAACGACACGGTCGGGGCAGTTGCCAATCTCGCGGATCACCTTGAGTTTGCGTTCCTTCTGCCTGATACCCCAAATACGCTTGGACTGGTAATCTGCGCAGATGTAGACACCATCAAAGGAGGAAGTCTCACCATCAGGCGAACGAAACACATAACCACCGGTGATGGATACCCCATGCTTACGGCGAAACGAGACAACAGGCGCAACAAAGCGCGCGTTCTCCTTGCGATAGCGGGTAGAGAAAAGCTCAAATCCCTCCAGCACATTCCAGCCATGATTTTCCCCGGCACGCACGATCGTCACCTCCTCAAAACGGTTCTGACCAACATCACCGACCCACAACTCACCATTGGCAGGATCAAAGCTGAATCTCCACGGCTGGCGTAACCCGTAGGCAAATATTTCGCGCCGCACCTGCGGGTTCGCGTGATGAATAAAGGGATTATCTTCGGGGATACCGTAAGCCTTACCCTCCGTGCGCTTATCCACGTCAATACGCATCAACTTGCCCGAGAAGGAAGTCAGGTCCTGGGCATGTCCGTGCGGATCCTCCTGCGGTCCGCCATCCCCCATGCCGATATACAGGCAACCATCAGGGCCGAACTCAATCCCACCACCGTGGTGAAACTCAGTGGCAACATCAAACTCCAGAACATTTCGTGTCGGCTTCCCCGAGTCGGCACGCAGGTCAATCCGCGCCTCACGCTCACCAATCACCATCCCGCGACGCGCACCTTCCTTGACCTCGTGCATGAAGTAATACTTGCGGTTCTCGACAAAATCCGGATGAAAGGCCAAGCCAAGCAGCCCCTCATCATTGGTAACGTAAACCTCATCAGGGATCTCGACAAACAATGAGCGGTTTACCGAACCGTCGGCTTTCCTCTCAAGTAATGAGATCCTGGCCCTGCTTTTCTCAAGGAGAACGAACAGATCATCGATAACCGGGTGTTCCCCGAACCACACCGGCTTCTCCAGTCCCAGCCCCTCGCCCAGGAAGGGGACCAACTTGACGGGCTTTTCCAGGCGCGGAATATCCAGCGGTGTGCCGTGCTCATTGCGCACTCTGGAGCGTTCATCCTTGAGATTTTCAAGGTAGGCAACAAGGTCGGAAAACTCATCTCTGGACAGAGCAACATGCAGGTTGGCGGGCATCATCGAGACCGGACTGGTCAATTGTTCCCTGATGTCTGACTTTGCGATCCGGTGACGAAGTTCACCCATTCCGGCAATGATCAGTTCCTTCTCAGAGGATTGCTTAACGACACCACTGTATGTCTTACCGTCCTTCGTCGTAATCACGGAAAGAGAAAAACCCGTCATGATACTTGAGGAAGGCTGCAGCACCGAGAGTATCAAATCGGCTCGTGAAAACTTGTCCCCGGCAGCCTTCAGGTCGGGACCTGCCAGCTGGTTGCTGCCATCAGTGGAATGGCACTGCGAACACAATGCCTTTCTGCCGTAAAAAATCTCTTCTCCCTTTTTTGCATCCCCGCTGCGCGTCATAGCATGCTTGCGATAATCTTTCGGAGAAAACACCTTACCGGAATCCGCAGCTTGCAGGGACAGGGAGCCTGGAATCCCACCGCAGAATGCAACAAGGGCAAACCATCTCCACGACCAACCATGCAGTCTGGTCATTGCCTTCCCCGGGAATGCATTTTCCGGTAATTCTGCCATTGGGTCATTCATCAATCATTGGGCTCTGCGACCTTTGCCACGTAAAGAGCTGACCAAGGAGCTTATAACTTAACATCCCCGCACCCCTACAAACAAGATTTCCTTGATAAAGGAGAATCGCTCAAGACAATTGCGCGAAGAGTTTCCCTCTTTCCGGTATTCTTAGGGCTTGCGCAATGCCATCAACATGGGTCTTGTCTTCTGCAGCAAGACGCATATACCGCATCCCAGCGCCAACACCTTAGAGACCTTTCAATTTCACAATGCCCCGTTTCCCTTTCCTTCTCATTACGATCCTCTTTACCTGCTGCTCCATTTGTGCAGCCGATGAAAAACGACCGGTTAACGTTCTGCTCCTGATGGCCGATGACCTCAGTACCGCATTAAGCGGATTCGGCCACCCTCAGTGCAAGACCCCCCGTCTCGATGAACTGGCTAGCCGCGGCATGCGTTTTGAAAACATGCACTGCCAGTATCCGGTGTGTGGTTCCTCCCGCGCCTCATTAATGACCGGGCTTTATCCCTACACCAACGGGATGCTTGGCAACGGCGGCAACCTTCGCAAGAACATGCCCGACGTGATCACCCTCTCGCAGCTCTTTCGGAACAACAAATACCATGCCGGACGTATCAGTAAAATCTACCACATGGGCATTCCCTTTGAAATAATCGCGGGAACCGCAGAGCATGATGATCCCCCATCATGGGATGAAACGGTGAATATCAAGGCTCCCGAACAACATGCTCCGGGAAAAAGGACCGAATGGTCCCCGAAGGACACCAGTTCTCAAACCTTTACCGGAGTGGAGTCCTCGACCGGCGATCTGGAACATGCCGACGGCATGGCCGCAGAAGCTGCTATCGGCTTCCTTAAGCGCAACCGCAACAAACCTTTCTTCCTCGGTTGTGGTTTTGTTCGCCCCCACGTGCCACTGGTCGCACCGCTAAAGTATTTCGACCTCTATGAGCGTGACTCCATGATTATTCCATCAGTTCCCGAGGGGGACCTTGAAGACGTCCCCGGAATCATACGCAATTACAAGGCGAATATCAGGTATGGCATCACTCCGAAACTACACAAGGGCTTGCTGGAAGCCTACTACAGCAGCATCTCCTACATGGATGCCCAGGTTGGACGGATTCTTGATACCCTGGAGGAACTCGGTTTGCGGGAAAATACCATCGTCATCTTTTCCAGCGATCACGGATACCTACTAGGAGAGCACAACAAGTTCCAGAAACAGCATCTCTTTGAACAATCCACGAGGGTGCCATTTATCCTCAGCGTCCCGTGGTTGGCAAAAACCCACGGCAAGGCAACCCAGCACATCACCGAGTTGATCGACCTCTATCCGACGCTGGCCCAGCTCACGGGCTTAACCCCACCCGTTAATCTGCATGGACAAAGTCTCCTTCCCCTGCTCAGGGACCCTAAATCGGACAAATGGAAAAAGCAGATGGCATTCACCATCAGCCGGAGTGGTGGCGAGTCGATACGCACGCCCAAGTGGCGGTTTACCCACTGGGGATATGGCTCGAAAGGCGCAGAACTCTATGACTTACAGAACGATCCGGGAGAATTCACGAATCTTGCGAAGAATCGCCGTTATGCCGAACAGGCAGCCAATCTCAAAGCGCTGCTGAAAAAGAAGCGCATAAAGGCCGGATACACACCACAACGCTACAACTAAGGAAACTCGGACACTGACCCGCTCTCCAGGTGACTTACCACTGTAGCTAGCGCCCGTCAGCCTCATCCCAGATCCTGCGGATGGTCTCCTCCTGCCGCATCCCCCCTGGCCGGGTCATGCTTGCCGTATAGTGTTCAAATCGGCGTAGAGGTAACTGAAAATAACCGTTTGGATCCGTGCGGCGCACCCATTTATAGGCATACTCAAGCCACTCATTGCGGTAGTCTTCAGGCTGCTTGATAAACCAGTTGATCTCGTCCCATCCCCAAACGTGGAATTTGTCGTCCTCACGGTATTCCCCGGGATGATCTGAAGCACCAAAGTTATCGATCTCCACAATATAGGGCAATGACTCACACTTCCAGCCGCTTGGCGTGATCCCTCCGCTGCTGCGCCCGTAAATTGCGTCACTGAATCCCTTCTCAAGTACCGCCTTGAAGGGTTTTCCCTGAACCGACTTTGGCCGGGAGGGAAAGGAATGAAGGTCAAAAAGAAGCTTGCCATTGCGCACGATGCCACCACTGGGCACATGCGCGTCGATGAGGACGATCTTACGCCGAGCATGACGACTGGCGTATTTACGGATTCTCTCCAACAGGTTGCTCCAGTGTCGGTGCCCCCTGTCCCAGTCATCCATGAGAGCAACCTGCCCGATATGAATTGCCTCAATCCCCATGTCAATCCATCGCTTTGCGACATAATAGAACCACATCCTAGTCTCAATGCGGCTCATGTCAGGCACTGATGCAGACTGATACCAGTGGTCGTGCCGGTGCCCGAAGCCATAGAGCATCGACTTGTAGCGGAATTTTCGCGGTTCCTGCTCCACGCCGAATTCCTTGAAGACGGAAGCCGGAATGGCAACCTTCTCCACATCCCTGGTTACAATCTCAAAGATCGCCCCCTGCAGGATGATATCAGGATCAATCTCATGGATTCGTTTGGCGAAAGGATCTCCTTTCTCCACCAGGGAATCGATCTGTGACTCGTTACCCCACATCCAGATGGCGCGCCCTGCGAATTTCACCCCCGTCTCCCTGATCATGCGTAGGTCATCCTCTAGCGTAAGGTGGAGTAATGAGCCGAAAGTGGCGCTCCGTGCCAAATAGTTCTCGAGAACCGGGCGGGATATACTTCCTTTGAAATGATAGTCACGCTGCTTGGCAGGCTCAGCCCCAGAGGCGATCACCTGGAGCATTGACACAAACAGGCACACAAACCCACCCCACAATAACACCGGTCCCAGTCGCCGGTTCCTGCAACAGCCAAAACACACAAGACGGCGACCACTAGGGAATATCGGAATTGGGTCCTCGCGACTGAAATCCATTGCCATTGTCAATATGTTGCATTGCATTCACATTCAAGTAAAAGGAGAGCAATGGAAAGTAAGGCCACTTCAAGCAGCCGCGTGGTGATTGCCGGGGGAACAGGATTTCTCGGACTGAACCTCGCTGACCACCTTGTAGGCATAGGCCATGAGGTGGTGCTTATTTCGCGAAATGCTCCCGCAAAGAAAGGACCGTGGTTACATGATGAATGGGACGGTCGCAGTGTCGGCGACTGGGCAAGGTACCTGGAGGGTGCCTCCGCCCTGGTGAATCTTGCCGGCCGCACGGTGGATTGTATAAAGACTCCTGACCACTGTGATGAAATACTGCGTTCCCGGGTCGAGTCCGTGCAAGCTCTGGGACAGGCACTGCAGAACATCAAAAG
>JAAESJ010000370.1 GCA_024229495.1 Verrucomicrobiaceae bacterium | reverse complement strand
TCGCGGGACCTCTGCCAGATTATGTAGAAGGTATACTATACGCTGATGTGGAACGGCGCACTGTTGTTGAGGAGCGCCAAAACTTCGACTATAGTGGTCATTACAGTCGACCTGACCTTCTCAGGCTCACAAGGAACTGATTCGAATTTTACTAATGCAAAGTGAACGTATTCAACCCTGGCCCTGCTGGCCGCCACCACCGTCTCCCTGATTGCCGCCATCCCCTCCTTGTCCCCCTCCTGAGTTCTGAGGGACGACATTGACTATCCTAGTGACTTCTGGGGCCTCTCCGCAGTTATAGTGAATTTCGTAGGTAGCGGCAACACGTAAGTTGACGACTTGTCCAGAAACCTCAACTGCATGCCAGGGCCAGTCAGTGCCATTCCAGCATATTGCACCTTCATCATAATAATTACCGCCGTTTTCGTTTTGGGTCAAATTAGCGGGATTCTCTCCAAGTATGAATATAGTAGGGGGGCACACATCTATCGCCCATGTATGTTCAGGTTCCAGTAGGTAGCATCCTTCTAGAGGGTCTGGAATTCCTGCAAGCAGATT
>JAAESJ010000369.1 GCA_024229495.1 Verrucomicrobiaceae bacterium | reverse complement strand
TCCTCGTTACCGGTCGCAGCAGTGCCTGAAACCTGGGCTTCAAGTCATAGATACTGGCCATGGGTGATATTCAGGGTGAAGCGCTTGATTGCCCTTCATTACCATCCTGAATATGCATCCATTTATTTATTGATCATATTGATTAAACTTTTATGAAGATTGATTTAATTAATCAATAATACACTTGGCTTCACTCATTGTCCTGGGGGATGGGGCCGATCTCAACGTTGTCAATGAGCCTTGCCTTGCCAAAGTGCACTGCTGCTGCGGCAAGTGCCGGTCGATCAATGGTCTTGATTTCCCGCATGGTCTGGCGATCAACGATCTGCAGGTAGGAGATTTTCCCAAGAGGAGCCTCCTTGGTGATGATTTCGTGTGCGCTCATTATCCTTGCAGAGGCTTCCATGGCACCGTGTTCCTTTATATGTTGCAGCGCCTTGTAGATTGCAGGGGCCTGGCAACGCTGCTGAGGGTTGAGGTAGCGATTCCGTGAACTCATTGCCAGCCCGTCTTCCTCCCGCACGGTTTCCGCTCCGATGATCCTGACGGGGAGCTTGAGGTCCCGGGTCATTTTACTGATGACCGCGAGTTGTTGGTAATCTTTCTTTCCGAACACGGCGATGTCGGGTTTCATCATCCTGAAGAGCTTTTCCACCACTGTGCATACCCCGTCAAAATGCCCGGGTCGGCCGGGACCGCACAGGGTTGTGATGAGCCCGGAATCCGCGGCGGTGTAGTGACTTCCACTTGCCTCTTCATCATACATTTCCTCCACGGTTGGCTGGAAGAGGATGTCGGTGCCGGCGGCGACACACAGGGATTGATCTTCGCCCGGCGAGCGGGGGTAGGCTTCAAAGTCCTCATCCGGGCCAAATTGTGTGGGGTTGACAAAGATGGAAACGATAAGCATCCCGCTTGGGCCGGCGAGGCTGCGGGCGTGGCTTATTAACCTGCCATGTCCGGAATGCAGTGCTCCCATGGTCGGGACCAGCACACGCGGCTTGCCGATTGTATTGCGGCACATGTCTTCGGCATTCTCAATGACGATCACAATAACCGGATAAGGTCTTCAGGGGAAGGATGCAACAAGGGAGGGGCTTACAGGCGTGGTATGATATTCCACCGTTGGTTTTTCATTGCAAAGGGGTTGATATATCCGTTGTTTAAAGGCATGAAAATTTCCATCCTATACTCGAACATTCTGGCCTTGTGCATTTCCCCCTTTGTTTCTGCCGGGGAAGGGTCTCCCACTCCGGCCACAGGCAATGAGAAAGTTGGCAGTGCGTTGCGCTTCAAGGCAAAGGATATCGGTGGCAAGGAGGTGGATCTTGCCTCTTACCAGGGCAATGTGGTGCTTTTTGTGAATGTCGCCAGCAAGTGCGGGCTTACGCCACAGTATGAGCAACTGCAGGCACTGCACAAGAAATTTAACGGCAAGGGCCTGCGAGTACTGGGTTTCCCGGCCAACCAGTTCGGTAAGCAGGAGCCCGGGACAAACTCTGAGATCAGTGTTTTCTGCAAAGAGAATTATGACGTCAGTTTTGACATGTTTTCCAAGGTGGTGGTCAAGGGGAAAGGAACCTGTGAACTCTACCAGCACTTGGTTGCCAGCGATGCCAAGCCCAAGGGAAAGGGGGGGATCTCATGGAACTTTGAGAAAGTCCTTGTCGGCAGGGACGGGGAGGTCAGGGCACGTTTTTCCCCGCGGACAAAGCCTGATTCGAAGGAATTCCTGACTGCCGTTGAGGCAGCCTTGGCAGTGGCAAAGTAAGTTTACCGCTGAGCATCAGAAGGTCCTGAAATTAGGAATTGGACGGATGTTATTCCCCATGGAAATGCCGCCTGCAACCATGATGTCGGCGAGCCCTTGCGGGTCGTCTTCATGGTTCATGCCCTTTGGAGCATTAGCGGGAAGAATGATTTCAAAAAAGGGCTAAGAAAATGAGGTTGCAGCCGTTATAGGCTACAATTAAACGCACCTCATTCCAGTAGGTGGGCAACCGGAACAAAAAAGAAATGAAGAGTAAACTTATCCAATCAATAGGCTGGTATACTGGCCTGATTCTAGCTATTGCTGCTTTCCCTGCGCGCATTGCCAGCGGCGAAACAGCTGCTGACATCGATACGCTTGCTGAAGGCAATACCCGGTTTGCTCTCAAGCTTTACCGGCAATTAAAAGGCGAGGAAGGCAACCTTTTCCTCTCGCCCTACAGTATTTCCACCGCCTTGGCCATGACCTATGCCGGGGCAAGGGGTGAAACCGCTAGTGAAATGGCCAAGGCTCTTGATTTCAATTTGCCCCAGGGTCAATTGCACACTGCTTTTTCAGGGTTGCAGTCGGGCTTGCGTGGAGGGGATGCCAAGGATGGAGTGGAACTGGCAATTGCCAATGCCCTCTGGCCACACAAGGACTACCCCTTCAGGAAGGACTACGTTGATTTAATCGTGAAAAGCTATGATTCAGCCGGACAGGGGCTGGATTACGGCAGGCCGGAAGTGGCCCGTGGAATTATCAATGGCTGGGTGGAGAAGCAAACCCGGGAAAAGATCAAGGACCTCATTCCCAAGGGTGTTATTGATCCCCTGACGCGCATGGTGCTTACCAATGCGATCTACTTCAAGGGAAGCTGGGCGAGTGCCTTTAAGGAGAAATCCACGCGGGAGATGCCTTTCAAGGTTACGCCGGAAAAATCAGTTAAGATCCCGATGATGTTCCAGAAGGGAAAGTTCGGCTATTATCAGGATGCTGATGTGCAGGTGCTCGAGATGCCCTACAAGGGAGAGCAGGTTTCAATGGTAGTCCTTCTTCCCAACCAGGGCGGAACGGGGTTTCGCCGACCGGCAACACCACCGGAAAAGAAGAGAACCCTTGCCGACCTGGAAAAAATGCTGACTCCGGCCAAGCTTTCAGGATGGCTGGCAAAGGTGCGTCCAATAAAGGTTGATACCTGGCTGCCCAAGTTCAAGATGACTTCCGAATTTAGTCTGGCTGACAAGCTGCAGGCTCTGGGGATGGAGAAAGCTTTTACTGACGCCGATTTTTCCGGCATGGATGGCAGCAGGAGGCTATACCTGAGCGCGGTGCTTCATAAGGCCTTTGTGGAAGTCAATGAGGAGGGAACCGAGGCCGCGGCAGCCACCGCCGCAATTGTCGGCTTGAAGTCCGCCCCGATGGGTCCGCGGTTTCGAGCTGATCATCCTTTTCTTTACCTGATTCGTGACAAGGTGAGCGGCAGCATTCTCTTCCTGGGGCGTTATGTGGAACCCCCACTGGATGATTGAGTGGTTCTCCCTGCGGGGGCAATCCCGCTAAACCGGCGTTTAACGACCGGCCAACCCCGTCTTGATAGCGCCTATGCTTGTTGCTTTCAGGCCAATGGCAGCGGTGAAGTAGACAGTGACGCCTGTAATGATCAGCAACCCGAGGCCAAGTATCCTCTGGAGGCTACCTGCCTCAAACCAGTTGCTTGTCAGATGGTGCAGTACAGCAAGTGCTGCGCCCATGATCAGCGCAGCAAGCAGCATCCTGGGCAACCGGAGCAAGGTTTTTTTGTCCGGTTTCCAGAAGCCGCGAAGGCCGAGTGCCAGCAGTGCCACATTCACCCAAGCGCTGATTGCCGTTGCTACGGCAATGCCGACATGTCCAAGAAGAGGAAACAGGGCGAGTGAGCAGGCGATGTTAACGGCAACGGTAATCAATGCCATTATCATGGGTCGTTTGGTGTCTTCCCGTGCGAAGTAGCCCGGTTGCAGGACCCGCACAAGCACATAACCCGGCAAACCAATGGCAAAGCCTGCAAGTGCCGCTGCAGTTTGCTTTGTGCTTTCGGTATTGAACTCTCCACGCTCAAAGATGGTGCTTATGATTGGCGTAGGGATAACCAGCATGGCGACCGTGGCGGGCAGGGTGAGAAGCATGGCGAAGTCCATGCCGCGGGTAATGCTTCCGGTTGCCCCTTCCCGATCGCCACCGCGCAGTTTGCGGGTAATTTCCGGCAGTAACACCACACCAAAGGCAATACCGATCATACCGAGGGGTAACTGGTAGATGCGATCGGAGTAGTAGAGGTAGGAAATGGCACCATCCTGTGTCGAGGCGATCATGGTGCCGACAAAAAGATTAAGTTGCTGGATCCCGGCAGCTAGAATCCCCGGCACCATCAGGGTGAGTAAGCGCTTGATGGGCGGGGTGATCTTCGGGGTAACAGGACGGATATGGATACCTTTTCGCAAGCACGTGAAGTAGAGGGCGAATAATTGCACGAAACCGGCGATGAATACCGCCCATGAGATGACGTGCCCGATCTCACGAAATTCCCCGGTCAAACCCATGGCGGGAACCACCAGGAGCAGGGCGGTAATGAAGATGACATTGAGGATTACCGGGGCAAAAGCCGGCATCGCGAACACCTTGAGTGTGTTGAGTGTGCCACTTAAGTGTGCAGAGAGAGCCATGCACAGCAGGTAGCTGAACATGATGCGGGCGAGGGTTACCGTGGTCTCGAATTTTTCCGGATCTTCAATGAAACCATGGGCAAAGACCCACATGATTGCCGGCATCGCCGGTATGGCTACGAGTGTTCCAATGACCAACACGAGTGCCAGGATCGAGAAGGCCCGGCAGGCAAACTGCTCGGCAGTGGCATGGTCTTTCTCCTCGAGTTCCCGGGCGAAGATGGGAACGTAGGCAGAGTTGAAGGCGCCTTCGCCAAAGATACGGCGAAACATGTTAGGGAAACGAAATGCGGCGACGAAGGCGTCGGCGGCTCCTCCGGTTCCAAGATAGCGCCCGATCAGGATCTCACGCAGCAGGCCAAGCAGCCGGCTTATTAGCGTGAAGCCGCTGATTGTGGCCATGGACTTCAGCATCGACATTGACGGCTTACGTTAAGGGTGATTGCAGGTGGATAGGGACCGGGTGCGAAGGAGAATAACGCTTGATAGGCCGGGAACCTTTCATTTTTTCTTTAATGGCTAGCTGCGGCACGTCGCAGCCGATCCTGAATGGCAAGGCCAACACCGCGTTCAGGAACAGGTTCGGCGATGATGGTGTCGGCCCCACATTCATCAAGCTTGCGCAACGCAAAGAAGAAGCGCACTGCAGCCTCGGGCAGTTTCCCGGAGCCGGGACTGAGTATTTCCACCTTGTGCCAGGGGTGCAGGTCAATATACCCGTCCTTTGGTTGTCCCCTGTAACTGAGCATTGCATAGCGTCGGCCGGCTACCGGCTTGAAATCAGCAGGTTTGGTAAGCAATTGCAGTGAGGTCTGCGGTGCGTAATGGGTCGATAGCTGACCGGGTGCCTCGGGTTTTTCGCCAGGTGGCAATAATTTTCCAGTGATCACTTTGCCTATTTTTTTCAACATCTCGACAGTTACCGGGCCGGGTCGCAAAAGGTGGATGAAAGGCTTTGGCTTGCCGCTGGCCTCCACGCGGACAATGGTTGATTCCATGCCGTCGGAGCAGGCACCGCTGTCGATAATGAGAGGGATGCGTCCGGACAACTCAGTCATTACCGCTGAGCTTGAGGTTGGTGAAATGCTACCGAAGCGGTTGGCACTGGGAGCTGCCAAGGGTGCTCCGACTTCTTTTATGACAGCCTTGAACACGGGATGATTGCTGCAGCGCACAGCTACGGTATCCAGGCCGGCTGTGACAATATCCGGGACTGCCGAGGTTTTCGGTAACACGAAGGTCAGCGGTCCAGGCCAGAACTCGCTGATCAGGCGATGGACCGCCTCTGCGGTTTCTGCAGGGATATCGGCAACCGTTTCAAGCATTTCCTTACCAGATACATGGACGATTAGCGGATCGAAGCCCGGGCGCTCCTTTGCCTCGAATACCGCGGCGCAGGCTTCAGGGTTTGATGCACAGGCGGCAAGACCGTAGACAGTTTCCGTAGGCAGGGCGACGAGCTCTCCGCGACGCAGGGAGCTTGCCGCCTGCGTGACAGCCGAACGAATTTGTTCGGGTGAGCCGGCCTCAAGTATTACAGTTTCCATTCGTTGGATTGTGCTTAACAATCGCGAATCGTTGCCGGGCGTCAATAACGCACAGTTAGGGCTAGTTCTTGCGCCCGGCGGGTGTCATCGTAGATTCATCCCCTAATGGCCAAGATTATACGCAGAACTCCGGTGAACCTGATACTAATAGGGTTCATGGCCACGGGAAAATCCACTGTTGCCCAGGCACTGGCTCCTGGCCTGGGGTTTGAGGCCGTGGACACTGATGCCCTTATTGTTGGGCGTGCGGGCAAGCCGATCTCCGAAATCTTCGAGGAGATTGGCGAGGAGGGATTCCGGGGCGTTGAATCTGAGGTTCTAGAGGAGTTGCTTCCCCGTGAACGACTGGTGATTTCCACAGGTGGAGGAATCATTACCCGTCCCGGGAATATTGAGGTTCTACGCTCATTGGGAATGGTCATTTGGCTGAACGCCGGCATTGATGTTATCATGGACAGGGTTGCGGGTAATGATGAGCGTCCTTTACTGCAGACGGATGATCCCAGGAAAAGCATGGAGGAACTCATGGCAGGACGCCTTGAGTTGTACAGGCAGGCAGCAGATGATTGCGTCGAGGTTGACAACCTGAGTAGTGAGGAATTGGCATACGGGATTGCTGAGAGTGCCCGTGTCTGGTTTGCAGGACGCCATTGAATGATGCCCGGGACACTGGAGAGCAGGGTAAGGGAGATCGCCTCGGGGCTTGGATTTGACGACTGCCGGTTTACTCCGGCACGCAGGGCAACACATGCTGATGACTTCCAGTCCTGGATTGATTCGGAAAAGTACGGCGACATGGAGTGGATGCAAAAATCTCCTGAGCGGCGCAAGGATCCCCGTTTGCTGGTGGAAGGGGCGAAGACGGTTATTGTCCTGGCACTGAATTATTTTCCGGGGGGAGGCCCGGAGGCAAGGAGCCCTGGCAACGGCATGCGAGCCGGGCGATTTGCCCGATACGCTATGGGCAGTGATTACCACCTGGTGATCGACAAGAAACTAAAGGCGTTTTCCCGGGAACTGGAGACTCTGGGGGGAGCACAGCGCTTTTACGTGGATTATGGACCGGTCCTGGAGAGGGATTTTGCCACGGATGCGGGCTTGGGGTGGAATGGTAAGAGCACGATGCAGATTCACCCGAGGCTGGGTACATGGTTTTTCCTGGCAGAGTTGGTGACCACGCTTGACTTGCAGCCTGATGCCCCGATGCCCGACCGCTGTGGTAAGTGTACAGCCTGTGTCGACTGCTGCCCGACTGCTGCGATTACCTCTCCACGTCACCTTGATGCCCGGCGATGCATTTCCTACCTTACCATTGAGCATCGTGGCCCTATTCCCGAGGAGTTTCGTGAGGTGATTGGAGACAGGATATTTGGTTGTGATGATTGCCTGGAGGTGTGCCCATGGAATCGGTTTGCCAAGGCTTCCAAGGAGTCAAAATTTGCTGCCCGGGATTATATCAGTTGGCCATTGCGCGATTTTCTCACCATTAGCGGGGAGGATTTCCGTGTTTTGTTTCGTCAGTCGCCGGTAAAGCGCATAGGTCATGAGCGTTTCCTGCGTAATATTTGCGTGGCACTCGGAAATGTGGGTGATGAAGCTGACCTTACTGCGTTGAGGGATGCCGCCCAAGGCGGGAATCCACTGGTTGCTGAGCATGCCTGCTGGGCGATTGAGCGTATTGTGAAGAAGTCTGTAACCTCCTGTAATTAGCCTAGACATTACCGTTGTGTATTGTAAATCCGTGTATTCTTGCAATTGCCTGGTGCCTGAACGATCTTATGGATCCAATTAATCCTTTTTTTCAGTGTTCCCCAGCCTGAGTTTTCCGGTCCTAGACCGTTGTTTCCTGTTCCGTCGGTTTGCGCCGGGGGTGTTGATATGGATTTATTGCATGGACTTCTCCCTTGCGGTGCCGACCGTGGTCAATGATAGCTATGAGTTGACGGAGGATCGTGCATTCTCTGCGGTTTCAGGGCCTGTCCTCGATCAGGATTTTGATAGTGGAGACATTGGGGGTTTTGATGGGCAATGGCTTATCCTAGACCGTATCGAAAACCAAAACGGGAGGGCGGATGATTATCCCGTAGACAATTCAGCACGGGCCTGGAACGCACCGGATTTTGATCCTGAAACCTCTACGGTTGCTCCATGGTTCACGGCAGCAGTGCCGATACAGTCGGGAAATATTGACGGATTTTCAGGCCTTGATGATTTGCTCTACGGCATTGACCAGGCGACTAATGGCCAAAACCTCGTCACAACATATCTCTTCAGGAACAGTTTCACCTTGAGTGCTGCAGAGGCTCTGATTGAATCCTGGGAACTGGAATACCTCATTGATGACGGCGTTGCAGTCTATGTTAACGGCACAGAGGTATACCGTTCGGAGTTGTTACCTCCCGGTCCTCTGACAACCCAGACGTTCACCACCTCGTCAGTGCCTGACGAGTCAGCATATTTAACAGGCGCAGTTGATCTGGGTGGCCTGCTGGTGGCAGGGAGTAATTCCATTGCAGTGGAACTTCACCAGGCAACCATTGAGAGCAGCGATGTCGGGTTTGACCTGGCCCTCAGGCCCGCGGCAGGGGGTGCGGGCTTGATTGCCTTCGTGGATGATCCCTTCCCGGCTCCCTTCAACACCTCAGCCGCGGATTTTTCCTCGGGTGATATCGCGACCGACGGGGGATTCAATGGGTCTGCCGGAGCGCATATTCGTGTCGGCGGCGGACCGCGGAATCAGAATACGGTGTCTTCTGGTGCCCTGAGGTTGCCGATAACCCTCGATAACCCGGCGACTCTCGAGATCAGCTTTCGCTATAGGCTCCTGATGAGTGGCGGATACGAGTCAGGTGAATACAGTGCTATCATTCTCGAGACCGGCGGGAATTTTTCCGGGCCAGGAACCAACGGTGAAATTTTTCGAATGTATGGCCCCGACGGGCAGGGCGATGAGGATTCCGGGTGGCGTGCATTCAGTACCGAACTGACGTTTTCTGCCGGCACTCATGAACTTAACTTCGGTGTTTACAATAATCGTTCCACCACCACGGCCGAGGTTACCGATGCCTGGGTTGACGATATTTTCATCGAGGTGGTAGGGGGAGGAACCGGTGGTGGTGTTCTCGAAAATGACAGTGGGGAGGGCGAAGGGCTTAGCGTGGCCGTTGCCAGTGAGCCCTCACATGGTTTGCTTGGGCTTAATCCGGATGGCACTTTCACCTATGTTCCTGAAAGCAATTTTTTTGGCAC
Organism: Verrucomicrobiaceae bacterium; assembly: GCA_024229495.1. Taxonomy (GTDB): domain Bacteria; phylum Verrucomicrobiota; class Verrucomicrobiia; order Verrucomicrobiales; family DEV007; genus CACIUL01. The sequence goes on along the minus strand of JAAESJ010000369.1, from coordinate 10,524 downwards.
GGACAGTTTTACCTACACTGCGACCGACAATACCGGCAGTTCTGCCCCTGCCACAGTAACCCTGAACATACTTCCGGTGAATGATCCGCCGGTGGCTGCAAATCTCGGATTGACTTCCATTGAGGATTCGCTCCTGAGTGTAGCTGCAGATTCGGGGTTGGGTGCAATTGCTGTTGACGTCGAGGGGGACGCGTTAACTTTTGCCGTTGATGCCAATGTTTCTTCAGGGGTGCTGGTGATCAATGAGGATGGCAGTTTTGATTATAGCCCAGAGAAGGATTTTTTCGGGGTGGATAGTTTTACCTATGTTGCCGATGACGGCACGGAGCGATCTTCCCCTGCGACAGTCAGTATAACAGTTGAGCCCGTCAATGACACTCCTTCTGCAGCTGACGATTCTTATGTCACCGGGGAGAATATCCCCTTGATCGTTTCCTCGGCCGGACTTTCCCGGCCGGTAAGGGTCTTGAACGATACTCTAGATGCTGTTGCCGGAGCGCAATTTATGGGAGTCACCAATGTGGAGCCGGTCAGCGGGTTCGAAGGGCTTGGTGGGGATCAGGGCTTTTCCGGAAGTTTCCTGCGTAACCGTAGTCCCGGTAATCCGGCCGGGAGCACGACGATTACCATCAACAACTTGCCGCCGCATAACCGGGTTTCACTTTCGTTCATCCTGGCGATCATCGATTCCTGGGATGGGGACAGGGGAGGCGGAGACTTTTTCAATGTCCTTGTTGATGGCCAGAGCAGGTTCTCTCACACTTTTGATAATGCCGGGCAGGGCGGCATCCAGAGTTATACTCCGCCTCCGGGGGGTGAGCTTGCCCGTTTACTGGATTTGGGTTTCTCCACCGGGAGCCTGTATCGGGATTCAGCATATGATATGCGCAATGAACCTGCTTTCCGGGGTATTGAGCATACCTCAGAGAGTATTACCATTGAGATGTTTGCCAGTGGCGACGATTGGGACGGGGGTGATGATGAATCCTGGGCAATCGATAATTTACAGGTCAGCGTCTATACCGCCGTCACCAGTGAACTGATCGCCGCTGGATCTGTTTGGAGCTATCTTGATAATGGCAGCGACCAGGGCAGGGCATGGATTGCGCCGGATTACGATGACAGTGGCTGGGCAAGCGGTGCAGCTCAGCTTGGCTACGGTGATGGTGATGAGGTGACGACGGTGGAATTTGGTGCTGACGCCGATGAAAAGTATCCCACTACTTACTTCAGGCGCCGTTTTAATGTGGATAATCCATCTGAGTTTGAGATCCTTGGGATCAGGTTACTCCATGACGATGGTGCCGCTGTCTACATCAACGGGACGGAAGTATTACGTTCCAATTTGGCTGATGATGCCATCTTCAGTGACTTTACCCCCGCCACCGCCTCCGGGGAATCCGAGTTCTTTGATTTCACAGCGCCTGCAACAGTCCTCGTTGCTGGCCAGAACACCATTGCCGTTGAGATCCACCAGTTTTCGGGTACCAGCTCAGATATCAGTTTTGACTTTAGCCTAGAGGGGAGGCGTCCTGATATCTTTGGGATTATCGATAATGACAGCGATGTTGATGGGGACGTGCTTAGCACGAACCTGCTTGTTCCGCCCGCAAGCGGTGAAGTGCAGCTTAATGCCGATGGCAGTTTCACCTATATACCCGGACTCAATTTTGAAGGTAGCGACAGTTTTACTTATACCCTTTCGGATGGCAGTCTGGAGGATCAGGCAACCGTTACCATAAATGTGATTCCTGGTGCGAATGATTTCCCGGTGATTTCGCCCGATGCTTATGTAACAGGTGAGGATATGCAGCTTAGTGTTGACCCGGGTGCAGGGGTGTTGGCTAACGATTCGGACCCTGAGGGTGAAATACTTAGAGCGGTTCTGGATTTTCTTCCGGCTAACGGTTCGGTGATCATTGCCTCAGACGGTTCATTTGTCTACACACCAGCGCCGAATTTCAACGGTAGTGATTCTTTTGGCTATCGTGCATATGACGGTGTGAATGAATCACTTCTGGGCATCGTGAATATTGAGGTAAGTGAGGTCAATGACCCTCCATTTGCACGGGATGATGTGTTCCTGGCTGCGCCTAATACACTTTTGAATGTTGCCGCACCGGGGGTTCTTGCCGGGGATGTTGACATTGAGGGAGATGACCTGCGGGCAGAGATCTCCAGTCAGGCGGGGTCCGGGGTGGTGATTCTGGAGGCTAACGGGGGATTTTTGTTCTTCCCGCAATTCGGCTTTACGGGACAAACCAGTTTTACTTACCGGGTGACTGACGGGGTGCTTTATTCTGATCCGGCAACGGTGATCATTAATATCAATGCCCCACCCGTGGCAGTTGCGGACAGTTATGAGCTGGATGAGGATGCAAGCTTCTCACTGCCTGCTGCATTGAGCTTGCTTGCAAATGACAGTGATCCGGAGAATGATCCACTGCGTGCTGTCGTGGTCGGCTTGCCGGCGCATGGATCAATTGGAGTTCGTGCGGACGGTGCTTTCACCTATATTCCTGATCAGGATTTCAACGGTGTTGACAGCTTCACCTACGCTGCAAATGACGGCTTTCAGGATTCGCTCCCAGTAAGGGTTAACCTTGCGGTTCGCGCACTCAATGACGCACCTGTAGCAGAGGATGATGAATATTCAGTAGTCATTGGCCAGGGGATCGTCATTGCTCCGGAGAATGGCGTCTTAAGCAATGACATTGACGCTGAGAATGATCCGCTCAGCGCGATACTTGTGGATTATTCCGGTGAGGGGGAGCTGATCCTGAGGGCCGACGGCTCACTTGAGTATACGCCATCGCCTTCATTTTCCGGAGTTGATTCATTTACCTACTTGGTCAGCTCGGCAGAGCAGACTTCGGCAGTGGCCACTGTTGAAATGCTGGTTGGACCGGCTACGGACACGTTGATGATCAGCGAGATCATGTTCAACCCTTCCTCCGGCAATGAAGCTGAGGAATATATCGAGTTACATAATACCGGTGCCGGCGCGTTGCCATTGCAGGGGTGGAGGTTCACAAGCGGTGTGGATCTGGAATTTCCTGCGGTCATTATTCCGCCCGGAGGTTATCTGGTGGTCGCTGCTGACCCGCAGGTCTTTGAGGCCACTTATGGGGAGGTGGCGATTATCACGGGACCATGGCGGGGGCAATTGAGCAACAGGGGAGAGCGGATACGCATCGTGGATTCCCTTGGCAAGGAGGCTGATGACATTACCTATTCTGACCAGGGGGACTGGGCGCGGCGCAGAGCAGAGGACGACTCCGGGATACTGAGTGGCGAGGAGGGTTGGAAATGGGACAGTCCAGCCGATGGAGGGGGAGCGTCCCTTGAACTCATTCATCTAGGGCTGCCTAATAAATATGGTCAAAACTGGTCCGCCGGAACAGCGCTTTCCCCCGGGGCAGTGAACTCGATTGACTCCCGTGATACTCCTCCGCTGGTGATGGACGTCAAACACGCCCCTGCCATTCCCCGTGGAGGCCAGGGTGTAACGGTGAGCGCGGAATTTATCGATGCCGAGGGTGATCAGATTTCCGGGACACTTTACTGGAGGGTATCGACAAGAAACCCGGGGCAGTTTAATGCCTTGCCGATGCGGGATGAGGGCCGGGATGGTGATCTAAATGCCGGTGATGGAACCTTTGCTGCCCAGATTCCGGGTCAGGAGGACGGCACGGTGATTGAGTTTTACGTTGAAGCCAGTGACGGTGATCATTCCCGCACCTGGCCTGCACCCAGTGACAATGCGGGTCGCCAGCAGGCAAATGCCCTGTTTCAGTTTGACGATGAGTTCTATTCCGGTGATCAAGCAATTTATCGACTGGTGATGACCGTGGAGGAGGATGAGGATTTCCGTTTCGGGGAGTTCAATGCCGGGAGTGATGCCCAGAAGAACGTTACCCTGATTGCGCGTCAAGGCAGCGACTTCGACATTCGGTATCAGTGTGGTCTGCGCGTTCGGGGAGCGGGCAGTCGAGGACGCAACCCGCGCAATAACCGGCTTAATATACCGCGTGACAGGTCATGGAACGGAATTACCAAGATTAACCTCAACACCCAGTTCACTTACCTTCAGTTGCTGGGCTCGCAATTGTCAATAGCCTCGGGAATCGAGGCGGCCTCAGCAAAGCCGGTTCAGTTACGTCACAACGGCGTGAACCGTGCAGAGGACAACCAGAACGCCCGACGTTATGGTACCTATCTTCATGTTGAGGCCATTGACGGAGACTGGGCGGAGATTCATTATCCCTTGAATCCCGGGGGAAACGTTTATTCCAAGGGGCGTCCCGATGTGAAGTGGAATGTTCGCTATGGCGATGACGGCGTTGCGCCCAATCCTGGTGCATACCGCGGCGATGGCTGGTCCAAGGGTTCCAATGAATCGATTGATGAATGGGATGATTTGCATCAACTCTTCATCACTATGAATAGTGCCTCGGGAAGGGGATACCTTGAGCAAGTTTCAGGAGTGGTTGATGTGGAGCAGTGGACGCGATGGTTTGCCTTCATGACCATCGTCCTTAGCCGTGAAACCAACCTTTCTAATGGCACCGATGATGATTACAAGTTCTACAGTGGCAGGGAGGATGCTCGCTTCAGGTTGGTGCCCCACGATTTCGACACCATTTTTGGCCTAGGGGACACCTCGGCAAGCCCGGAATCAACCCTGTTCCCGGCGGTTACCAACTTCGGGGGGCAGACCTTTCCGCCCTTGGTTGCCTTTTTCAATGACTCCCGGATCGTTCGCCTGTACTACTCACAGCTGAGGCAACTTCTGGAAACCGTTTTTGCCAAGGATCACTTTGATGCCACGGTGATCAACAACCTTGACTGGGTGCCTGAGGATACCGGCATTCATGAGGAAATCATTCAGTTTATGGATGCAAGGCGTGCTCATATTCTTGAGCAGATTCCGGGCGAGTTCAGCGTATCCAGTAATCTTTCGGTGTCTGACGGGTTTCCGCGCACAGATGAAACGGCGGATACCGGCCTGCGCGGCACGGTTGATGCCGCCCGAACGGCGGCCGTGCGCGTAAATGGTATAAAGGTTCCGGTTGATGCCCGTGCTGGCACGTGGCAGGCAGGCAATGTCATCACAGAGATTCTTTTACCCGCGGGAGCCAATTGGCGATATCTTGATGACGGCTCTGATCAGGGGGTTGCCTGGCAGACTCCAGAGTTCGATGATTCCGGATGGTCACGAGGGCCGGCTCAACTTGGCTACAGTAATAATGGCAACCGTGGTGAGGTGACGGTGGTGAGTTTTGGTCCTGATGCTGAGGACAAGCACGTTACTACCTATTTCCGCACTCATTTTGAAGTCTCCGATCGGGATGATCTGGCGGGCATGACTCTCAGGATTCTCTTTGATGATGGTGCCGCGGTCTACCTCAATGGTAGCGAGATTTTGCGAGAAAACCTTACCCCGGATGCACCCTTTGAAGAGCTGGCAAATCCCGAGGTTAATGGTGCGGCGGTATTCAGATCCTTCAATATTCCGGTCACTGCCTTGCAGGAGGGCCGTAATACTCTGGCAGTCGAGATTCATCAGGCACGTCGCCAGAGTGCCGATATCAGTTTCGATACCGAGTTGATTGCCTCTACGGCTATTCCGGGTCTGAATCCCGGAATCAATCACATGCGTATCGAGGCCTTTGATGTTACCGGGGAAGTCATCGGGGCGAGAGAGTTTGATATCTGGTTTGATGACGGGACAACAACTTCAGTTTCTGGTGAACTCACCGAAGATGTGACGTGGACGGCTGCGGCTGGCCCTTATCTGGTGACTGATGACATCGTGGTTGCCGTTGGATCCACCCTTATCATTGAACCTGGGGCGAGCGTTTATTTTTCTAACGATACGCGGATGACCGTGCGGGGCCATCTTCTTGCCGAAGGCACACCGGGCCACCTGATTGTCTTTGCTCAGGAACCGGGCACTGAGGGTGGATGGGAAGGTGTTCACTTTGAAGATACGCTCTCGGATAACCGGATGTCATATCTGGTTCAGGACGGCTCGGATGCGGGCCTGCATTCAATCGGGGTGAGCGGGTCCCGCCTGACACTGGACAATGTTCTATGGAGCGGCACGGAGGGCAGGATCCTTGAACTTAACCATCCTCAGGTTGTTGCCATAGGGTGTGAATTTCCGTCAACTTCCGGGCAGGATGTCATCCATGGCAGAGAACTCGGAGACGGGGATTTCTTCAGGCTTAAAGGTAACCTTTTCCAGGCCTCATCAGGCTACAATGATATCATTGATTTTTCCGGGGGCAGACGGCCCGGGCCGATTATCCATGTCGTCGACAACATCTTTAACGGGGTGCTCGATGACTGCATTGAACTCAATGGGGTTGATGCTCACATCGAGGGGAACATATTCACCAATGTTAAGCGGGATGACCCCGACAGGGAGGGCAGTTCCAATGCGATATCAGCAAGTGCCGGCTCTCATTTGACGGTGGTGCGTAACCTTTTTAACGGTATTGATCATGCCCTACTGCTTGAGGGTAACTCCGACGCCATCTTTGAAAACAACACCGTTGTTAATGCCACCATCAGTGCCATTAATTTCAAAGACACCGATGCTGGTGGCGCTTCGCCGGGTCGCGCCATTACGTTGCGTGGCAACATTTTCTGGAATAATACCGCAACTCTTGAGGATCATCTCCCTGCTGCAGAAGGCGATGACACCCCGGAGATTGTTGCAGCGTTGAATGTCATGCCGGCAGAACATCACGAATTTGGCGATGGGAATATTGGTGCTGATCCCCTGTTTACAGATTTCGAGGGAGGGGATTTCAGCCTTTCATCAGCTTCCCCTGCGATTGACCGGGGTATTAACGGTGCCGACATGGGCTATGCCGTTGCCGCCGGTGCCAGCATTTTCGGGATGCCGCCGGCACTGGGGCGGGAAAATAGCGCGATAATCACCGTGCATGTGACGGGCATCTCCGGCATTGAGGCCGGTTCATTTACCAGTGAATATCGCTGGCGCCTGGATGGGGGGGAGTGGAGCGCCCCGGTCCCGGTTGTCAATGCGATCGAACTCAACGGCCTTGGCGATGGCTCTCATTTCGTGGAAGTTATTGGCAGGGATTCTGCCGGATACTGGCAGGATGAAAGTGCGGCTACCCGGTCGCGATCGTGGGTGGTTGACTCGACTCTTGACCGCCTGCTCATCAACGAGGTGTTGGCAGATAATGGCGGTGTCTATAACCACGAGGGCAGTTTCCCGGATTTCATCGAGATATGGAATGACAGTTCCCAGGTCAGGGATGTTTCCGGCATGATATTAAGCGATCGTGAACATCCCGCGGATGGATGGAGTTTTCCGCCGGGCACCGTGATTGCCCCCGGTGGGCACCTGATTGTCTTTGCCAATGAGCAGGACTCTACCAGTGGTCTGCATGCGGGTTTTCGGCTCGATAATGACGGGGAAGTTGTATACCTTTTTGATGCTCTGGCGCGTGGTGGTGTGCTCATTGACCGGATTGCGTTTGGGTTTCAGCTTTCGGGGCGTTCAATAGGCCGTGATTCCAGTGGGCAGGAATTCTCGGCGATGAGTCCCACACCCGGATCGCTGAACACTTCTCCAATCCCCCTGGGGCCTGTAGAGAATCTTGTCATTAATGAATGGCTGGCCACCAGCGGTGTTGTCTATGACAACGATTTTCTGGAGCTCTACAACCCGGGCGGGTTGCCTGTTTCACTGGCGGGCATGATGATCAGTGATGACCCCAATAACCGTCCCGCACGTCACGTTGTGGCGCCGCTCAGCTTTATCGATGCTGGAGGATTTGTTGAGTTCATTGCTGATGATGATCCCTCCGACGGGACGAAGCATCTCAATTTCAAGCTTTCCAAGCTGCTTGATCAGGTCGGGATATTTAATGCGTCAGGTCAGGAGCTTGACCGGGTGCAGTTTTCCAATTCCCCGGAAGACACTTCTGAAGGCAGGGTGACGGACGGTAGCCTGCTGTTTGCTGATTTTCCCCTTCCAACACCTGGCATTTCAAACGGCATTGACCTTGAGGCGGAGGCACTTGTCCTGCAGAGCCTGAGGATCACGGAGTTGATGTACAATCCTCCCGGCGGCTCCAGGTGGGAGTTCGTCAAGGTGGAGAATGTCGGCTCGGCGACAATCAGCCTTGGTGACGTGGAGTTTACAGAGGGCATCGAATTTCATTTCCCGGATGTAAAACTTTCTCCCGGCGAGGCAGCGTATGTCGTTCGTGACACGGTATCTTTCATCATGCGCAACGGGGCGGGGTCGGTAATTCTTGGTGAATATGAAGGTAAGTTGGACAACGGCGGGGAAAGGTTGCGCCTTGAGGTTGCCTCGCTTGGACTTGGCATACTGGACTTTGAGTATGAGGATGACTGGTATCCGGGAACCGATGGCGGCGGACAGCTGCTGAGGATCATCAACCCGGCAGCCTCCCCGGCTAGCTGGGATTTCAGGGAAAGCTGGCAGGCAATTGGTGGAGATAACACGATGGATTACAGTGACTGGGTTTCGATTACCTTTGGCGGTGTGATCCCCGGTATGACCGGAGAGGCTGACGATCCTGACGGTGACGGTGTGGTCAATCTTGTGGAGTTTGTTTTCCGGCTTGATCCCAACCGGCCTGATCCGCAGACGGCTTTGCCACAGGCCACTCTCAGTCGGCAGGGTATCACCCTGACCTACACTACTGTGCATCTTCCGGAAGGAATTTCCGTGACGCCGGAACTTTCCGGTGACCTTGGCAACTGGACTGATGCCGGGCAGAGGGTTAGCATTGAGATGCTTGCCGATGACGGTATCAGCAGTACTTACCGGGTGACATTGGACGAGCTCCCCGGTAACACCAGATCGCGCTTTATACGATTGCGGGTGGATTCCCTGTAGTGTTTTTTTGCCTTCATGCCTTTCACGATCTGTATGGTCAAAAGGTGACGGGGGGTGGCAAATTGATGCTTCACAGCAGGCAACAATGATCCTAGAATCCTAGGGGCATGATTAATAAGCTTATATTTTCCGCGACATTGCTTACGATGGTCGTTTCTGCAATGGGCGGGGAGTTCTATGAGCTGCGTACCTACCAGCTTAACTCGCCGGAGAAAGCTGCCGCCTTTGACAAGATGATGAGAGCGGCGGTTCCAGTCATGAAAAAGGGCGGGGTTACCGACATTGGAGTGTTCCGGGGAAGGGGTGAGAAGGCGGGTAACCCCAACTGGCGCTATGTGCTTAGTGCTGCAGGGTCAATGGATGAGCTGATCCTGGCGCGCAGGGCCTTTGCCTCGGATGAGGCATTTCTTGAACAGGCCCGTAATTACCTGAGTTACGGAAAATCCGATCCTGCCTATACGCGCATTTCGGTGGCCGCTTTCTCTGCTTTTAAGGGTTTCCCGAAGCTCATCAAGCCATCCGCTGATACCGGGGGGGAACGTTATTTCGAGTTGCGCGTCTATGAGAGCCACAGCGAATACAAGGCATACATGAAGGTGAAGATGTTCGATGAAGGTGAACTGGATATCTTCGCCGATGTCGGCTTGCGCGGGGTTTTCTTCGGCAGTGCCGTGAGTGGGGATAATCTGCCGAATCTCACCTACATGCTGGTCTATGATAATGAGGCCGCGAAAGAGAAGGCATGGGGAAGTTTTCGCAAGGCTCCCGCGTGGCAGGCGCTCAAGGCTGAGGATATGTATAAGGATACCGTTTCCAAGATCACATCGAGGTTCCTTGTCGCCATGCCCTATTCCACGATCCGGTAGGGGTTTGCTTTTTTATTCCTGATCGCGAAGTCGATCCAGAAGTCCGCGATAACGGTAATGGGTATCTATATTTTTCATTGCCATTGCCGCGGCTTTCTTCTGTCCCACCAGTATTACCAGGCGGCGACCCCGGGTGATTGCCGTGTAGAGAAGATTGCGTTGCAAGAGGACAAATTGTTGCGTTGCCACAGGTAAAACGACACATGGAAACTCACTGCCCTGTGACTTGTGCACGGTAATGGCAAAGGCGGGGGCCAATTCATCGAGCTCGCCCGGCTCGTAGTTTGCCAGCCGCCCGTCATCGAAGCGCACGGTGAGGGATCCCGGGTCGGTCGTAATCTCGGTGATGCTGCCAATGTCACCATTGAAGACTTCCTTTTCATAGTTGTTTCGAAGCTGAATAACCCGGTCACCGGTGCGGAAACATGAGCCGAACCGCTCAACCTCAAAGGTTGCTTCGTTTGCAGGATTGAGAGCATCTTGAAGCCTTCGGTTCAGTGACTGGGTGCCGAGGCTTCCGCGATGCATTGGGGTGAGTACCTGTACATCATTCACCGGGTCCAAGCCGAACTTTTCCGGAATTTGTTCGCGCAGTAACTTGATGATCATGGCTGCCGCATTTTCCGGGTCATTGCGTTCAATAAAGAAGAAATCTGACTTGGCTGAGGGTTTTGCCCCGGTAGTGAATTCCACGGGAGCTTGACCATTGTTGATGTCGTGAGCGGCCTGGATGATACGGCTTTCGGC
>JAAESJ010000368.1 GCA_024229495.1 Verrucomicrobiaceae bacterium | reverse complement strand
CTGGCGAAGGGCTTGCCATCGGCACGCTTCAGGGAAGCAACTTTCTTTTTCGTGGCAACCTCAAAGATGTCCGGTGTGTGGCAATAGGCATATTCCCCATCAAGGCTGAAGGTGATCCAGCCATGTCCAGCCATGCTGAGTTCAACATGTCCTTTTGGCTTGGGCGGGTTGCTGGTGATGTCAAAGATAAAGAGTTTTCTGCCGGCCTGGTCACTGACCCATACCTCCTTCTCGTCGGGGGTCATGCCGGCGCCATGGGTTCGGTGCTTGATTTTCTCCCCGGTTTTCGGGTTCGTTGCATAAACCCTGTGCGTGACGGTTCCCTTCAGCAGGTCAACAACATCCATGCCGACGTGCTTGCCAAGGCACACGTAAGCCCGCTGGTTCCTGCTGTCGATGCAGTAGGGAAATACTCCTGATTCTCCTACCGGTGAGATTGTTTGCACAGGGTGGCCGTCAGTGGCGCGGAATTTCGTGAGTGTGGTTTGGGTTCCGAGGAAGACGAACTCGCCGTCCAGGCTGGCAATGCTGTTATGGGCATTGGGTCCGACCTTAATATGATCAATCCTCTTACCATTGGAGGCATCAACAACGATGAATCCACTCTTCGGTGTTCGCCACCACCACCCGGTTGGCACATAAATCCGCTTGCCGTCAGGTGTGATACATGAACGGTCGCAGCCCATATCGAATTTTGATTCCCAAACGGTTTCCTCGGTTTCCGGGTCAAAGCATCCCAGACGACCCTTGCTAGTGGAGTAGTAGAGTTTTCCGGTTGCTGTGCAGCCCGTGAAACCGCGCAAGCCATCGGAAAAGACCGGTATATCAATGCGCCTGACAAACTTGTGCCCGTCATCGATGTCAAAGATCATGATCCCGGGCTGCGCAGCCCCCTCCTGCTGAGCCCCGTCCGGGGTGCTCATGTAGAGGTAGCGCTTTACGGGAAGCAGTCCTGCGCTGGACTGATCCTTGCGTGGGTGCACCACGACTTGCGCCCCGGTTTCAGGCTCCCATATTTTCATGCCTTCCGGCAGGGTAAAGGGATCGGATTCCTTGATCGTCCCGGCATTTTCCACACTGTCGGCCAGGATCGAGCGGGCAAACATTTTCTCCGGGGTAACGCAGATCCAGTTGACCTGGTTGAAGCTGCCCGAGGCACGTGTCCAACTCTTGTCGTCATTATTCCGGCGCAGTGGTGCTCCCCAGCAACCTTCGCCGATGAATACGATGCCATTTTTATCATCGCGGATAAATCCCTGCTGGCTACCGGGTTCCTTGGATGGGCGCACCGGCCACGTGCGCTTGACGACGTGACTGTCGCATTCAATGGCAAGGTTCATTCCGTGCTTGAAGAAGAGTGTGGCCCAGGCCTTGTATTGAGCATCCTGTTCGGACTTGCCTGACTGATGAGGCCTGAAGGGATGATGGTAATGGGCGATTTTCCACTTGGCCTGATGATGTTTTGAGAGATCATTCGCAAGCCATTTTCCCTGGTCGCCGGCGCGCACAATATTACTGTTTAAGGTGTAGACACGCAGGAAACCGTTACCGAACCCGACGGCGTAATAGTCATCTGCATGCGGGGTATCAAAAAAGGAGTGGATGTCTTCTTTTCCTTCATGATTCCCGCGGGCGGCAATAATTGGCACCATACGCCCGTCTTTCCCGGTGGTTAGTTGCCAGTCATCAAGCCAGGCGGACCAATGGTCATGGGTGGGCTTGCTGATCATGTCTCCACCAAAGCAGACAAAAAGTGGCCGAAGCTTGGCAACAACACGGTTGGCCCGTTGTCTCGCATCTCGGTGGTTGCGACTGTCGCCTCCCGCAGCAAATGAGAAACTCTCAGCGCCTGCAGGGGCTGTCTTGAAGGAGAACTTGCGACTTTCCGAGTTGCTGTCGCGGATTACAAAGTCATAAACCGTGTCTGCTTTCAGGTCGGTTAGTCTCGCGAAGCTGCTTTCGATTTTCAGGTATGAGCTCTTGCGGTCGACACCGTGACTGCTTGGGAGTTTCTGGTCCTCTTTATTGGCTTCACCGAAGTGGACACGGGCATTGTTCCCGTCTTTCTGGCACCAAGCCACAGTGATTGAGCATTCCGGCGCGTTATTCCAGATGAGACGGTATTTGTCCGTTTTTGCAAGGATGCCTGTGGTTGATATTGCTAGTGCTAAGACTGCTGTGAGAAGAAGGTTCATTTGAGGGTGGGAACGCATGGTGGCTAGGAGATGAAGGTATGTTATTAAACCTTCGTGCGTCTTCGTGGCAAGGCAAGTAGAAGGCATAAGGGGAGTCCGAAGTGGGGCACCCGGTATAGCGCTTCCGGCAACCAACGGTTCATGGTTTCGGTGGCAAATGCCGGGTCAAAATAGGACCAGGGCCTGGCAAGTGCGGTCAGTAGACCCCAGATTGCCATGTAGCCGAGTGATGCCACACGTAATTTGCCCGTCGTGAAAAGCAATATGGCTGCGACAATGTCAAGGATGCCGGCAGCAAGAAGGATAACTCCTGCCGTATTTTCGTTTTCGATGCCCAGGCAGAGCATTGTCATCTCGGTGAAATTTCCCGGTCGCGGATGATTCAACCAGAGGGTCTCGGAGGGCAAGTCAATGGCGAAAAGTCCATGACCCACAAAAGTAAGTGCGATAGCGATTCCGGCAATCAAGCGCACCGGGAAGCGCCAACCTTTACCGAAAACCATGAGGTATACAATCAGTGGCAGGCAGAACTGACTGGAGTGCTCCAGAAAATGTCCAACGCCCGCCCCGGAATCAAAATACTTAAGCCATGCGAGGAATACCAGGTTTGCGGTGCCCAGCAGGAAAATGAAACGCAAGAGCCAATTCCGGGCAGGTGCCAGCGAGGCTGTAGCAAAGAAGAAGAAGAGCCAGGCCTGCACGCGGATCGCGGTATCGATATTATCGCTAACCTTAAGGGCCAGCCAGTCTTTCCAGTCCATGATGAAGATTTTCTTCACGATACCGGCCATTAGTGGCTCATTCTGCAACAGTGCATGCAGTGGCATCTGTTCGTTCCAGCACATCCATCCGTGTCCGGCAAACATCACGGCGCATAGGATACGCAAGAGCCAGCAAATTGCAGGATTGGCCTGGTTGGGTTTTATGTCATCGGAACGCACAATGGAACTTCTCGACGAATTGTCCGATGTTGCAAGGTCTGGTAAGTGGTTGCAAAGGACTTTCGATTGGGACTGGTTATGATAATAGTCAGGAATATCTAGGGTTTCCTTTTCCTTGCTGTGGCTCGCTCCTCGGCCAACCATGTTGAGTTTCAACATGCTCAGGGAATAATATTCTTCTTTTGCCTTGAGGAGGAGTGAGAGGATGGGAGTAGCTTGTTTTTGTCAACAGTCACGCTGTTCTTTGACGGTGTGGGGATTTTGATCTAATATCATTACGTGTCCCGTCCCCGCCATTGCGTAATTTACGATAGTGATTGCTCATTCTGTACTTTTCAGATGCGGTTGGTGACATGGATGGATTGGTTCAACAAGGCAGAATTGGTTCCGATTGATGATCCCAGGGCAAAAGAAATAGCTCCGGAGATTTCCCGCGAGGACCTGCATGAGGCGATCCATGCCGTGACGCCCGCCGGCAGGATTTACCGGGGAGCAAGAGCTTTCCGTTTCCTTGGGTTACGGATGCCGGTGTTGCTTCCCCTGGGCCTTTTCCTGTGGTTTCCGGGAGTGATCTGGATTGCTGAGAAATTTTATATGTGGGTGAGCCGGAATCGTTACCTGCTTAGCAGAATCTTCGGTTGCAAGGGAGCCTGTGCGGTGATTCCGGAGCGGAAAGGTCACGGGAAGGGGGAATAGTGAGTGGAAAATGCGAGTAGCGAAGTTGACTCTTCAAAGCTCATTGGTCAGGCTATCCAGGCTTATGCGTCTTTCTCACCTGCTGTTTTTATTTTTAGTATTGCCCGGTATTACGGTTCACGGGTTGGAGATATCCGGGAAGAGGATACCGGAGGTTCATGTTGAAGGCCTTCAGTCCGCTCTGGAAAGGGCAGGGGATAATGCTCCGCAACTGCGAGCCGCTTTCGGCAAAATCAAGGCGGAGGAAGTTACCGGCTTGGCATTCCTGATCGCCAATATGCCCGAGCGAGACTTAGTTGAGCTTGATGCTGTTTACCTAGCTGAGAATATTACGTGGGCTTACAAGGCCCGTGCCCGATTTCCCTGGGCGCAGGCGGTCGCTGAAGAGCTCTTCTTTAATGATGTCCTGCCTTATGCGAGTATCAATGAGCGTCGTGATGCCTGGCGTAAGGATTTCTTCGGCCGTTTCGCGCCCTTAGTGAAGGGCTGCAAGACACCGGGTGAAGCTGCACAGGTTCTCAACAAGGAAATATGGTCAATTGTGGATGTTCGCTATCATGCTACTAAGCGGCCAAAACCCGACCAGAGCCCTTATGAGTCGATTGAGGCAAAATTCGCCTCCTGCAGCGGACTGTCGGTAATGTTGATTGATGCTTGTCGCTCCGTCGGTGTGCCGGCTCGCTTTGTAGGAACTCCGATGTGGTCTAATAAACGGGGCAATCACAGTTGGGTTGAAGTATGGGACGGCAGTGACTGGCAGTATACCGGGGCCTGTGAATACAATCCTTCAGGCCTTGGCAAGGCTTGGTTTGCGGGAAGTGCAGCGAAGGCGATCAAGGATGACCCGCGCCATGCTATTTATGCTTCGTCATGGAAAAAAGCGGAAACCCGTTTCCCATTGGTGTGGGATCTGGAGGTTGATTATGTGCATGCAGAAAATGTCACTGATCGTTATGCAGGAAAGAAAACCAGACGGGTGTTCATTGATTTGGTTCAGCGTCCTGGTGGGGAGCGGGTCGCTGCAGGAGTCGAGGTTTTTTGCAAGGGCAAGAGAATTGCCGCAGGGAGGACACGTGATGCAACCAACGACACCAACGACATGTTTGGGCTGACCCTCATCAGTGGAGCGGATCATGAATTGAGAATTGTGTTGAGTGACAAGGAGGTGCTGACCCGGAAATTCCGACCCAGCGGCAAGGAGGATGAGCGTATCGAGGTATTTGTTGAAACCCCACGTTAGGGAAAAGCAGCGGATTCTTGAGATTTGCTGTACCTCTGTTGAGTGTGTCATTGCGACAGGCTCCGGTGGAGGTGACCGCATTGAGCTCTGTGAAAACCTTGAGGTAGGTGGTGTCACTCCTTCAGGTGATCTCCTGAAGGAGGTCAAGGGTGCGAGTTCCTTACAGGTTTTTGTCTTGATTCGCTGTCGTTCCGGAAATTTTCAGTTCACTGAACGTGAAGTGTCTTCAATGGTTGAGCAGATTGAAGAGATGCGGCTTCTCGGGGCAGACGGAATTGTAGGCGGAGCGTTGACTGATGAAGGGAACATTGACGAGGAGGCCACTTCCCGCTTCATCAATGCGGCAGGGCCTTTGCCGTTTACTTTTCACCGGGCATTTGACGAGTTGAATGATGCAATGATGGGAATTACGCGGCTTCGAGACCTTGGGGTGGAGCGTATATTGAGTTCGGCAGGGTTATCCACGGCTTCAGAAGACCCGCAGCGCCTCAGGGAGCTGGCGGATCATGCCGGGGAATATCCGGTTATTCTTGCCTGTGGGGGTATCCGTTCAAAGAACATAAGGGCCTTGGCTGAGCTGCGTGAGCTCAGGGAATTTCACTCGGCGGCAACAGGCGCAGCAGGCGGTGTTGACGAGGAGGAAGTCAGAGAGATGAAGGCGGCAATCATGCAGGGATGCTAGGCGGCGGGTTGTTAGCCCCTACGCAGCGTCCTTACTGTTGCCCTTGCTTATTGCGGGGGATTTTTTACCCTCCACGACAGCACGATTAATGGTGATCTTGTCGATGTCCTTGCTGCCGGGAAGCTCATACATCAGGTCAAGCATGAGTTTTTCAAGGATGGAGCGCAGTGCCCTTGCCCCGGTGCCACGCTTGACGGCCTGATCAGCAAGTGCCAACAGGGCATCTTTGGAGATGCTCAGTTCTGCCCCCTCCAGTGCCACCAACTTCTGGTATTGTTTGACCATGGCGTTTTTCGGCTTTGTCAGGATGTGAACCAGTTGTTCCTTGGTGAGTTCCTCCAGCGTTGAGAAAATCGGTAGCCGGCCGATGAACTCGGGGATTAACCCGAAGCCCAGTAGATCCTCGGGTTCAACAACCTTGAGGATGTCGCTGCGACTGCTCTCGGGGTCATAGGTATTTTCTCCCTTCCCTGCAAAGCCCATGACGCCCTTGCCAAGGCGGCGCTGGATGATTTCCTCAAGGCCAACAAATGCCCCTCCACAGATAAACAGGATTTTCTCGGTGTTTACCTGGATGTATTCCTGTTGCGGGTGTTTGCGCCCTCCCTGCGGGGGAACGTTACAGATGGTTCCCTCAAGAATTTTAAGCAGCGCCTGCTGGACGCCCTCACCGGAAACGTCACGGGTGATGCTGACATTTTCTGTTTTACGGCCAATCTTGTCGATTTCATCAATGTAGATAATTCCGAGCTCGGCACGCTCCACGTCATAATCGGCCGTCTGCAGCAGCCGCAGGACGATGTTCTCGACATCTTCGCCGACGTAACCCGCCTCGGTCAGGGTTGTGGCATCAGCGATGCAGAATGGGACATTGAGCACATCCGCAAGGGTTCTCGCCAAGAGTGTTTTTCCTGAACCTGTTGGCCCCAGGAGCAATACGTTGCTTTTCTCCAGAGTGACGTCAGCAAGCTTGGAGAAGCGACTTTTTTTGATCGCCTTGGTGCGGTTGCTATCAAGCTCGTTGCGGTCGTGAAGAATGCGCTTGTAGTGGTTATGGACAGCAACCGAGAGGACTTTCTTGGCATGTTCCTGGCCAATGACATGGGCATTGAGTTGTTGGCAGATTGATGCCGGATCCGGAACTTTCAGCCCGCTATCAGCATGTGTGACATCGGCAAAATCGGGGGTCTCATCTTCATTGAGTTCCTTATCGAGGATATTCTTGCAGACGAGTATGCAGCTATCACAGATGTATACGCCGGGGCCGGCGATCAACTTGCGGACTTCGGAATGGCTCTTTCCACAGAAAGAGCACATGGTGAGGTTGGAGGCTCTGGCCATATAACAGGGAGATATTCTTCAGTGGATACAGATT
>JAAESJ010000367.1 GCA_024229495.1 Verrucomicrobiaceae bacterium | reverse complement strand
TAGTCGGTGATGAGAAGATTTCGGTAGCACTGGGGACTAGCGGGATAGCTTCGATACATGCCCACAATGTCGGGAATGTGGAATTATCAGTATCTCTGACGATGGGAACCCTCCCAGATGGGTGGTCAGCCGGCTTCCTATCTTCTCGTGATTTTCAGATGGGGATGAACCAGGAAGCGACAATAACGGTGGCCTTAGAATTGCCTGGAAACCTAACCTCTGGCCCTCTAGCGAGTACTGTCCCTGTCATCATTGAGGCATTAACGCCTAGTGGGGTCTCCCAGTCCTACACAGTGTGGATGCAAGTCGAAGTACTGCCGTCATCATGGCTCATGTTCGAATGTCAGAGCACCTCGATAGAGGGAATCGTTGCTGGCACTGAAGGGGAGTTTGAAGTTACTCTAACAAACTGGGGGAATGTGGACTCCGAGTTTACAATTGACTTGGTAACGCCCGATGGTTGGTCAGTATCAATCTACTCTCCACATTCAGGACCACTTTCCCCTGGACAGACTATCCAGATATTGGTAACCGCAAGCCCCGGCGACTCACGGAGTTCGGCCTCGTTCAACTGTCTCTGCAAGCGAACTCAATCTCGTCAGATGTGACATCCACCAATGGTAATATCGAATTACAGGTTAGTAAATCCAGAGATTCAGATTCTGGATTGATTCCACCTTGGGCGTATGCGATAATTTTCCTATTGCTGCTTTCCACCACAGTTGTCCTCGGATTGAGGATGAGGAAGTCAACCTCCGGAGGGACAAGGCCGGAAGAAGAGCTGATTCCACCCGGTTCCGCCCTACTATCGGGGACCCAAAATGAGAGAATGGCAGCTGCAATGGAGACAAGCGTTTCGGGCGAGGTTCTAACTGGAACGGTTTCCGACGACGAAATCGAATCTGCCTTGGACTCTTCCTCATTGCCTTCACTTGAGATACCCAGTTCTCCAGAGGGAGCTCCCCCTCTGCCTCTCGGTGGGCTCCCGGACGGATGGACCATGGATCAATGGGTCGCTTACGGGAACCTTTGGTGGGAGCAGAATCGTCCGTGACCATTATCACTGCCTTCTGGGTCGGAATCACATGAGTGGCTCTATCGTCTTGTTTGGTCCTCCTGGTGCCGGGAAGGGAACACAAGCAGGCAAGATATCCGAAATTACGGGGAAACCACAGGTCTCAACTGGGGACATGCTAAGGTCCGCAGTTTCCGAGGGGACACAGTTGGGCCACGAAGCCAAGTCGTACATGGATGCAGGACTCCTTGTCCCTGACTCCATAATTATTGGACTAATCTCCGAGAGGCTCAGTAATGACGATGCATCGAACGGTGTCCTCTTTGATGGTTTTCCCAGAACCATTCATCAAGCAGAGGCACTAGAGGAAATAGTCTCAGTAACATCAGTGATATCAATCGAGGTTCCCGACGAATCGATTATTGAAAGGATAGTGGGAAGAAGGATGGATCCGGAAACCGGGGAGATATACCACGTCAAGTTCAAGCCACCCCCAGGGGAAATATCCTCAAGGGTCATTCAGAGGAGAGATGACACCGAGAAGACTGTCAGGAGTAGATTGTTAGCATATCATGAACAGACGGCACCACTGGCTGATTGGTACTCAGAAAGGGGCCTACTCATTCGAATCGACGGGGACCTGCCAATCGAAGAGGTAGGCAGGTCAATAGCTTCCAAACTGTGAGGGATTGAAATATCTAGAAGAGGGCAAAGCCGATCAAGAACTTCCCGTAAGAGGAAGTCGGACGCTGCGGAAGCAATATCTGAGCTATCAGAAACCCTCTCCAGTAGTATTTCCAGAGACATAGAGATTGCAAATGCGGCAGCAAGGGACATACTGAGAGTTGGAAGGAGGCATGGTAAGAGGCCCGACTCGGGGATTTCTAGGATGATTTGCAGATCTTGCAAAAAATCCCTTTCGCCCGGTGTGAATTCAAGAACTAGAATCGTCTCCAAGCAGGTGTTTACAACATGCCTGTCTTGTGATAGAGTCAGGAAGTTTAGTCCAGGTGAGTAATATGAATTCAATACCAGACAGAATACTCAGACAGTCATCGGACCCCTCACTTAGAGTGACTGTAAGGATTGGAAAATCCGGATCAACTGATGCCATAGCGGCAGAGTTGGAAGACCAACTGAAAACCCGCGAACTAGTGAAAGTTAAGGCGAACAGGGGAATAGCCGGAGACTCCCAAGAGAGAGATGCCATTTTCAGCTCTTTGGCATCGGAATCGAAATCAAGATTGGTTTTCCAGAGGGGGAACGTGGCAGTTTTCTGGTCGGGAAAATAACCCGTCCTTTTCGCTTATTTGAGATTTGATCATCACGAATTATTTAGGGCTAACTAATCTCGGCGCCTCATGGTCAGCCAAGAGCAAGTGGTACTCGGTATTTTCATAGTGTCCTTTGTATTGATATTGTCCGAGGTAGTTCATAGAACAATAGCAGCCTGGTTTGGCTCCGTTTTAATGCTGGTTTACGGGCACTACTCGGGAGTATTCCATCTCCAT
>JAAESJ010000366.1 GCA_024229495.1 Verrucomicrobiaceae bacterium | reverse complement strand
CTTGAAGAATATAATGTCCTCCATTTGATCGTCCAAATCAGCCTTGGTTTTCTTTGTTAGCTTTTGCATTTGTCTGTCCTCTTTGTTGCATTTGATTTAATCTAGTGACCTGAGCTGTCAAGTCACTTTGCCGCTGCGTTGATGTGTCCATATTAGGTGAAAGGTTTATAGAAGTCAACAACTATTTTAAATTATTTTAAATTTCTTTTATCATATGCTTATAACCAAACTAATGGTTAGTGCTTCATTATTATATTGCGCGTGTGCGTATTAGCAAAGAGATACTGAATTGTCAAGTGTGACTAGTCAGTCATCATGTTTGACATTGACTATTAGTTATGCATTAGGCTAATATTTGTATATATGATAGCTTACTAATATAAACAGCAAGGCGCCTACAAGCTCGCTAGTGATGCGTATAACATTAGGTATAGCTCGGCCTTGCCTAATTAATCGTAGCTTACAAAGCAATATAGAGCTACTGACGTTGAACATTAGACAATGCTAATATGTCTATTATAATGCTATTGTTACATATGAAACTATAGTTGGTATGACTATTGCATAGAGATATAAAGGTTACTATTGAAACTATGTGGTAACAAATGAAACTATGTAGGTGAACTGGGCATTGTGTAGTTGCTATATAAATTCTCTGGGAAACTATGGCGGGGTCTAAATAGGCTGCTACCTAGGCTCATACTCTACATAGTTTGGCAATGCCTAATACTACTTAGTCAAAGTGTGACTATTGAGAGCTATATAGTCACATTGTGACTCGCTGTAGGCTGAACAGGCTATCAAGGGGACGGGGGAGGGGACAATACATCGCGCTTGCGCGGTGGTGCTTCACAGACACAAAAAAGAGGTAAATTAGAAGATATGATAAATATAATAAGTATATGATAACTAAAGTGATATTAATGATAATAAGGAAGTGATAAAAGGAGAGTGCTGATGGGGTTTATTTAAACCTAATTTCACGGCTGATAGCACCGTAGAATCCGATGTGCATAAACTAATTTTGGAGAGCAATAATGAAACTGCGGAGGACTATGTAGGGGCATGAGTCCCGCCAATGTAGACCTTGGGGAGAGAATGATAAAGAGATAATAAAGATAGTTAAGAAATCTCTTGACTTTTGCTCCAAAGTGTGCTATAGTCTCCTGACTATATAGGACGGAACAGAAACATGGTATCCTTGT
>JAAESJ010000365.1 GCA_024229495.1 Verrucomicrobiaceae bacterium | reverse complement strand
TGCTTCCTCAGCAGCGTGTTCCTTCTTCGCGGCGAGTACCTCCTCCGCGGCGGCGGCCGCTTACGGGGCGTGTGCCGTGTCCTCGGCGGGTGTCTCCTCAGCAGCGGGTGCCTCCTCAGCAGCGGGTGCCTCCTCAGCAGCGGGTGCCTCCTCAGCAGCGGATGCCTCCTCAGAGACTTTTTGTTCAGCCTCAGCAAGCAAGGCTGCAGCAGCCACGCCGGCACCTACAAGAGCTCCCTTTGCTCTGCCCGAGGGTTCTTTCAAATTCGTGGCGCTTTTCCCCAGGCGATCACGCAAGTAATTTAATCTCGCTCGCCTGACCTTTGCCTTCTTGGTAATTTCAATTTTGGCAATTTTTGGTGAATGTAGCGGGAAAGTTCGCTCAACACCCTCACCACTGCTGATCTTACGCACCGTAAATGATTCATTCACCAATGCCCCCCTGCGTGCAATGCAGATGCCCGAAAAAATCTGGATCCGCTCCTTGCCACCCTCAACAACCCTGCAATGCACCTTAATCGTATCTCCTACGTGAAAAGGGGTGACATCCTTATTAATTTGCTCGCGCTCAATCTTCTTAATGATGTCCGTAGCCATAACAGTTTATTATTCGTCTTCCTCTATTCCTTCCGCCAATTGGCAAATGGGCGTTATCGATAATCTCAGTATCCTCACTGCGCAACCTCCTTTTACAAACATCCACGCAGTCAAATAACTGGCAATTGTTAATAAAATGGCGGAGTGGACGGGACTCGAACCCGCGACCTCCGGCGTGACAGGCCGGCGCTCTAACCAACTGAGCTACCACTCCTTGGTCGCCAAATTAGAGCGCGAATATTAATTCGCCAGCCAAGCATACGCAACAGAATTTAATGCTATCCAGCCCTGATAGGGGCATAATTACTCTCCTGAGACTATTTTACCCCCTCTGAGCACAATTCCAGAAGCTGTCCAAATACCTCAGTCGCAGGCAATTCCCCATGGCTTGGCAAGCCATTGAAGCCTCCCGCCAGAATCGGCCAGTCCATTTTATCTTCAGGTTCCCGCCCATGGGAGCCCTTTACCAGTCCAGCATCCAGGGGAATAACGTCCATCAGGGTTCGCAAGCCCAACTTCTTCGCCGCCAAGCGCATGCCCACCTTAAGCCGGGGAAAACGGATTTCCGGATCAAGAAATAACTCAACCGGGTCATATCCCGGTTTACGATGAATATCAACGCACCGCGCATAGTCAGGAGCTACCCCGTCATCTTCCCAATAATAATAGGTAAACCAACTATCTGCATCGGCCACCGCCACAAAATCCCCACTCCGCCAATGGTCAATCCCGGCGCTCTCAAGTTTCTCCTCAGCAATTACCTCATCAACCCCTTCAACAGATTGCGTAACAGCCAGCACTTCTCCCGCAATTTCCTTGTCGTTAACATACACATGGGCCACCTGATGATCAGCAACTGCAAAGGCGCGGCTAGCTCCAAGGTCAATCATTTCATGACCAAGCTCATCCTTTATCGCAATCCAACCCCGCTCACGAAAAACACGGTTAAGGTGAACGGGCCTGTGGACTGGTGTTATTCCATACTCGGAAAGCACTGCCACATTCACATTACGCTGCTGGAAGAAAGCCAGCAACTCACCAAAAATCCTGTCGATTCTCCGGAGTTCCACCCCAGCTTCCGGTGTATCAGGACCTATTTTCTGGAGACAATAATCCAAATGCGGCAGATATACCAAGGAGAGAGAGGGCTGATGTCTTTTCTCCACCCACATCGCTGAGTCCGCAATCCAGCGACTGGAGGAAATCCCCGCCGCCGGCCCCCAGAAGGCAGGGAAAGGGAAATTTCCGAGGTCCGCCTTCAACTCTTCGCGCATACTCATCGGCGAGGTATAGATGTCAAAGACCTTACTGCCGTCGGCTGGATATATTGGGCGGGGCGTAATCGAGAAATCCGCACTCGAATACATATTGAACCACCAGAACAACTTGGCACAGGTGAATTCCGGGTGCCTGTCGCGAAGCACTTCCCAGAGCTTCACTCCCTCAACAAGATGATTGGACTGCCGCCAGAATTGATGCTCCGCCAAGGATGAGTCATACCATCCATTTGCAACCACTCCGTGTTCGCCGGGCAACTTCCCGGTAAGGTAGGTAGCCTGCGCGGTGCAGGTCACGGCAGGAAAAGCCGGCTCGACCAAACAACAGGAATTCGCCTTAATGAAACCCTTAATGTTGGGAGTATCCTTGCCAATGAGCCGTTGACTCAAGCCTACAATGTTGATTACCGCTGTGCGTTGCACGATGAGCAAGACACTAGCTGGACTGCTCTCAGTTCGCAAACAGGGATCATTCCCTCTTCCGTCCTTGCCTCCCGCGGCAGATTTTGCTAGCGTTTGAGCTAATGAATACCCCAGCCTCACCAAGCTCCCGTCAATCAGGCTTCACACTCATTGAGCTGCTTGTCGTTATCGTCATCATTGCCATCCTTGCCACTAGCGCCTTCCCTATTTACCAAATCATCAGGGATAAAGCCAACTCTTCAGTCTCAAGAACCAACCTCCGCACGATCGGACAGGCTCTTTACCTATATCAAGGAGACAATAACATGTGCTTCCCGGCAATTGAAGCCGATCCAGCGATCCCGGAGCTAGACAACTGGGTATCTGAACTGGTCATCGCCCTTAACCCGGAAGTCACTCTCTCTGAATTGATCGCAGAACCAACCACTAAAACCTTCGTCGCGCCGGGCTTACGCTGGAAAAGCAGCGCCGGGTTTTATGAAGCGGAAGAACTGATCAACACCTATGCCGCAACAGAAGCCTTGGCCGGACTCGACGAAAACGGCACACCTGACCCGGAAATAAAAAGAAGACCGGTGACAATAGAATTTCAAGCGGACACCATCCTCCTTATCGAAGCCAAGCAATCAGGGAGCAACCCCTTTTGTGAATCATGGCTGGACTGGAACACCGCATCCGCTGACTTTGGCCGCGAGCCAGAGGACACACAGTCCATTGACCTTCGCTACTCTGATGATGTCAATGTTCTTATGGCTGACGGAAGATCAGTGAGCATGGACGCAGACGCACTTGCCAAACTTCAGGAATGGAACTGGAGTGGTAATAAGTATCCGGCAGACTACCGCCGATAATTTCCCAAAGTTCATATTTGGCCATATCAGGCCAACATGGTCGCTACTTGATCTGAGGGCCTGGCGCCTGCTCCTTTAAATTACGTTGAAGGTGTAAAAACGTCCCCTTCTTGTTGCCTACAAGTATGTCAACCTTGGAGTCACCATTAAGGTCTGTTGCAAGGAATTGCGTTCCCACACCGGAGTCATTGTCAATCTGATAAGGGATGAACTTCGCAGCTCCCGACTTGCCTCCTGGGACAACCTTAAACCAGTAGAGTACAGCCGGTTCGTTGCCTCCCGGATCATTTCCATTGTGCGCCCACCAACGCTTGCCGGTCACCAAATCCTTAATCCCATCTCCATCAATATCGAGAAGTTGTGCCGAATGCGCCTGACTGAAAACCACGCCATAAGGACTCTCTGCAGCCTTTGCTCCGGTAATCACGTGAGCCTTCCAGCCTTTTTTCCCATCAGCATCCTGCGTCTGCTCGAACCAGCGCAATCCGTAGCTATGAGCCGCTGCAGAAGTGTAAATATCATTGTCCCCGTCCCCGTCAAAGTCGTAGGCGAACATGTCAGCCCCACCAGGCCCGCTAAACTTAAACCTGAACTCTTTCCACAATGGATCCCCGTCCAGAGACTTGGGCTGTCGCCACCAATGATTCTTGTCCAGTAAGTCAGTAAGGCCATCACCATCAACATCGCCAATTCCAAGCCCGTGAGTGAAGCGCCCCCCGGTTGATTTAGGTGGCGATATACCATGCATCGTCCACTTATCTGCCGCACTGGCCTTATTGAACGTAAAGTAAACAAACTGCCCGGCAACAGAACCGGTCAAGTCAGGCTGCCCGTCACCATTAATATCTCCAAACTGCGGGGATTCATTGTCCAGCTTGTCCACCGCAACGTGCTCCTTCCAGTCATCTCCTCCCTGCGGATTCTCATACCAGAAAACCTTGTCCCCCGGGAAGGATACCCTTAATACATCATCCCATCCGTCACCGTTTATATCATAGGCCCATGTATTGAAATTTCTGGAATAACCCTTCGGTGGAAAATGCTTGGTATCATAAAGGGATTTTTTCTCGACAAAATCAGGACCGGCATACCAGTAAGGGCCACTGACAACATCCATCTTTCCATCCTTGTTGAAATCACCGGCGTGCACCCCTTCAGCATAAAACTTGTCAGAGAGTTGCAGACGCTCAAATTGGGGAACTTCAGCAGCCCCCCCGTTGGAGATCCAAGCAGCAATGCTCATCATCAAAAGAAGCAGACATTTCATTAACCATATCACTAACAGCTAAATCCATCGTCAGGAAGGCTTCTTTGCTGTTTTTTAGCTCTAACGGATCAACCACTCCTCAACCCCATTCTCCACCAAGAAAAAGAGGGAAATACGCTTTGAGTGACGCATCAATAAGGTGACAGCCCGTAAAAACAATTGCCAAAGCCCAACTTATAATGCACCAAGACTTTCTTACATTTGATTAGACAGGATAAATCTGCAAAACAACACACACACAATCCCGAATCATGAGCAATACCCGCATTGAAAGAGACACCATGGGAGAAATGGAAGTCCCCTCCGAGGCCCTTTATGGCGCCAGCACTCAGCGAGCGGTTCTTAACTTTCCCGTTTCAGGGGAACCCGTTGAGGTTGGGATCATTCACGCATACGGCCTCATTAAATGGGCCTCTGCGCGAGTTAACGGTGAACTCGGGCAAGTCGACAAGTCTCTCACCTGCCAGATTGAGACGGCCGCCGAAGAGGTCTACGAGGGCAAGCTTGATGAACACTTTCCCGTGGACGTCTACCAAACCGGTTCGGGAACTTCAACAAACATGAATGCCAACGAGGTCATTGCCAACAGGTGCTCGCAAATCGCCGGTAAACCGATAGGCTCAAAAGAGCCCATCCACCCAAACGACCACGTCAACCAAGGACAGTCCTCAAATGACACCTTCCCGACAGCTATGCACATCGCCGCAGGGGTCGCCCTGAAAAACGACCTCGTTCCCGAGCTTGAAAAACTCAAGTCCTCGCTGGGCAACAAGGCCAAGGAGTTCCAGGACACCCTCAAAATCGGGCGGACCCACCTTATGGATGCCACTCCAGTTCGACTTGGCCAGGAATTCGGAGGTTACGAAAAACAGATCGAGCGCGGCATCGACCGCTCACATAAGGCACTCAAGGCGCTGCATGAACTGGCGCTGGGAGGAACCGCGGTTGGAACAGGCCTCAACTGCCATCCCGAGTTCCCCGCCATGGCCATCAAATTCATAGCCGAGAAAACAGGCATTGAATTTCGTGAGGCCGAAAATCACTTTGAAGCTCAGGCTGCAAAGGATGCGCTGGTCGAATGCCATGGCCACCTCAACACCATCGCGACCAGCCTGTTCAAGATTGCTAACGATCTTCGCCTGATGGGCTCTGGCCCAAGGTGCGCGGTTGGAGAAATCAAACTCCCGGCAACCCAACCAGGCTCATCAATCATGCCGGGAAAAGTTAACCCGGTAATGAGTGAAGCCGTGACGATGGTGGCTGCTCGCGTTTTCGGCAATCACTCAACGGTTACTTGGTCGGGTGCCAACGGCCACCTTGAGCTTAATGTGTTCATGCCGGTAATGGCTCACGCCGTAATGGAATCAATCCGCCTCTTAACCAACGTATGTAAAATCTTCCGCGAGCGCTGTGTCGACGGCATTGAAGCTAATACAGAACGCTGCAACGAACTCATTGAATATTCTCTGTCGATGGTAACCAGCCTTGCTCCGAAAATCGGTTATGAGGTCGCTGCCAAAATTGCCAAGGAGTCTGTTGCTACCGGCAAAACCGTGCGCCAGCTTTGCAATGAGCAATTAGGAGAGCTTGGCATCAGCGCAGAGCAATTGAAGGCAGCCCTTGACCCGGGAAGCATGACCTAGCCGTCAATCAAGCCGGACATTAAGGGAAGGCCCTATGAGCATGATGTTATTTTCCCTAGCTGCCTCAATAAGGTGCAACGCCTGGGAAATAGACCTTTTCTTGTATCCATCAAGGAGTTCAAGCACTCCTGCCTGACGCAACTGGTCAGCAACACCAATCCCCTGCCCGCTCTTCCGCGGTCGACCGATAAACTCTCCATTGGGGTCCTCTTCGGATGGCGCGCCAAACAGCCCGTCAAGACTGCCCCGCGCCTCCGGCAAAAGCTGCACAGGCGCTGATTCCAACTTCGCCTCAGCGGCCACGTAATCAACGGCATCCATCACCCCGCCTATTTGATCCACAAGGCCAAGCTCCAAGGCTCTGGATCCTGCGTATACCCGACCACCCGCAAGCTTTTCAAGATCCCCTTTTATGCGCTTACCACGACCGTCAATGATCCTCTTCTTGAAGATAGCATAGACATCAAGCATGGAGCGACGCGTAACTTCAATCTGCTCTTGGCTCATTGGCCGGGACATTGATGAAAAGTCGGCAAACTTGCCTCGCTTTTGACCATGAATCCGAATCCCCGCTTTTTCCATAACACCCTCGACAGCTATCTTCATCCCCACCACCCCAATTGACCCGGTAACGGTTCCCCGCTCGGCAAAAATACGGTCAGCTCCTGCAGATATGTAGTAACCTCCACTGGCGGCGACGCCTCCCATCGACACTGCAAAAGGCTTGCCGCTTGCCTTGAACTCAGTAGTTGCTTCCCACAAGACATCACTGGCAAGCGCGGACCCACCGGGTGAATTAACCCTCATCACTGCGCCTTTACACTTCTCGTCAAGCGCAGCCCGCAGGAGCTCCGTCCTGACAGGCTTGATGGATGCATCTGAAATAGTCCCTTCCATGGGAATGACCACAATGTATTCCTCCTTCAGGCGCTTGGAACCAGAACTCTTGAACATGAGTTTCATCAGGTCGAGCAAGCTATCAACTTGCGGACCATCAAGGTCGGGAAGTTTGTAGCCTTTATCAAAATCAGCTTCACCGTATTTGTCACGAAGATCGCGAATGAAGTCTGTCCTGTAAGCAAGCGCATCAACCAGCCCGGCTGCTTTTGCTCGTTCGGGATTCATTGCCCCATCATTAACTATCGCCTTTACCTGCTGATCGCTTAGCCCTCTGGCAGTAGCCACTCCCTGAATCAGCTCAGCATAAAGTGCATCAAGAAGCTCGGCATCTTGCTGTCTTGCCTCCTTACTCGGGCCTTCCCTTGAAAAAGTCTCACCCGCACTCTTGAAATCACCTATATGAACCACATCCACTGTAACCCCAATCTTATCGAACAAGCCCTTGTAATACATTGCCTCGGAATAAAGGCCGCTAAAGTCAACACCTCCCGCGGGCATCAGGGTAAGATGATTGGCCACACTACCCAGAAGCGCCGTGGAATTGTTCAAGTTCTCCGTGTAAAGGTAGACATCCTTTCCTTGCTTTCGCAACGACATCAATAACCTGCGCAGTTCCTGCACTTGGGCCAGCTCAAGGCCCGCCGAATCGACATCCAAAACAACAGCCGGCACATTCTCATCACTCGCTGCTGCCGAGAGGCTCCTGACAACCTCAAAGAAGGTCAACGGTCGCGCGCTTGAAAAGTTAAGGTCAAGAATACTGGCACTTACGTTGCCCGACTCGGATAAAGTCCCCTGCAGATCATAAACAGGAATAACTTTCCTCTGATCAGGATTGGCCTTGGAAACCCGGGGCGATACCGCAACAGCCAACACGAATATTGTGGTAATGATGTTTGAAAACGTCTGCATAGCTTTAACCTATCGCCTACTGCGCCTGAGTATTCAAGACATCCAACAATTTTCATTCCTGCTCGCACTCCGGCTTGGTAGAGGTTACTGTTCATCCATGCAGAAAGAAAACCACCCACCAAAGATGGACCGGCGCAGTTTCCTGGCGGCTGCCGCAGCAAGCAGTGCCAGCCTGGCGCTTCCGGGTAATGCGCATGCAGCAAAGTCAAAAGTTCACGCCCCAGAAACTCTGGTAACACAGCTCTTCAAAAGCCTTAACGACAAACAACGCAAGGAGATCTGTTTCGATTTTGATCATCCGCTACGCCTAAAGGTCAACAATAACTGGCACATTACCAAGCCCCGACTCGGCAGCTCGTACACACCAGACCAACAGGCACTGGTTAAGGATATTTTCATGGGCATTCACAGTGAGCAATACGCCAAGACCGTTTACAATCAAGTTGTCCATGACAGTGGCAAAGCCGGTTTCGCCGACTGCTCAATAGCGCTCTTTGGCAATCCGGGAACCGGTAAGTTTGAGTTCGTCCTCACCGGCCGGCACTGCACTCGCCGTTGCGACGGAGACTCCGTGGAAGGCAGCGCATTCGGAGGCCCCATATTCTATGGGCATGCCGCGCAGGGATTCGTCGAGAAACCCAACCACCCCGGTAACGCTTACTGGTATCAGGCAAAGAAAGCCAATGAGGTATTTGAAATGCTCAACGGCAAGCAACGTAAAATCGCACTCCTTGATGAGGCAAGGGATGAAGAAGCCACCAAGACGGTTGAACTGACCGGGAAAAAGCAAGGACTGGAGGGAATTCCAATGACTGAACTCACTCCAGACCAGAAGGGCAAGGTCAGGGACACCATCAAGGACATCCTCGCCCCTTACCGCAAAAAAGATTCCAGTGAGGCCATCAAGTTGATCGACAAGGCCGGTTTTGATCACCTGCATATGGCCTTCTTTGAGAAAGCGGACGTCGGCAACGATCGCGTCTGGGACGTTTGGCAAATCGAGGGCCCCTCGATGGTATGCTTTTTCCGGGGAGACCCACACGTTCATGCATGGATTCACATCCGGGAGAATGCCTAGCCATTCCTATCAGCGATAGCACCCCATGGAAAACCGGCGAACAGGCGTAATTAAAACCTATAAATTGTTTGTCGGGGGGAAATTTCCCAGGACAGAAAGTGGCAGATATCTGACCTTGGAGCACCCCCGGAGCGGCAAGCATCTTGCCAGTTATTGTCAGGCCTCACGCAAGGATCTGCGCGATTCCGTTGTAGCTGCGCGTAAGGCACAGCCTGGTTGGGCCGCAACCTCCTCTTACCTCCGGGGGCAAATCCTCTACCGCATCGCCGAGATGCTTGAAAGCAGGTCGACCTCAATGGCTTCGGAAATATCTAACTGCAGCGGAGTAAGTTTAACGGCAGCAAAAACCGAAATCCATGCCACGATTGACCGAATCCTCTATTATGCAGGATGGGCAGATAAATACAGCCAGGTTTTCGGATCAACTAACCCTGTAGCCAGTTCCCATTTCAACTTCTCCACTCCTGAGCCAACCGGCATTGTCGGTGTCATTTGTCCTGACAAGCCCCCCTTATTGGCACTTGCCACACTGGTCGCACCAGCAATCCTCAGCGGAAATTCAACAATCGTGTTGGCGTCCGAGAAATATCCCCTCCCCGCAATCACCCTAGCTGAAGTTATCGCCAACAGTGATGTCCCAGGAGGAGTTATCAACCTGCTTTCCGGCTCGCGTTGCGAACTTGCACCACATTTCGCAAACCATCTCGACATCAATGCCATCATCGACGGATCAGGAGATAGTGAAATTACATCAATCCTGAAGAAAGGAAGTTCGACCAACCTCAAGAGGGTAACCATTCGCAACATGAGCGCAACCGCATGGAACGGAAAAGCAGGGCGCGACCCCTACTTTATAATGGACAGCGTCGAACTCAAAACCCTCTGGCACCCAGTCGGAACATAGGCGCGATGCGCGCGATACTGATTGTCCTGGACAGCGTCGGCATCGGAGGCGCCCCTGATGCGGCCGATTACGGTGACCATGGAGCCGATACGCTTGGCCATATCTTCGAACGCTGTCCCGATTTACGGCTGCCTACCCTAGAGTCATTAGGGCTTTCCCTCGCGCATGGACGAAACTGTTCGCCGGTCAATGTGGCTCCCGGCGCAAGCTATGGATGGATGCGCCCTGCATCCGCAGGAAAAGACACCTGCACCGGTCACTGGGAGATTGCCGGAGCAATTACCACTCACCCCTTTAAAACATTTAAGCGCTTCCCGGAATCGCTAGTCCTTGCCATTGAGAACGAGGCCAGCATGAAATTTATCGGGAATTATGCACAAAGTGGCACGGCTATTCTTGATGAGCTCGGAGAAGAGCACATGAAGTCCGAACGCCCTATCCTCTATACCTCGGCAGATTCGGTCTTCCAGATTGCAGCCCACGAGAAAATCATCCCTCCTCAAAAGCTTTACTCGCTCTGTGAAATTGCCCGCAATCACTGTGACCAATTCAAAATCGCAAGGGTCATTGCACGCCCGTTTATCGGCAGCAATCGATTATTCAAGCGAACCGCGAACCGCCGAGATTTTTCAATGCCTCCACCCCTGACAGTTCTTGATGAGCTGAATGACGCGGACATTCCCGTTACCGCTATCGGAAAAATTAGCGACATCTTTGCAGGAAGAGGCATCACTCAATCAATCTCAACTGAGTCAAACACAGCCGCAATGCTCGAGATTGAACGCACCTGGGATCAAATCCGAGACGGACTGCTCTTTATCAACCTGATCGATTTTGACACAATCCATGGCCATCGTCGCGACCCGGAAGGCTATGCATCCTGCCTTCTAGAATTTGATTCATGGCTCGGCGGCTTCCTCCGTGAAATTTCTCCCGATGACTTGCTTGTTATCAGCGCGGATCACGGCAACGATCCGACCTGGCAAGGGAGTGACCATACCCGTGAACAGGTCCCCTGCCTAGTATTAAAGGGCCGAGCTCCCGCCAGATGCACTGGCGAACACCAAGCCTTCACTTACGTGAGTCATCTGCTGCGCGAGCATTTCTCGATCACCTGTTAACCATCAAAAACGTGCACATTCCTTCATTGATAGAAAAAAAACGTGACGGAGGGGATCTCACTGACGCTGAGATCAAGGCATTGATTGATGGCTTTACGACGGGAGAAGTCCCGGATTACCAAATGAGCGCCATGGCCATGGCGATCTACTTCAACGGCATGAGTGGTAATGAGACAACCTCGCTAACCCGTGCGATGCTGGAGAGTGGAGAAGCCCTCAGCCATCCGGCCAAAGGAACGCGCAGGGTGGTGGACAAGCATTCCACCGGGGGCATAGGCGACAAAGTATCTCTGGTCCTTGCACCACTGCTTGCCTGTGACCCTGAGTTAATCATTCCCATGATTTCAGGTCGCGGGCTTGGGATTACTGGCGGCACGCTAGACAAACTGGAAAGCATCCCCGGGTTCAATGTCAACCTCAGCCAGGAACGAGCCCTTGCTCAACTCAACGCAATTGGAGTTGTCATGATGGGGCAAACCTCCGACATCGCTCCTGCAGACAAAAAACTCTACGCATTGCGGGACGTCACGGCAACCGTTCCCTCACAGTCCCTGATCGTTGCAAGCATCATGAGTAAAAAACTGGCGGAAGCACTGGACTGCCTTGTCCTTGACGTCAAGTTCGGATCCGGTGCGTTTATGAAAAACAAGGACGACGCCCGATCCCTGGGAGAATCGATGCAGGCAGTTGGAGAAATGATGGGGGTTAAGACACAGGTGGCTTATAACCCAATGGACGAACCATTGGGACATGCTGTCGGTAACGCCCTTGAGGTTTCCGAGGCAATTGCCACCCTTAAGGGGGAAGGTCCCGATGACCTTGTTAACATCACTCTTGATCTTGCCTCGCAGTTAAGCAACCAAGACAGGCAACAGCTCAGCGCCTGGCTTACCGGCGGCGACGCCTATGACAAGCTCCTGGAAATCGTGGAACACCAAGGAGGATCGGCGAACGACATCGGTCGTTTTTCCACCCTCCACCAGGCAAAGGTCAAAAAAGACATGCAGTCACACGCGTCAGGTCAACTGTTGTCAATCGACGCAGAAAAAGTCGGCCGCGTTTCCCTTAATCTGGGAGCTGGGCGTCACCGCGCCGAGGACGGCATTGATTTCTCGGTCGGCTTATCCAATATCCGCAAGACAGGCGAAAGAATTAACACAGGAGAAACGCTCCTCACGGTGCATGCCAAGGACAATGATTCAGCCGACGCCGCATGCGAGAAGCTTAATTCCGCGATCCGGATAGAATGAGAATCTTTCTCACAATGGCACTGGCGCTTACATGTAGCGCCTGCAGGAAACCGCATGAGGAACAGGCAACTCATGACGTGGCTCCCATTGAACAAATCGCAAAGCCTGCACTGCAGGAATTTATTGCCCAGAGCGAGGAATTCTCATCTGTGTTATTTACACGGCTCATTGCTATAGCCACAGGAACGAAAGTAATCCCTGTCAGCACAACAACTTCACCTGACAAGGCAATATTAGACTCTATTGGAAACGCACTGGATAAATCCCTTGCCGACCTTAACAGGGACACCAGCCCTATTCGGCAGCTCAGGCGTATTAACGAGGCTAGCAGATTCTTTGAAGACTCAATCGCCTCACACATAAACGCCAAAGCTGATTTCAGGTGCGAACACCCAAAATTGGCCAACGGAAAGGTTCAGCGCTCCGGATATCCCGACCTGCAAATAACTCATCTTCCCAGCGGTCGGATCTGCTACCTCGACCCAAAGCTCTTCGAATCTTCAAACAGAAAGAGCACCCTGAGAACCTTTTATTACCAACCAGGGACCCGTTATGGGAAGATCCATCACGATGCCCACCACCTGTTGGCCGGGATTGAACACGACGGCAATAACGGTTCCTGGAGATTTACCGGATGGGAGCTTGTGGATCTTGCAGGATTGGAGTTACGCCTTAAGGCTGAATTCCATGGGTCTAACCGGGACCTTTATCGCGATGAATTACTCCTGCGACGCTCCGAAAGATGAAGCTACTAGGGTAATCTCACACGAACCCTAAGGAACCGGGTTCTTCCGGGAAGATTCTTCATGGGCTCGGCGGTGCGGTAAGACACCTTAACTGTGCCGTCTCCGTTGTCTTCCTCCCCAAGCAAAACCACTGCGGAAGCAGCAGCCGCCCACTGATCCAGAACTGTTGATAATTCAGGAACTATCTCGACCCCTGAAGCGGCCGGATTCTTATTAAATTCAATGACAAGATAATCATCCGTATTGCCATCCACCTCGATACTGCGAAGCCCGCCTGACATCAGCTCCGATGAATTTTCCATGCCATTAGGATCGGTTCCCATGGCAAATTCAAGCAACGCATTGCGACCATCATTATCCGAATCCGACTCGGCCGCCACCCCACCATTACTTTCCGACCACTCCGCAAAGGACAGTCCCACTGAATCCTGCTCACCAGGGGAACCGCCCACCAGCGGGCTGGCACGCCAATTCTCAGCTATATTATGATCCGGGTTGGCTTGTGGCGACAACAGGACAAGGCTGAAACCCTCACCATCAGGCGTTTCAGGCCAGGGGAATTTGTCATTATAAGTAAAATCTCTAATCACTCCCTCCACCCCCTCAATGACAACAGACTCGCCATCATTACTCAAGCCCGTGCTGTTGGTGAATTCACCCGCGATGCTTGTTGCCGCTTGCCCGCCGTAACGGAAGGCAAATGCCTCACGGTCCCGGACTACCAATACACTCTTTCCGGCTTCCAGCAGGGCTGGCGCAAACGCATCGAACTCAAAGTCAACACCGTCAGTGAATCTGCAGCCCAAGAGGGCAATGCTCTCCCCAGATATATTATGCAACTCAATATATTCGAACAGATCCCGGTTTCCATAACCGGCGGCCAATTCCTCACTCGATGGAAGCGTTGGCCTATACATGATCTCTGAAACCACCAGGTTATCGGACGTAGCGGGAGAAACTCCGGCAATAAATTCCAATCGGGTAGCAGCACTCCATTGTGTCCCCTGACGAACCCGGGCAGTCACGGTAACTGCTCCGTCAAGTTGAACCGCTTGCGAGGAGACGGTGTGGTTAATAATCAATTCCGGCCTCACCAGCAGATCCGATCCCCCAAGGCTAGTATTCATTGCATGAATGGCCAGCACATTCCGCCCATTAACCATCGCTGCCTTCACCTCACTGATATCGCGAGAGAGCCCTTGAGCTACTTGTGAATCGGAACGACTTCCGGTTGATCTGGAATTATACAACGCTGGATCCGGAGCATTAAAAGAAACCGCCTCTACTCCATTGAGATAAGCAACACAGCCATCATCAATAAGCATATTCAACGTTAGCGCATTAATGTTCTGGGCATTGTCAAAGTCAAACTCATAGCGAAAGTAAGCTCCCGTATTCACGCCCCTAACCTCTGAGGAAATATTGGTGTCCACGAAGGCCTCCAACGTCCCGCCAGCGGATTCCCAGCCGGCACCACCACTTCCGGACTTCCAACCATTCCCCGCTGAATCGTCAAAGCCCACCTCCGTCCAGGACTCCCCAAGACTGTCATCAGAAGGCACATAATAGCTAAAGGCAATATCCTCACCGAGGAACGAGCTGTTGATCGCACCTCCCTCAAAGGGAATCGCGGAGTCAGAAATGCCGCCTCCCGCCTCCCGCGGATCACTACCGTCGCGTGTAAAATACACTGCACCATCTCCAGTCATTAAAAGAGCAAAGCCATCCGCAACAACACCTCCGGGATGATTGAAGACAGGCGGACTCAGGTATTGACTGTCAATCCATTCCGCGCGGGCCTGTAGCCACCCCTTTAAGTGAGAGACCTCGGCTTCCCATCCGCTCGTTCCAGCCTGTTGAAAATTCCCTCCATTCGGCGAGCGCTCTGGCCATCTTGCAAAGTTTCGCTGCTGCGATTCACGCAACTCATCGGCCATTCCATCAATAGTCCGGTTGATATTCTCAGTTGCAAAAGCTCCCCTGCGCAGTTCAAACCACCGGTCAGTATGGCGTTGCCTAACCTCAGGATAATAAGCAGATCCCGGGTCCGCGCTCGGCCCGATAAGATTGCCAAACCATTGATAACGAGAATCCATCCATGTCCTGCTAGAATCCCCCGAACCGTCCCATTGACGCGGATTGTCATCCCTTGAATCCTCAGATCCCATGGTCCGATCAAAATCCCAAATCGGCCCCGCATGGACCATTCCCAGCCGATGCTTGTGATAATATGCGCTCAAGCGCCCCCAGTCGACATTCATTGCCAGCACATTCAACCAGTGGTGATCAATGAAGGAGCCCACATCCAAGTAATCGGAAAAATGCAACCCGGTTTGAGGATTAATACCTCCACCAGAACGATTAACGATGGCCGTATTCATTTCATTCAGGTAGCCCTGTATGAATAACTTCTGCTCATTGGTAACCTCTTCTCCTCCGGGATCATGCGGTATCAACGATCCACCAGCCCCGTTAACGTTATACGTTGGGGGACTTCCAGCATCATTACGGTCGCGCTTAAAGATATAGCCACCGCTCACCTCCGGCGCAGAATTATCCCAAGGCATCAAACGCTCCACCTCCACCCGGTTTTCATCCGACTCCACTTTTTCCATGAATGCGTATACCCCAAAGTAATCAGTCGAGCCGTCAAGGCTGCCTCCATTAACATCATTGAACACCTCAACGAATCGCGACCGCACTGCATAGCGGCCAATCTGGCGACTCAAGTCATAGATCAGGGGGTTACGCATCAACGCTCGGTCAAATTGGTAACGGGAACTCAATATCCAGTCTGCCTCACGGGCAAACCCGATTGGCTTGATATTGCGGTCCTCATCATCCCCGTCATTCCAGGTCTCAACTGACATCGCATATTTGGGCCATCCTCCCGAGCTTGACCCTCGTTTACGTATCCCGGCACGAGTACCAAGTGCTGCCTCGCCACTTAGCACCGCCCGGCCCGTTTCCGGATCCGGCTCGTAAAAGAACATATACGCCGCCTTGCGGGTTGTTGAACTGGTCTCCGGCGGCGATCCCTTACCCAGTGTCGACATCACCACGATTGGCAGGTTAGAGGAGAAATCCAAAGCGTCAGCCGATGCCTTGATATAAGTCTCAACGCTCACCTGCCCGTCCAAAGCGCCTGGATAATAGGCCGCCGCACGTATTTGCGTTGAAGCCGTTATGCTTATCGGTCCGGTATACTGACGTGACTCTCTGCCCAGTTCATTTGAGGGCAGCGTCAGGTCAGTGGTGTAGCGGATCTGCGCTCCCGGCGTGGCGCAGCTTAACTCAAGTTCAAAATTCTCAGCAAACAATCCCCCCTTACTCGAAAATGAGACGTCCTCCGGAGGCGCGCCAAAGACAATATCATTGGGCGTTCCTGGAGTGGGTTGCTGGAAGAACCCAAGCTGAGCTCCAGCGCTGGTATCCTGCACGTCCGCAAGCATTTCCACCCCTATTACAAAATCAGAGCTGCCCGGCGAGGTGTTCATTGCCTGAACAGCAAGGACATTCTCCCCATTAACAATAGCTCCGGAGAAGGCGGAAATATCCGTGGAGAGCACCTCCGAAATCACGATGCCATCCTGACGACTCCCGGTGGCTCTTGAGGTCCAGGTCAACGGTTCGGGAGCATTAGTCCGGGCCACTTCCACTCCATTGAGATACGCAACATAGCCATCGTCCACAGTGACATTAAGCCGGGCGGACACAACCTGACGATCGTCCCTGTTAAACTGAAATGGAAAGCGAAAGTATCCGCCCGCATTAATCCCCTTCATGTCAGCCGCTATACTTGTAACAATGACCTGCTGCAGAGCACCGGTGGCTGACTCGAACCCAACAGGATGGGGCGCGCTTGACCAACCGGAATCATCAAAATCAGACTGTTGCCATGAATCGCCAAGTGAATCGTCAGCCGGAACATGATAATTAACCTCGGCATCTGAAGCGACCACCTCCTCCCTGTTCACCAATCCGGATGCTCCCAACCCATAGGAAACGCCATCGTATTGCGTAGGATATGCCGGGGAAATTTCCGAGACCACAGTCACCCCGTCCGGGGCAATCAAGGCGAGATAGTCACCTCCCCGGTCAAGTGTAAAGCCGGTATGCAAAGGGCTCCCAGAGTCCTTGCGGTCCTTTCCAGAGGCAAAAATAACAATGGAAGAATTTCCCTGAAGGGTTACTTCAGGAAATTGCCATCGAGTGAGATCTCCAGCATTATTGGTCAGATAATGCCCAGAAAGAGCCGACGCGCTCCCACTGTTAGTAATCTCGATCCAATCGGACGGTTTACCGTCTTCGTCCGGGTTGTTCACGTCGGCAACAGCCATGAACTCACTGATAATGAACTCCGCCCAGACACACGGCGGGCAGGAGAAGGATGCGATAACAATTAGGATCGGCAGGATGAGGTATTGCCGGCTTAGGGGTTTCATGAGGTTAAGTTCCAATATAAAGAGATTTCAATAGTAGAAAAGGGGAAATCTTCTACCGCATCATCCAGCAAACCCACAATATTAGTGCTATTGTGTCGGATATATTAATGGCATCAGATATACTCATTTCCCCAATCGAGGAACTTATTTCCGACATCCGTGCTGGAAAAATGGTTATCATGACCGATGACGCTGACCGCGAAAACGAAGGTGACCTGATTGCCGCCGCAGAGACAGTAACCCCCGAAATGGTCAATTTTATGGCCAAGCACGGTCGAGGACTGATCTGCGCCCCCCTCACCGAGGAAGCAGCCAAAAGATTCGGCCTATCAATGATGGTTCCTAAAAACCGGGAATCCTTCAAGACTAATTTCACCGCCTCCGTCGATGCCTCTGAAGGAATAACAACCGGCATCAGCGCTTCTGACCGCGCCGCCACCATAAGGATACTCTCATCCGGCTCATGTAATGAGAATGACTTAGTGCAACCTGGCCATGTTTTCCCACTTCAAGCCATGCCGGGTGGAGTTTTGCGCCGCGCCGGGCACACAGAGGCAGCCGTTGATCTCGCAAGGCTAGCCGGACTTGCTGAAGTTGGGGTCATTTGTGAAATTCTCAATGACGACGGGAGCATGGCCCGCCTCCCTGAGTTGGGTCAGATTGCAACAGAACACAAACTTAAGATAGGCACCATTGAAAGCCTGATCCAATATCGTCGCCAGCGTGAAAAACTTGTAGAGAAAATTGAGATGGTTAAGCTGCCAACTGATTGGGGCGAGTTTGACCTTCATATGTATCGCGCGGCATTTGATGACGCCGCGCACCTTGCACTGGTTAAAGGAGAAATTCACGCAGACAGCCCCATACTGGTACGCGTTCACAGTGAATGCCTCACAGGTGACGTGTTTAGTTCCAAGAGGTGCGATTGCGGTGGTCAACTCCACACCGCCATGGAGAAAATCGCCAAAGAAGGGACCGGCGTATTACTTTACATGCGTCAGGAGGGTCGCGGCATTGGACTGCAGGCGAAAATTCACGCATACAAACTCCAAGAACAGGGATACGATACAGTCGAAGCAAACAACAAGCTTGGCTATCCCGGCGACCTCCGTGACTATGGCATTGGTGCCCAGATCCTCCATAACCTTGGAATACGTAAAATCCGACTGATGACAAATAACCCCAAGAAAATCATTGGCCTCAATGCTCACAAGCTCAGCATTGTGGAACAAGTGCCCATGAAACCCACTCCCAACCCTCATAATAAGCACTATCTGGATACCAAACGCGAGAAGATGGGACACCAATTGTAAACTGTAGCGAATACAGCTCTCCCATAGCTTCACCCCTCCAATTCCATCGTTCTCATGGCCGAAAATATCCTCCCACGCATCCCGAGATCGATCGGATCTCGACGGAATGTCACGATCGTCGCCAGCCTCTATAACGAAGAGCTTGTGAACTCACTCATTGATTCGGCCAACAATGAACTGACAAGGATCATGCCCAATATCTCAGTGACCATTTACCGGGTTCCCGGGGCATTCGAAATTCCCGTGTGCGTAAAGTTCCTCCTTGAGCGAAGCTCCCCCGACGCAATGATTGCACTGGGCGTCCTTATAAAGGGGGCGACAGCCCATGCTGACCTGGTTGCATCCTCAACCACCACATCCCTGCAGGACCTGGCAGTCGCTTATCAGACCCCTCTAATTCATGAAGTCTTGCTGACAGACAACCGCGAACAGGCACAACAACGATGCCAAGGAGAAAAGAATCGAGGGATTGAAGCCGCGCGCGCTGCCATCACAATGGCGGAACTCTTTGCTCAGCTTGAGGAAGCCTCATCCAACACAACGCCCAGAAAACATAAAAGCGCAAATGGGTAACCGGAGGATCGGGCGCGAGACCGCACTACAATTTCTTTTCAGTCGTGAACTTAACTCGGGGCCTGAGGGCCCTGAAATTCTCCTCGCCTTACGTGCGTCCAAGCAAAATCCACTCTCTAATAGAGACCGATCTCATGGAGAAATGCTACCCCCCTCAGGACCGGAAGATGACAATGGCGAAACTCTGGGAAGACAAAACGGAATGGGATCTGACTCGATCCGCACTATCCTCGCGGAAACCGACCTCCCCTCCCTGATTAAGGGATTGGAGAATCTTTTAAGTGACACAAGCGACAAGAAAAAAAGAAAAAAAATCACTAAACAGCTCAAGCTCGCCAGAGATTACTCCAGCAATCACCCATTCGTTGAAACCATCGTTCAAGGGGTAATTAAAAACCAAGTCAAAATAGACGCGCAAATCGCAGATCAACTGGAGAACTTCACGCTCGCCCGCCTCTCCACAATCGACCGGAACGTCCTCCGCATGGCGGCCTATGAGATGTTTTATTGCACTGACATTCCTCCGATCGTCGCCATTAATGAAGCCATTGAGCTGGCAAAGAGGTTTGGCACCGAGGAATCGGGAAGCTTCGTCAACGGGGTGCTTGATCGACTGAAAGATCAGTTGACCCGACCCCTTCGCGACTAACCCGACCCACTCACTTCTGATTAATTTATCCCATGGCAGGATTGTTCAAGAAAATCTTCAAGCGTTTCTCCCGTGACCACGTCGATTGGGACGATCTTGAAGAAAGCCTTATCCTTGGAGACCTGGGGGTGCCTATGACGACTCATATTATCGATCGCATGCGGGACCTAGGCAGGTCACTCAAGCCGGAGGATGCTGTTAATATATGCCGGGAAGAAATCCTCAACATCATCCCCGCCTCTCCTCATTCCTTAAGCCCCCTAGGTGACAGACCTAAGGTGATTCTCATTGTCGGCGTCAACGGAACAGGGAAAACAACCTCAGCTGCCAAGCTTGCAAAACACCTCAAGGACGCCAACCATAGCGTAATGCTTGCCGCAGCTGACACCTTCAGGGCCGCGGCAGTCGAGCAATTGCAGGTTTGGGCACAGCGCATAGACGTTCCTATTATCAGCGGAACCAGCAAGGCTGATCCTTCCTCAGTTTGCTTTGAAGCCCAAAGCGCAGCAATTCAATCCGGATGCGACTTTCTGATTTGTGACACCGCCGGACGCATTCATACGCGGCACAACCTCATGGAAGAACTGAAGAAGATCAGAAGGACGCTAAGTAAAAGAGATGATAGCGCCCCCCACGAAATTCTCCTGGTCGTTGATGCGACCACAGGATCCAACGCGCTCGCTCAGGCGAAACAATTCAATGACGCCACGGAGCTCAGCGGGCTCATCGTTACCAAACTCGACGGCAGTGGCAAAGGGGGGGTCATTGTTTCCATTGCCCACGAACTGGGAACCCCTACCCGTTTCATCGGCGTTGGAGAAAAAGCCGATGATTTCAATGAATTTTGTGCCGCGCATTTTGTAGAGCATATCCTCTGACTATATGTTCTGGCATTAGGCTGAACATTCTGCCATCATGGATAGATGCCTGACGCAAAATCCAAACCTGCATTCAATAGAAAAAATCCACTTCTGGCGAAGAGGAAAACCTCTTTGCTGCTTACAGAGGGATGCAACAGCAAGGACACATGGCACCTAGAAATAAGCCTCCAGGGATCCGGTATGGAGTTTACTCCTGGTGATTCCCTAGCAGTCCTTCCCCAAAACAACCCCCAACAGGTCGATGAACTTATCGCCGCACTCGGTTGCACCGGGCAAGAAGCAGTGCCGACACCCGCCAAGGAAGAAGCCTCACTGAGAAAAGCGCTTACGGAAAATTATGTCATCACTACTCCTGACAAGAAGCTACTGAAAGCAATTACAGAGCAATG
Source organism: Verrucomicrobiaceae bacterium (assembly GCA_024229495.1). Lineage (GTDB taxonomy): Bacteria > Verrucomicrobiota > Verrucomicrobiia > Verrucomicrobiales > DEV007 > CACIUL01. The sequence continues at coordinate 15,625 of JAAESJ010000365.1, read as the reverse complement.
TGACGGCACCGAGTGGCAGCACCTTCTTGAAGCGGAGAAAAAGGCCGAGCTCAATGATTATCTCTGGGGGCGCGAGATTATTGATCTACTTTTAGCTCATCCAACCGCAAGTTTTCAGCCTGCGGAATTTGTTACGCTACTGAAAAAACTCAATGTCCGCCTCTATTCCGTGGCATCCAGCCTCGCCCACCATCCGGATGAGGTTCATCTAACCGTAGCCGTCGTAGAATATGAAAGCTTTGGCAGAAAACGGCAGGGTGTTTGCTCAAGCTGGCTGGCTGAACGCATTGATGATAACACTCAAATTCCCTGTTTCATTACCCCGGGAAAAGGCTTCCGCCTCCCTGCGCCTGATGATCATACCCCGATCATTATGTGCGGGCCAGGCACAGGAATCGCACCTTTCCGTGCGTTCATCGAAGAGCGCAAAGCCACCAACGCCAAGGGAGATGCTTGGCTCTTCTTTGGTGAAATTCATGAATCCACTTGCTACTTCTACAACGAAGAATGGGAATCACGCCTTGCAGACGGCACTCTCAGCAAAATCACGACAGCTTGGTCCCGGGATCAGGAGGAGAAAGTTTACATTCAACACAAAATGCTCGAGCACGGCGCTGAATTCTGGGAATGGCTCGAAAAAGGCGCGATATTTTATGTCTGTGGTGACGCTCAGCGCATGGCTCCCGATGTCGACAAAGCCCTGCACACCTTAATTCAACATCACGGCGACAAGTCAGAAGAGGAATCAATTGCCTACGTTAAAGAAATGGTCAGTGAAAAGCGCTACCGCCGTGACGTCTATTGATGCGCAGAAAGGAAAAAATATCTCCTGTTAAGGAAAGATTCATATTCAACTGCTACTCTATTGAGAACAATAGCAATTCTGCTCAAATCACATACCGCAACCACGCACCCCCACCTTGAAACAAAAAATTGCAATCTTCGGAGGCAGTTTCGACCCCATCCATTGTGGCCATCTTGAAATTGCCAAGCAGGCGCGCAACGCAGCCAAGCTTGATGAAGTCATCTTTCTCCCCTGTAGACGATCCCCTCACAAATCCCAAAACCCTATAGCTAATGCCGAGCAAAGGGCGGAGATGATAAAAATTGCCACCAAATCCATGCATTGGGCTGAAGTCTCATGCTGGGAAATTAACCGGGTCCCCCCTTCATATTCATGGATGGCAGCCGAGCATTTTCACGACACCTTCCCTCAGGCTGAACTCTACTGGATATTGGGCAATGACCAGTGGGAGAAAATCCACACCTGGTACAAGCCTTCCCGACTCGCTGAGTTACTTACCTTTGTTGTTTTTCCACGCAACAGGAAACCAGTGAAGAAAAACGGCATCCGCAGTTTATTCATCAACTGCAGCCACCCTGCATCCAGCTCTGAGGCAAGAGACCGACTGGGCAAGCATGATGCAACTGACAACCTTCTAACGAGGGGAGTTGCTTCCTATATCGAGGAGAAGCAGCTATACGCACCGAAGGCACTAGCCCACTAACCAAGTCAGGCTTCCGTTAAAGGGTTTCACCGCAGCTGCCGGGCAATAAGTCTCTCCGTCTTCAACAATGCGCCCGACTATCCTGCGCTTGCTTTCACCGCGCACAAGGAAAAGCACATTACTGGCAGCGTTAATAAGAGGATAAGTGAACGTTAACCGGCAAGTCGCCAGTTCGGCCACCTCATTAGCAACCACCCACCGATCACGTTCCTCGATTGCCCTTGTCGCCGGGAACAAAGAGGCTGTATGACCATCCTCCCCCATCCCCAGCAAGATCAGGTCGTGTCTAAACACCTCATCACCGGACCTCGCCCTTAACTGCTGTTCGTATTCATTTGCCGCTTCTTCTGCTGGAATCTCACCCTTAAGCCGAAGGATGTTTTCACTGGGAATCGGCACCCGCTCAAGCAAACTCTCACGCGCCATGCGGTAGTTGCTCTCTTCATGGTCAGGAGGAACGCAGCGCTCATCACCAAAGGTGATTACGAAATTTTGCCAATCAAGGTCCTCTAAGGCCAATGCTTCATACACTCCACGTGGCGTGGTCCCACCACATAGGGACAATCGAAAAGGAGCTCCGCGTGAAGCAATCGCGGTTGCCGCAATCCTGCTGACCGCATCCCTCACAAACTTTGACGAATTAATGATTTCCATTCTCAGGACAGCAAAGCCAACCGACTTACATGACCATTCCCCCATCAACGCAAATCACCTGTCCCGTTACATAACGAGCACCCTCACCCGCAAGATAACAGACAGCAGCGGCAACATCCTCAACTTCTCCAAAACTCCCAAGGGGAACTTTATCCTTGATCTCATTTCGCAACTCCTCGGAAAGCGAGTCCGTCATGTCTGTCACTATGAACCCTGGAGCAATAGCGTTCACTGTCACTCCCCTGCCGGAAAATTCCCGGGCAAGTGACTTGGTCAGTCCAATAACACCCGCCTTACTCGCAGCGTAATTAGCCTGGCCCGCATTCCCCATCAAACCGATCACTGAGGAAACATTAATAATCCTTGCACCTGGCTGCTTGAGCAAAGAACGCTGAAAAGCCTTCACGGCATTGAAAGCTCCCTTTAAGTTGGTATCCAACACCAGATCCCACTCGTCCTCTTTCATCCTTAGCATGAGGTTATCCCTCGTCACGCCTGCATTGTTGATTAGAAAATCAACCTTTCCAAAATCAGCGATCACGGATTTCCCCGTCTCTGCCATAGCGGCAAAATCGGAAACATCGACAGCATAGGCTTTTGCGCACTGTTCATTTTCCTTATTCAGTTGCTCGGCGCTGCGCTCCGCGTTCTCAGCCGTCCGACTGATGACAGCAACCTTCGCTCCCCCTCGGGACAATCGTTCAGCAACAGCATGGCCAATACCTCGCCCTGCACCCGTCACCACAGCAACCTTACCAGCAAATTCAGAAGACATAATAACGATTATCCGCACAGCCACAGCATCAGGCAACCGCGAAATTTCCCGGACAGGAAAAACATACCCCTTTCCATCGCGTATACGCCCTTCTATAAATCGCTATAAGGAAATATGATTAGCTTCTTTAGAGACTAAGCTTTAATAAGTTAAGGTTAATGAAGACACGATTGATTTTATCTTTTTTGGCAACCGCATACCTCCCTCTCTCGGCTCAGGAAGAATTCAATGCCGTGGAGAAAGGAAAGACCGTCTTTTCCACCATGGGTTGCATCGAATGCCATGTTGTCGCCAAGGATGACAACTCCCTCAAGACAGGTCCCAGCCTCTACGGGCTGTTTACGACCACCCCACGAAAACGTGAAGTCGGTCTCACCGGCAAGGCGGAGCGGCAAACAGTCACAGCCGACAAGCCATACTTTATCAACTCGGTCCGGAAATCATGGGACGTATTGGCAGTTGCCGAACAGGGACCGACCAAGGGGAGAGCCTACCTCCCAGTCATGCCAATGTATACCAGTGAGATAATCTCAGACCAGGACTTGGAATCGATGTGGCACTACCTGCGAACCTTGGCCGATCCGGGAACTTCAGGACCTGCCACGGTCATGCTAAAAAAACAAAAGCCCGCCGCAGTAAAAAGCATGCTGGAAATCCCCAACGAGGTCCTGATAACAACCCGTGCCCGGGTATTCCGGGCGCCACTTCGCGGATCAAGCGGACGGGCATTGCATGTAGGGCTCCCCAATGGAATGAATTACACCTTTGACCCGCGCCTACTCTCAGTGCGCAATATCTGGGCCGGTGGTTTCCTCAACCTTTCCGAGGAGCGGAAAGGTCGCGGCAGACCAGGATCTCCACGCGGCAAAGGTGCGCGTGTTTTTGTTGAGGGAGGAGCAATACTTCAACCGTTACAGGCTTCTGGAAAAGCCGTTGATTTTGAATTCAAGGAACCCGACGTCATGGACCACCCGGCCATTGAAAAATGGCTTTGGGAAAAACGCGACTTCCCGCAACTCCAAGCCTCGATGGATGCTGAATTCCTTGGGCATTCTCTGGATTCAGAAAGCAGCAATCCCCTGTTCCGTTTTCGCGTTGGCAAAAATACCTTTTCCCAGTCAGTGACAGTCACCGATGACGGGCGAATTGAAATTGTCATTCTCGGTAAGCCGATCCATCCCCAAAAATTCAAGGTGAATGCGAAAAACCTCTCTGACGTGAAGGTCAATGGAGGCATACTGGATAACGGTGTATGGACGATACCCGCCGACAACACGGGCGCTCACACATTCAGCGCCCGGATGTCCGGAGGTCTGGTGGCAAGGCAGCGTATTGAACGTGAGGAGAACTGGACCGCGCAGCCACTGACAAGAAACCCGGGCAAGGCCGGTCGCCAACCGCTCGAACTACCCGCCGGGTATTCAATGGAAAGTTGGGAATCACCAAAGGATCTTTATGGTCGAGGACAATTGTTTGAGCCCACAGGAATCGGTGTCGCCAAGGACGGCACTATCGTAGTGGCAACCCGAACAGCAGGCGTATGGAGGATACGCAACAACAAATGGACGCTATTTGCTGAAGGCACCTACGAATGCCTTGGGGTGTGGATTGAGGACGACAAGGGAGAAAGCGTCGTTGTCATGCAAAAGCCAGAACTCACTCGCATGACAGACACCAACGGCGACGGTCGCGCCGACCGGTTCGAAACAGTTTGTGACGACTACGGGTTCCACGGCAACTACCATGAATATGCGCACGGCCCGGTGCGTGACGCACAGGGCAACTATTATTTCACCCTGAACCTTTCGCACGGGGGTAGTCCCCGCGTTTCCTGGCGTGCCGGGGGCCCCTACATGGGGTCGATGGGAGGCTACAGAGGGTGGGCGTGCCGCGTAACGGCTGATGGTAAATTTGAGCCTTATGCAAACGGGCTGCGCAGCCCGGCCGGACTTGGTATAGATCCACAAGGGCGACTATGGTATGCGGAAAACCAGGGGGAATACGTGGGCTCCTCCAAGGTTGTCCCGCTTGAGCAAGGCAAGTTCTACGGCCACCTCTCCGGACTGGTCAGCCTGCCTGGGAACATGACCCCTGACTCTCCGGAATTAAAGTTCGATAACTGGAAAGAGCGGATACGCAAAGGCGCTGTCTGGTTACCGCATGGTAAGCTGGCAAACTCTCCCGGTCACCCCGCCTGGGACATTACTGCCGGGAAATTCGGCGCCTACCGTGACCAGATGTTTATTGGCGACCAAACTCTCTCCACCCTGTTGCGGGTGGTAACCGAAAAGGTTAAGGGCCTGGACCAGGGATGTGTCATTCCTTTCGCCCGCGGACTTTCCTCAGGCGTTATGCGTCCGGCATTCCTTCCCGACGGAAGCATGCTCATTGGCCAAACCGGTCGGGGCTGGGGTGCACGAGGTGGCAATCAAGCAGGGTTACAGCGAATTTTCTGGGACGGGAAAACAATTGCAGCCGATATCAAGAGCGTGAGCGGAGACTCCAAAGGCTTTGAGCTCAACTTCACCCAACCCCTGGATCAGGCGATTACCCCGGAAACACTCAGCGGCAGACTCAAGGTTCAGTCATGGTTTTACACCAATACCGGCCGCTACGGCTCTCCGGAACATGACCGCAGGAATGAAGCGGTAATGACCACATCAATATCCAGTGACCGCCGAAGCATAAAACTGAATATCAACGGTTTCGGACAAGGCGAGAAATGGATCGACCGCATTTACCGCATCGAGATTAGTGATGCCGACAACCTCTTTGGCACCGCGACCTCCTGGAAAAGACTGGAAGCCTATTTCACGCTCAGGGCCATCCAGTAATCAAAGAAGCTACTTGCTTGTTCAAAAGCCTTACTAGCTCTTCCTGTAAACAACAGGCTTCTTATACAACGTCCTCTGACCACCTCCGAACCCGGTTACCGCATACGCGGCAAGTGTTCCGTCATCATTCACCCTGAAATAACATCTCATGCGGATACCCTGCAGATAAACATCAACTTCCCCATTGGACACAACCCCACTAGGTGCAACAACTTCCTTGCCCTTGCCGTTACGAACTTTCCATTCCCCAGAAGTTCCGAGGAAGTTGCACTTCCCCCTTGCTGATAAGGTAAGCCTCTTATACTTGCCTCCAACCTTAGCCGCATAAGTGCCCACAAGGTTGAGCTTGTTTAACGTAGTAGACTTCCGTGAAGATTCAGGGGGAGCTGATGACGCTATACATTGCACCATGACTTGAATAGTAAGTGAATACAGCAGCAATTTCATCATGGATTCCTAATCCACCTTTTTTATGACATCCAAAGAGAGAAATCAACATTTTAAGCCAAATGCGCATTGAGGATACCTGATAGCGATAACTCTCATTTAGCCTTAGGCGCTTCACCCTCTTTCACCTTTTCAGGGCCACTGACGGCAGCGTTACCCGAAACACTCCAATTCTTCACAAGTTCAGCTGATTGCTCAAGTTCTGCGGGAGTCAGCTTATCTTCAAGTTCAGCCAAAGCCGCCTTGGCTTCCGCATAATTTTGGGCTGCCGCCAGACTTACCCATTGGTGAGCCGCCACAAGATTCTTTTCCACCCCCTTGCCGAGGGCATGCAACATTCCCAATGAAACCTGCGCCTCAGCATGTCCCTGATCCGCTGCTCTCTGGAACCATGACACGGCCTCCTTTACATCAGGCAAAGTCGCCTCTCCCTGGAGATGCATGATGCCAAGGGCAACCTGAGCTGCGGCATGACCTTCTCTTGCAGCCTTCTCATAACACTCGGCAGCATTCTTCATGCTCTTCTCAAGCTGATTGCCATGATGATATAAGCCCGCAAGCTGGAAATACAGGTTAGCGAACCCTCCTACAAGGGAAGCCTTTTCCAGTCCCTCAGCAACCTGCTGCATCGCCAACGCCTTAACATTGCCCTCCTCCAAGCCGTCAACGATCTTGACCGCATGACGCATCGCCCCCGCTGCACGTCCTTGTATCAGAACGGAAAGCTCAATGGATTGTGTAAGGATCCATTGTGTTTGCTCCTGTATCCCGGCATCCTGCATAGCTACAAGCACACTGTCTAACGCTGTCAGCCTGTTATCAACACCGCCAATACCGGCCATCACCTCTTCCGCCTTCTTGAATGCCTGCTTAGCCTCTTCCCCTTTCCCCATTCTTGCCTGCGCAACCGCCATGCGTGCAAGAGATGCGGCCAGCATGGCGCCATCCTCAATATTACTGATGATAGCCCCAGCCTTCGAGAGCACCTCTGCTGCTTGAGCATTGTTTCCTGCCTCAGAAAGGCTAATGGCAAGTTCACTGAGCACATGCACACGCCCGACTACATCCTCAATGCCGTCAATTAGCAGTAGGCTGGGATCGTCCTGATAACGGATCACACGAAGATTCCCGGAAATCTCATTCATCAAACCCTGCATCAACTCATTTTGATCGAATCCATCAAGCTCATCGCCAAGCCGCTCATACGTCTCGAGCTTCAATTCTTTCGTCTCGAGCTGTGCAACCGCAGAAAGAATATCCCTGAATAAAGCCCCTCCCTCCTTCTCAAGCCCTACACGGATATAACTGGAGGCAACATGGGACAATGCCATTATGCGCTTACTCCCCTCTAGTTCTGACGCAACTTCCTGAGCATGTCCCAAGACCATCAAGGACTGCGTTTTATCCCCTGCCTGAAAAAGAGCATCCGCCAGCGCACCCAGAAACTTCACCTTGCCATCAGTCGTTTTGATATTAGCCGTCAGACGTCGAGTCGGGTCACTCTTGACTTTTGCCTCCTCCATAATAACTCCAAGACGCTTTTTATATCCTGAAACTTCCTCAACATTGTCAAACCCCACCAATGCATCCTGAAGATTCTCAGCAACGCTCAACTGGAGTTTCACCTCCTCTATTCCCTGTATTAACACGAGTGACTGCTCCAGCACTTGCATTCCCGGAGCAATCTCACCCGCAAGCAACCTTGCCATCGCCAAGTTCCCCATTACCTGCACCTTCACCGCAGGACTTTCCACTTTCGCCACCATTTCCAGAATTGGATCAATCTCATCATTGTTCTCCTCCGCCACCTTAGCTTCCTCCGCCACCTTAGCTTCCTCCGCCGCCTTAGCCTCCTCCGCTGCCTTAGCCTCCTCCGCTGCCTTAGCCTCCTCCGCTGCCTTAGCCTCCTCCGCCGCCTTAGCTTCCTCCGCCGCCTTAGCCTCCTCCGCCGCCTTAGCCTCCTCCGCCGCCTTAGCCTCCTCCGCCGCCTTAGCCTGTTCCGCTGCCTTAGCCTGTTCCGCTGCCTTAGCCTGTTCCGTTGCCTTGGCCTCGTTGCTAGCGGGCGGTTCGCAGGCACTAATGATTAGCGGCACCATAAGCACCATTACCCGTCTCGATATTATCTGGAAATTGCTTTTCATCATCGTTTTACCTTGAGTTTATTTCTTTATCAATCACGCCAAAGGCAACTACTCATTGCCTCGCGCTTTCTTGATGCCTTTATCCAGCGCGCGCAAAGCTTCAATCGCCTCCCTCATCTTGACCTGTTGCGCCTGATAATACATCTCTGAGTAGAAAAACGCTCTCGCCACATCCCCGTCAATAAGCTCGATGTCCTTTTCCTTGACCCGTGGCATGAGCAATAAGCGACCACGGGTAAAGTTACTCAGGCTCAATGCCACTTTCTCGGTATTCAGTTCCACCGCCTTCTTCATCAACAGCGCATACTTCAATCGTGTCAGGTCCTTCATGCTGCGCAAAAGGATGGTGAACTTTTCTCCCCCGCCCTCTCCTGACTGGTTCATTTCCCATAGCTTACTCGTCCAATCATCCTTATTTGCACAGTCCAGCAAGGTCACTTCCGGAACAGGTTCACTGAAAATTGAGTCCGTATTGCCCGAAGAGCGCTGCATGTTAAAAGTCAATGCCAAGGCCCTCACTCCTCCCTCATCAGAAAGTATGCCAGGAACACGTTCATTGATATATTCACTGAGGAAACGGACCCGGTGCCCCTCGCCTGTCTTTTCATCCCTTTCAAAGAATATAATTCTCCCGGCATCGAGGCCCTTTTGCATATCGCGGCGCTTGAGAACCTCGTAAATCTGGCGATAGCAAAGGATATTTTCCCCGGGAATGGCATCACCGTAAAAATTACTGTAGGGGTATTGGTTGGCCAGATTGATATCCCGTGAGACTACCCGGCGAACATCAGCCTTCATCTTCTGCAAATGCCTGTTCTCATAGAGATAATTGAGGTCAAAGGTGTCCTCAGCACGAATACGGTAAGCGTCTCGGAACAACTGATGGCCAACGCTATCGAAGGCGTCCTCATCCATTGGCATGTTCTTGCCGATCACGTGTCCCTCCGGTAACACAAACGGGGTAAGCACAATAATGACTTCCCTCTTCACGACATTATCCCTCTTGCTCCGGAACAATTTTCCCAGCAGGGGCACTGCACCCAAAACCGGCATCTTGTCGGCGGTTGACTGCTTGTCCTTTGCAATCAACCCACCAATAATGAAAGGCGTGTTGTTTGCAACCCGCACATAAGTGCGTATATCACGCTTGGAAATAGTGGGAGAACTGGCAAGCACTGCCCCGGAAGAGGAGCGGACCAGGACATCAGCATCCGGCACCCGGGCCGTAACCTCAGCATTGACCTGCATGCTGACCTCATTACCGGAAGAGTCTATGCGGGGACGCAGCGTCAGGGTAATGCCCGCCTGTTTTACCGTAAAGCTGGTGCTCGAATAATTACCCGAGACGGCATAGGACGTGTTGGCAACGGGAATCTCCTCGGACACGTTGATATATGCCATGCGATTATTAAGCGCCATGACACTCGGGCGGGAGAGCACCTCGGCCTCCCCCTGCCGAACAAGGGCCTTGACCTGCGCATTCAGGTTCCTGAAAACCCCGTTGGGTCCAGCCCTTGTCACAAGGCTTAATGCCTCATTTGCCCCGGGATAAATGAGACTGCCAATCGTCAGTCCATCAAGGCGCGAATTAATAAAGTTACCACTGGCAGGCACTGACGATGACTTGCTCCACTTGACCCCAAGCTCATCAATCGCCGTTGAGGAGACCTCAAGGATCATGGCCTCAATAATGATCTGGCGCGCGGGCTTGTCGACCTCGGTGCTCAGGATATCCAGCAATTCGCCCAGTTGGGAAGGATCACTCGCATCATGAAAGACAACCAGTTCATTGAGCGGGTCGGTTTCCGTTTGTGGAAACTTCTCCCCGAACTTGGGCACGATTTCGTGGAAAGTCGTTCCCGGCAACGGAATGACAACCGGCAAGCTGGACGGATCAATGGCAGCCTCCGCCTTACCGATTGTGTAACCGTGCAAAGCAAGTAGCTGCGCAGCTCTTTGCGGGTCAATATAACTGAGGCTTATCCGCCGGGACTCCACCTTGACAACACCCTCGTCCGGTAACTCAGAGAGCTCCCCGATTGCCTGCCGAAGCCAGGTCCTGGACCCGCCCCCGGTAACAGAATCCTGCCCGCATGCCAGCGGGACACAACTCAGGAATAACAATGGATATATTTTTTTGCAAAGGGCTCCACTAAGTCTCATCGTCTGAATCATTGTTGTTTTTTTCTCCTTGCTCATCATCAAGAAAACTTGTGAAAAACGCCTGTTCCTGGCTCTTCTTCCTCTTCGACCACAAGTTCATGACTTTCCTCATCCGCGACGGCCTTGCCGTCTGCGGCTCAGGCTTCATCTCTTCCACAAACTTCTCCACGCTCAACCTTGCATCCTCGTTAACTGCGGACTCACTGGCTTCAAGTCTCCTCTGTAGGCTGACGTTGCAAGCCAGCATCGGCTCAAAGTCCTCCCTTTTAATTTCATACAACAGGACTTCAGTTGCAGCGCTAACCGTGGAGTCACGCCACTGCTTACCCAGCATTGCCCCCTCTCCAAAATACTGACCCGCACTGATCGTCCTGGTTTTCAATGGTGTCGCATTTCTTATCCCCACGTAGCTCCCCAGGAGGCCCTCAAGACATACAAACATTGAAGTCGCCACATCCTCCTGCCTGTAGAGAACCTGCCCTTCATCAAGACAACATTTTGCCATCCCGGGAATTAGCTTTTCAAGCTCCCCGGGAGCAAGGCTACTGAATAAGTCCATTCTCTCCAGGAGCTGATAAAGGTCCTTGTCCTGCGACATATCCAGCGAGCGCTTCCGGTCACGGGAAAGGAACACTTCCTCCTTGGAATGAGCCGGCATCACACCGGAGTGAATCATGTGGTCAAGCACAGTGCGGTTAACCACATGCAAGGATTCATTCGGGGAAATGTGCTTGGGTAAAATGAAGTAGCGCAACTCATAAACCATTCCCTCCAGGGTTGACTCCTTCATTCTCACCTCTGGCTCGGGATCATTAAGAATGCCTTCATTCTCACATGCTGCGCGCATGCCGGCGGTAAGCACTCTTATAGCCCTCTCGGAAGCCACTTCAAAATCAACCATGAAATCCAATTCCATGCGAAAGTGCGGCTTAGGCTCCATATAGTTTGTGACTATCGTTTCTCCGAGCTTGCTGTTGGGAATCACCACCATGTTGTTGCGTGTGGTTCGCAACCGTGTAGTTCGCCAGTTCGTCTCTATCACCTCAGCCACTATGTGGGTCTCCTTGCGATTCTGATGAATCATGATCCAGTCCCCCATCTTGAACGGCCGATCCAGATGAATGGCAAGCCCCATGAAAAGATCAAGAATGACCGTCCGTAACGCCAGGCCAATCACGATACTGACAACTCCCGAGGCGGCGAGAATCTTGGTGGTATCCTTATTGAAAACCGTTGACGCCACAATCAAACCGGCAACAAGAAAAATGAGAATTGCGGTAACATCTTTGGGCAAACGGGGAATTGGCCGGTCAGAAATCCCCCCAATGAAACCATCCCAGAAAAATACAACCATCAACCTGTTAAGCAGGAACGCTGATGAAACCCAGGCTCCAATCTGGACGCCATAAAAGAAAAACGACTGGGAGACAAATCGCCCATGCTCGATAAAGGCGCCGTAGATGTCACCACAGTTTAACAGCGTCAAGAGAAACGCCACAAAAACCCCCGCAGGTATCCAGATGCGACCTATGATTTTCACAATTCCCCAACAGCATGCCAGTCGGCACTCTGTACCGGGCTATTTCCTCCTAGAACTCCATGATTATGGTCTGAAATCTCAATTTAGTTAACAAGACTAGAATATTAATCATTAGCAAACGATTTGGCCTGATTTCATTCACTTTGAAGCACATATGCAAATCCCCTCGAATCAAGGCCCTTACTGGGTTGCAAGCCACTTTTCAGCACAACTCTGCCCACCCTGCCGCGAGAGAGGAATCCTTCTGGTTTCTCAACCGTAAATTGCCCTGAACAGGCGCCTGAAGAACTGACTAAAGTCATCGGCAAGTAAAAGAACGCAAGGGATCAGGTAGAGGGTAATTACGGTTGCAAACAACACACCAAAACCCAGTGAAACCGCCATTGGGATGAGGAATTGCGCCTGCAGGGAACTGTCCAGAAGCAGGGGCAGTAAGCCGGCAAATGTCGTCACAGAGGTCAGGAGAATCGGACGAAACCTCCTCCCCCCAGCCTCCAGAGAAGCTGCGCGTAGACTCAACCCTTCCCGTCGACGCCGATTAATATAATCCACCATCACGAGGGAATCGTTAACCACGACGCCGGCAAGAGCCAGCATCCCGAAAATGGAAAGATAGGAAGGCGTTATTCCCATGATCATGTGGCCAAGCAAAGCTCCGATAATCCCGAAGGGCAGGGCCAACAGAACATAAAAGGGCTGCGCGAGTGATTTAAAGGGAATTGCCAGCAAGGCAAACAGAACGAAAAACAGAGCAACAAAGGAAATCACGGTTCGCTTTTTCGACTCCTTGTGCTCGGCAATGTACCCCTTAAACTGAAAGGATAGCCCCTTCCCCTTGTTAACGAGGCGCTCTATTTCCGGGGTCAACTCATTGGCGATTCCCACGATGTCGACATTCTCATCCTGTGGTTGCGCTCCAATGCGAATCACCTCAGCGCCATCGTTGCGCTCAACGAAGGTGGGCGCTTTTGTGGGCGTAATGTCAGCCACGGTGTTGAGCGGCACTTCAGCCCCACCAGTGGTTCGGATCTTCATCCGGTCAAGGGTGTATAGGGAACGACGATCTTTCCTGGGCAAACGCACCATGATCCGTATCTCATCAGTCCCGCGCATGATCCGCTGTGCCTCCTCGCCATAAAATGCCTGGCGCACCTGGCGCGCCAGTGACTGCTGGGTGAGACCCAACTCCGCAGCCCTTGGCTTCAGGCTGAATTCCAACTCGTCCTGCCCCCGGTTAATTTGAGCCCAACTGCCGTTAATTCCCTCATACCCAGCCAACAGGTTCTTGATTTCGCGGGCAATCTCGTTCTTCTGCTCGGAATTTTCTCCACGCAATTCCAGTTCCAGCGCCTCAGCCTGCTTCTCCTCCTCCTCATTGTTGCGCTTACCGGTCAATTCAGCACGGATAAAAAACGAATCCGCCTCATCAATTTCACCAACCAGTTCTTTCCAGCGAACGGCAATACTGCTGTTTTTCGGTCCTGGCTCGGAACGCAGGCTCGGCGGCAACACCTCAACGATAACATGTCCCCGCGAATGGTCATACCGCCCGCCGAGGCGATAGGAACCCGTAACCGCGGCAACGTTCTGGATCAGACTTAACCCATGCCCAGGATCCACAAATTCCTCCTTCAGTTTCTCTGTTGCCGCAGTAATCCGGTCAACAATCTCCCCGGTTTTCTCAATTGGCAGGTCATTGGGCAGGTTCAGCGAGGCGGTCACCTTGAGGTTCTCCACAGAGGGAAAAGAGGAAAAGCCCATACGACCACCCATCACATAGCCGGCCATTGCCAGCCCCATGCCGATAAAAACGGCAATCACCGCAACCCGGTGACCTACAGCAAACCTCAGGGAAGGCTGGTAGACTCTTTCCACAAACCTCTCAAGGCTTCTTGCGACCGCCTTCTGGAAGCGCCCGAAAAAACCAAGTTTGTCACCACGTAACCGCACATGCTTGAGATGAGCCGGTAGCACCAGCTTGGATTCCACCAGGGAAAACAACAACACGGGTGCAACCACTCTGGGGATCTGTCCGGCAAAGTCCCCCCAGCGCCCCTCAAAGGAAAGCAGGGGCAAAAACGCCACCACCGTTGTAAGAACACCGAAAGTCACCGGCACTGCCACTTCCTTGGTCCCGAGCACCGCGGCCTCCAGCGGATCCATGCCCTGCTGCAACCTCGAGTAAACGTTCTCCCCGGTTACGATCGCATCATCAACCACTACCCCGAGCACAATAATAAACCCGAAGAGGGTCATTACATTTGCCGTGATTCCAAGGTCCGGCATCAACATGATACCCCCGGCGAAACTCACCGGAATACCAAGCACCACCCAGAACGCAACCTTTGGACGAAGAAATACCCCGAGGATGAGGAACACCAGAACACAGCCCTGCAATAACGATGAACTCAATGTCCCCAACCTGCCACGCATGGAAAGGGAGCTGTCATCCCATGTATAGAGATGAATTCCATCAGGAAATACCGTTGTCGGCGATTTGACGTAATCCTGAACCTTATTGGAGATATCAATGGCACTCTCGGTGTCACTGCGCATCACCCTCACAAACATTGCAGGACGATCATTGAAGTTGGTAAGCACCTTGTTTTCCTCAAACCCGTCCTTCACCGTTGCCACCTCTCCAACCATGACCTCGGCACCGTTGGCAGCACGCACCGGTATTCGCTCAAACTCCTCCTTCACATAAGCCTGCCCCTTGGTGCGAACGATCAGGGTGCCGCTCTCACTGCGAATTGATCCGGCCGGAAGATCAATGGATGAGCGGCGTATGGCATCCGCCAGTTCCCGGAAACCAAGGTTATAGGAGCGCAGCATCTCCATCTTCGCCTCAATGGATATTTCATAACTGCGCTCCCCCTGGATGTCAGCACGGCTAATGCCGTCTATCTCCAGTAAATCCTGGTGCACCCGATGAGTAACCTCCCGCAACTCCGATTCGCGCAGATCCCCCGTGACAGCAACACTGAGAACCGGACGATGCCTGGAAAAGTCAGGGATGATTATCTTCGGCGTTTCGGTTTCCGCCGGGAATGTCGAGATGCCCTCGACACGCCCCCGGATCTTCTCGCGCAATTCCCGCAGGTCGACTCCCTTCTCGGGCTTGAGGTAGAACTTTGCCATCCCCCGCATGCCATCCGAGTTCATTTCCCGGATGCCCGTGATTCCCTCCAGCGCCTTCTCCACCGGAATCAAGACCCCTTTCTCGACATCCTTGGCAGTACCTCCCCGGTAGGGAATCTCCATGTAGACGATTTGCCAACCGGTGTCGGAGGGAACAACCTCAAGGGAAACCCTGAAAAACGCGCTGTGGAGCCCTGCCAGCAATATCGCCAGCAGCAGCAGGTTGGCAGCAATGCCATTGTTGGCAAACCAGCGGATCATCTACTCAGGAAGAGGGCTGCACAAGGTCTTCGCCCGATCCGTTCACCGCCTTGGCGGGCGGATCCCCCTCATCCTCGTCGGGGATAATCTCAATACTTGCACCATTGGGAACATAGGCCATTTGACTGGTGGCCAGAAAATCCCCGTCAGAAATACTCTCA
>JAAESJ010000364.1 GCA_024229495.1 Verrucomicrobiaceae bacterium | reverse complement strand
TCCTCTACATGGCGGGCGGTCCCAGTCACATTGACACCTTTGATCCCAAGCCCAAGCTGAAGGAGCTGCACCTGAAGAAATTCAAGAGGCAGAGCAAGTTTCTCTCTGCCATGGGTTCCGGTGAGCGCTACTATGTGCAGAGCCCGTTTAATTTCGTGAGGGCCGGCAAGAGTGGCATTGAGATGTGCGAGCATTGGCAGCAGCTGGCCGGGGTTGCTGATGAGCTCTGTGTCTACCGGGGTTGCAAGGCGGAGTCGATCAATCATCCCACCGCCAATTACCACATGAATACCGGCAACCGTTTTGGCGGGGATCCCGCGATCGGTTCCTGGGTGACTTACGGGCTGGGCACGGAGAACCAGGACCTTCCCGGTTACGTCGTCCTGCCCGAGGTGGCATACCCACAGGGAGGGGCGGCGAACTGGTCGAGCGGATTTTTGCCGCCGCATTACCAAGGGACGACGTTTCGGGCGAAGGGGTCGCCGATCCTTGACCTGCACCCGCCCAAGGGAGTGACGCGTGCCGCTCAGCGTGGCAACCTTGACTTGTTGGCCGGGTTAAATTCCCTGCACGCGGCGCGTTACCCGGGCCATGAGGAATTGGCTGCGCGCATGGAGAGCTATGAGCTGGCTTACCGCATGCAGATGGAGGTTCCCGGAATCCTTGACTTAGGAAAGGAAAAGCAGTCCACCCGCGAAGCCTACGGATTGGATGACCAGCGGACCGGTGAGTTCGGGCGCAGGCTACTGATGGCGCGACGGCTCATTGAGCGTGGGGTGCGTTTTGTGCAGGCCTATACCGCCGGTTGGGACTCGCATGACTACATCAAGCGGTCGCACTCCGAGCGAATCCGCTCGGTCGACAAGCCCATTGCGGCATTGATCAAGGACCTCAAGGAGCGCGGGCTGCTCGATGAAACACTGGTCGTCTGGTGTGGTGAATTCGGCCGCACCCCCGACAACGGCAAGCGCGGTGGCGGCGAGCGTCTCGGGCGTGACCACAACAAGAATGCCATGGCCATCTGGATGGCCGGCGGCGGAGTCAATGCCGGTCACGTGGTTGGTGCCACCGATGAGATTGGTGAGCATGCCGCCGAGGTCGTGCACCCGATCAGCGACCTGCACGTGACCATGCTGCGCCTGTTGGGACTCGATGACAACAAGCTCACCTACTTTCATGGTGGTCGCTTCAAGCAGCTCTCCCAGACCGGCGGTGAGGTCATCAGCCAATTAATAGGCTAGCATTCTGCTGTCCGTCTCCGTTATGCTTCAGGATACTTTCATGAGAAAATCCATTCTGTTATCACTTGGGGCACTGTTTCTGCAGTTGCCCATTGCGCATTGTCTGCCTGGAAAACCCGGTGCTGAGCTCTTTGACATGAAGGAGATGCTCGATGCCTCCACCCTGAAGGTGGAAGTGCTCAGTGACTGGCATTCGGTCGAAGGTGAGGTGCCCACCCGGCAGAAATTGATCACCATGCGTGTCGGCGAGCTGCTCCCGGGAAGGGAATACCGGGTCCCGGTGCGCATGATTGTTCCGGCCAAGGGCAAGGCCAGAGGGTTTCACCTGACCGGGGGCAATGTCCCGCAGCGCATGAAGGTGGACACCCGGCTCAGGGGCATGGACATCGAGTTGATCCGGGGCGGAATCGGCCTTGTGCAGACCGTGGTGCAGGGGCTTGAGCAGTCCGGTCAGGGGGAACTCGGTCGTGCTGCCAACAAGCGTTTTGCTGAGACGCTCAATCCGCATTACTCCATCCAGTATTGGGGCTGGCCGGCAACACTGATGCGGGCAGTGACTGCAGCCTACGCGGAAAAAGAGCATTTTGAGCCTGGCAAGGTGGCCTTGTCCGGAGGATCCAAGAACGGTGCATCACCCGCCGTTGCCCTTATCCATGACAAGCGCATGAGCGCGCTGCATGCCGGGGTCTCGCCGATCTGGGATTCACCGCTTCGCCTTTGCGACCGGGACGCGTGGGATGAAATTAAGGATTATAACCGTCGCTATGTGGAACGGCTCAGGAAACGTGACCCGCGCCTGGATGCCGGGCGCCTACTCAACCATTTCTTCCTGGGAGGAACGTTCGGCCCCGTTTACAACGGCCAGGCACTGGCGGCAGGCAACAGCTGGGAGGACTTGCAGAAACTCGCAGGACAAATGGCTGACCACGTCTTTATCAGCCGCAATTTCAAGGCGCTCAAGGCGCGCGGGGTGGACCTGTATTTTCACCCCGGGACGCATGATTTTGTGGCCTTTGACATTGCCTGGGGCGGCAGGCGCCACCCGCAAATCCCGGTCTATCTTGCCGCCAATTCCGGGCACAGCCTCAGGCGCGGGCACCCGCAGGCTGAAAGGGGCCAACAGAACAAGAATGCCTGGCTGGCAGAGCATTTCTTTGAGGGGGTTGAGC
>JAAESJ010000363.1 GCA_024229495.1 Verrucomicrobiaceae bacterium | reverse complement strand
TGGCATTGCCGAGGGGCACTCCTCCGTATTTTGCACCCATAAAGCCCCCGGTCGCATTCTCCGAGGAACCACCAATAGCGACAAACCCCGGAATGGTTGTGTTGCGGCGACCCGAAAGGCGCATGACCCAAGCACCAAGTGCCGGGTGTACAATGGTTCCGCGCGGTGCATAACTGCGGTGAAGGAGATATTGTCCCTGCTCATGAGCACCCTGATTGCTGCGCATTCCGCGAAACAACGTGATATGCCGCATCACACCAGCCGTCTTGGGCAGGAATCCTGAAATCTGAACTCCATGGGCACTGGTATCAATTACCGGCGTGGGGCCTTGGACCTCCTGATTTTCTGGCTTGGGGTCGAAAGTGTCCAGATGACTCATGCCACCGGACATATTAAGAAAAATCACACTCTTGGCCGTCCGAGGACGCATTGGCGGTGCGGCACCGAACGTATCACTGGTTGCCACGGTTGCGCCAAGCATGGGCAATACACTGACACCGAGATAACTGTGCGCCGCGCCAATCATGAATTGCCGACGGTTAACTTCATCGCCTTTGTTGAATAAGCTGTTTTCTGACATTTTTTCTGGTAGTTGAGGGTTTGTTTCTCGGTTGGGGGGTGGCTGAAAATGGATAGGCTTGGTGCTTACTGGACAAACATGAACTCGGCTGTTGAAATTAAAGCGGACACCGCATTCCTGACTGCCGACCTGCCGTTTACCTTGAACTCATTCAGGAACAATTCCTTCTCGTCCTCGGATGGCTTACGGGACAGGATACTGAGGAAAATCCGATCAATTTTATCCGAGTCTGTTCTGCCGTCATTGATCATTTTAAAGACTTTTGCGCCACTGTTGCTGGTAATCTGCTTCTCAACATGGCCGTTGAGAATGGAGAGCACCTGGGTCACATCCGAGTCCGTGCTGGAATTTTCAATCACCTCACGGTCTGATTGCCCAAACTGGCGCAGGAAATGTCCATTTGGCATTGGCGAGCTCAACTCGGAAGCACGCATATCCTGCCCATAGCTGCGCGCCTTCTGGGCCATCATCATCTCCATCTTCATTTTATCCCCACCTTTTCCTCCACCGCCTTTATCGTTCTTGATCTGCTTGTGCAGGTCCTGGGCATATTTCCAAACGGCACCCGGGGACTCGATGGCAACCACTTCATTGTAGAGATCCTTCATCGATTTTTTCCCCACCAGAACCGGACGGTTGCCGAACATGATGGCACCACCGCTGTAACCGTTACCCTTGCGGCTATCAAGCTTATCAATCTTCAGAGTAAGGAGCGAATCCCAGATCTGTTCAGCGCTTAACCGCTTGAGCTGACGGCCGTTGAAATTGTATGGCGAGCGTGCCGGATGCTGAACCGGGCTGGGGGCAAGCTGATAGGTATAGGTATAGAAAAGAACCTTCTGGAAAGCTTTCAGGTCATAATTAAGATCAACCAGCAACTCCTCAAGGTAGGACATCAGGGCGGGGTTGGACGGAGCTGCGCCGGCACTGAAGTTGTCGAGCGGCTCAAACAAGCCGGTGCCCATCACCCGCTTCCACATGCGGTTGGCAATGACCTTGGTGAAACGCGGATTCTGTGGGCTTACGATCCAGTCAGCAAACTCCTGCCGAGCTTCACCCGCATCCTTTGCCTTGGACTTGAGGCTTACCCTTACGCCTTTGCCAAAACCGGAAAGGGATTTTGCACCAACCCGCTCACCCGGTTTTCCATCGCGATATTTATAGTCCTTGGGCAAATTGATGCTGCCATCGCCTGCGTCAGCGACAGAAAAATCAAAAACCGCATAACGAATCAAGCGTGAAACGTCACGTAACCCGCGATCGATGCCGTCCTCATCCTCCTTGTCTGAGAGGTAACTGGAAAAGGAGTCC
Source organism: Verrucomicrobiaceae bacterium (assembly GCA_024229495.1). GTDB lineage: Bacteria > Verrucomicrobiota > Verrucomicrobiia > Verrucomicrobiales > DEV007 > CACIUL01. The sequence continues at coordinate 11,809 of JAAESJ010000363.1, read as the reverse complement.
CTTGCGCCGATCTTCATCCCGGAGGTAAAGGCAGCCATCTCGTAGAATTCCATCTGCTTCCATGAGTCGAAGGGATGATTATGGCACTGCGCGCATTCAATGCGGGTGCCCAGGAAAATACGGGTGGTGTTCGCCATGTTGTCCTTCAGCATCCCCTTGTCACGCATGTAGTAGCCCACTGCGCCATTCTGCCAACCGCCACCAGTGGCGGCAACAAGCTCATGAACCATCTTGTTGTAGGGCTTGTCTTCCGCAATAGCGTCCTTGATCCACTTGATGTATGGGGCGCCTGAAGTGTTCTGGAAACTGTCGGTGGCCCGCAAGAGGTCAGCCCACCAGTTAAACATGTGCATGTTGTAGCCGTAGGAGCCAACCAGTGAATCAATCAAGGCGACCCTCTTGCCGCTTTCCTCACTGTCGAGGAAAGCAACCGTTTCGTCATAACTGGGTATGCGCCCGACCGCCGTCAGGTAGCTGCGGCGCAGGAATTCTGCATCCGTGGATTTCGGCAACGGGCGGATCTGCTTCCTCCGAAACTCTGCTCCTACGAGTTTATCGACCTTCTTGGCTGCAGCCAGTTGAAATTCCTTCGACTGGTTGGGAGGAACGGCACCGGGGCGGAGACCAAGTTGGGCACTGGCACTGCCAGCGTTGAAAAGGGCAAAAATAATCGCCGCTATATTGAGGGCACACAGCTGCTTCATAGCTTTAACTATAACGTATTTAATGCATTCTGAACAACAGAAAAGGCACATTCTATCATCCCGGGCGTTCCGGGATTGCCGACACGGTGATTTTAGCAGGTAGGGAGATCCAAAAAGCCTGTATTTAAGGGCTTCCCCGCATGAAACAAGCCGGAATTGGGGATGTTTTAATCGTTAATAATTTGTCCCGGTTGAGGTTTGTTCGCCCGATTTTCGGGTCAAATTGCTTTTTCCCCTGCAAATGACTTATTTCCTGCGGGTCAGAAACGGGAATTTCCAGCCACCGTCACCCGCTACGCGAATATCACGCCGCTGAAAGCCAATCCATGCCAGCAGCGAGAAAAGCAAGGCAAAGGCCAGCAGGCCAAGCGCAGGCGGCAAGTTAAGCCCGCTCATGGCATTTGCCTGGAAATAAGTAAGGGGGGAAAACCGGGCGGCTGCCTCCAGTTGGACAATTGCCTTGGCCAGGTTGGTAATAATCTCCCCGGCCAAAACAACAAACCCGGTGGTCATCGCCGCAGTCACCCTGGAAGGCATGATCATGCTTAATACCAACGCCAGTGCCATGAAAAACATGCTAACTGCCATTACCGAAGCATAGGGTAGCAAGAGCTGGGCAGGGGAGAAATGAAGAGAAGCTGCACGCCAAACCCCGCACCACAAACCAATCCAGCCCAAGCCCAGGATAGCGATCAATGCGAAGCATAGTGCGGATAATCTCCCGAAAAAAACCGATGCCCGACCAGCCGGGTGGGCAAGCAGGAAGTCGAGAATGCCACGCTCCTCATCGGAAGCCAACATTCCACTGCCGGACACCGCACTGAAAATTCCCAGTATGATCGGCAGGAAGGCAAAATAACGTAATGCCAGAAAACCCTGCGGAGTGAAAATCTCTTCAGCCTCATCACCTCCGATAAAGCTTTTAACCAATGGCTTAAGCCCCTCAATAACTGGCCTGAGCTGACGCTCATTCTCTGCCACGAGATCATAAAAAGGCGTGGTTATTAGCCCCAGCAACATCAGCGGGATACCCCACCCCAGAACCGTCCAGCGCAAGCGCCATGAGGAAAAACGGAAAATTGTCCAGAACGCAGCCATGAAACCTTAACGTTGAGTCGCTTTCTCCCATTCACTCCCATAGTGGGCATGGAATACCTGCTCAAGGCCGCATCGTCGCGTCTCTAGAGATGCGACCGGGTATTGTGACAACCACTTAATCAGTCCGTCCATCTTGCCTTTAACAGAAAGCTCAACAAACCGCCCGTCAGCATCAGAATTGATCAATTTTACACCCGGTAATGCACCCAGCTGAGTTTTTTCTAGTGTCACAGGATTTGCAAAAGTCACCCGAACCTCCACGGCACCTCTTGCTGATAAGTCCGTGGTTTCAGCAACCTCGACAATCCTCCCGTCGCGTATGATGGCAACCCGCCCGGCAACGGCTTGCACTTCCGTTAATACATGGGAGGAAAAGAACACCGTTGCCCCTCCTTGCCGGGCCTCTGCAACCAACTCCATCACACTCTGTTGAACCAGGGGATCCAGTCCACTGGTTGGCTCATCTAGTAACAACAATTCAGGCTCATGCATAAAGGCGGCGACAATGCCAATCTTCTGCTTGTTACCCTTGGAAAGGTTCTTGATCTTTGAAGCTTTACTTAATTCCAGTCGCTCGGACAAAGCATCTGCCCGGCGCCGACATGCCGAATCACCTCCACGAAGTTGCCTGAAAAAACCCAATGCCTCATTGACGGTAATATTCTCATCAAAGCGAAGCTCGCCGGGCAGGTATCCGCATCGCGCCCTCACGGCAACGGGATTCCTCCGGGGGTCATGGCCCACAACGCTCAACAGCCCGGAGGAGGGTCGGATTAAGTCCAACATACAGCGGATAGCTGTCGTTTTACCTGCGCCATTAGGTCCAAGGAAACCAAAGATTTCCCCACGATGCACCTCAAAATTGATGCCATTTAATGCCTTAACCCCGCCATAAGCCTTGGAGAGGTTCTCAACCCTGATGACAGAATGACACGCTTTACTCATTTTGAAATTGCATGCGAGCCGGGTCAACCCAAAGGCATAGCGGCTGCCCTTCGGAAATATCTTTAATGTGTGGAGCAAGAATTTCAACCACATGAGGATCCTGAAAATGTTCCGGCTTTGTTTCAGGATGTGGCCAATAAATGTAGGCCGGCACGGGCATCCCGGAATCACCTGTAACCTTAACGTCAAAAAAAGAAAAATCCTCCGCAGGACATCCCGGATGCCACTGGACATCGCGATAGGTAACAAGTGACCGCTGCGGATGCGGGGAAAGTGGCTCCACGGAGACATTGATCGTGCCATGATAGAAGCCTTCCAGGTTGAGGCCCAACTCCGCGAATATCGGCAACTGCAGCCCCAATGTGCCGGCAGGGAAACGGGAGTCGCCGGCACCACCCGACGCCACGCCGTGACCTCGGACTACTGTCCCGTGAATCATCATGACATCGCGCAGGAAAACAAAACAGATGCCGGCATTGGCAACTCTGGGGCAAACAAAAATAAGGGGGAGCCACTCATGCCAATACCATCCCGGGAAACATCAACATATCCATGTAAAAAATTCTGTTCTTTCCCTTCATTCTGTTTCACTGTCTTCCAGCATGTCTGAGCACCGGGCAACACTTACTTGGAAACACGATGGTGGAGAATTCACCTACAAGGCTTTCACGCGTGAGCATCGCTGGGACTTTGGCAACGGTCAGCTCCTTAATGCTTCAGCTGCACCTAGTTTCCTTGGCGATGAAGAACTCGTAGATCCTGAACAGGCCTACGTCGCCTCGCTTTCCAGCTGTCATGCCCTGACCTTTCTGGCAATCTGCTCGATGCAGGGAATCGCCGTTGAAAGCTACACGGACGAAGCGGTTGGCTTTCTTGAAAAAGCCGATGACGGCAAACCGTGGCTGGCACGCGTGGAACTGCACCCGAAAGTCACCTTCGGTAACGAAAGCAAAATCGCGCTGGATAATGCCAAGGTAAGTGAACTGCATGATAAGGCACACCTTGAATGCTTCCTGGCCAGGTCAGTGAAGACCAGGATTACTGTCATCCACTGAGGCATGGGAATCATCCGCCGCGCTGGAAATGCCAACTGCCGGAAAATCATAATCCGCGGAATAAGTTGCAGCACAATATTTCACGCTGCTGTTCAAAATATATGCCCGGCAAAAGAGCGCCCGCGGGAAAGGAATTTAAGGTGCTACCATCCGGATTTCGGAATATAATCGGATCCCCTAAAATGTTCCGCCGGCTTCTCATTACTCTCCAGCTTGTTGCCTTCACCCTGCCGCTGGCGGCCGATATTGCTCCAAAACTTGAGCCTATTGATCCTAACAAGTTAAGCGAAGCCCAACGCAAGAGGGCATCGGCACTCTTCAAGGAACTGCAAGCCAATCCTGATGATCATGTTCAACGTACCAGAATCATCAAGGCAATCGCCGGCATTGGCCGAGCCAGTGCAAAGAAGATGTTCGATATCCTCGATCGCCAATTGAAGCCGCTCTGGACCAACTATAGTCAATCGTTTACCGCAGCCGCAAAAAAAGCAGCGGCGGCAAAATTCACCAGCGCAGCGAGGCAGGAAATCCTGAAACTGGAACGACAGGTCCGTTCGCTGCGCGATCAGGGTGACAGGCTCAGCAAAGACAAAATCCGCCAAACCGGTGACCCGGCACTGGAACGACTTGCGCAACTGAAATTCCTCACCCAGGGAGAAATCTTCTCAGCCGGTCCAGGATTGAGAAAACAGAGAACCAAAATTGTAGAGGTCGGGAAACAACGAACCCTGTGTATTGAACAGCTCCTGCTCCTTGAGTCCGAGGCAGTGCCCTTTGGAATCAGCGAGATCAGCACATTTGAAGAAGGTATTGCCAGGAGTGCCCTTGGTATTCCCGGAGAATATCTCGCCACCATGCGCTATAACACAAAAATAGGGTTAACCATCCCGAGTGCTGAAACCAAGGCTATCCGTGACATGAACCGCTATCGCATGCTGATTGGGCTGCCTCCCTGCGCGATCGACCCGCGGCTCTGTAAAGCCGCCAGGGATCACTCAAAGGACATGGTGCAAAAGGATTTCTTCGCCCACACTTCGCCGGTGCCGGGCAAGAAAAGCCCCTGGATTCGCGCCAAGTTGCAGGGCACCACCGCGCATGCCGAGAATATCTACTCCGGCAACAAGAACGGCAAGGCCGCTAACAGGTCCTGGTGGTACAGTCCCGGCCATCACCGTAATATGCTAAATCCCGGAAGTCGCCGGGTCGGCATGGGCGTTCACGGTAAAAAATGGACCCAGATGTTCGGAAATTAATGTACGAATCCCGTGAATAACCAAAAAAAAACTGGTCAAACCCCTACCGTGCTGAGCATCATGCGCATATGAAGTTAATCCGATTCTTCTCTCTTACGATCCTTACCAGCTTGCTTCTTTTGGGGGCAGGAACCGCCCAAATCGACAATTTTGATGACGGCAATGACAATGGATGGTCACATTTCGACCCGATATCTTTAGCGATAGGATCTAGTTGGGTTGTATTTGACGCCTCTTCAAATGCTTTAAATATAAAAGCCGCAGGGCAGAATCTTAATCCTGCATTGGGACCATCACGTGGCGCAGCTTTCCAACAAAATATCTACTCTGACTTCTGGGTTAGCGTGGACATCGTGGATTGGGATCCTGCGCAGCGGCAGGCAATTGGCATCCTTGCAAGGATCCAGCCGAATCCCTCACTCGGAGATGCCCACGGATACCTCCTAAGCTATCAGCCGCAGGAAAATGACATCCAGATTACCCGTCTCGTAGGTGAGCAGCCGGCCGGCTATATTGGTGACGACCCGGAACTTTCACCGCGACCACAACCCGACGAAGGGGTTCGCCTGATTTTCACAGGCACGGGTAACACACTGACCGGGCGCGCCTACAGCATCTCAGATCCTGATGTTCTCCTAGCGGAATCCTCAGGCACTGATGACTCCTTCACGGAAGGAATATCCGGAGTTCTTGCCTTTGACTTCAGCCCGAGCGCAAATTCCCCCATTAACGCAACCTTTGACAACTATGTCGCCGGCGCAGAGGAACCCTACCGGTTCGCCACCATTGATGCCCGCATTGAAAATGATAACCTGCTGATTGATTTCCTCAGCAAGCCCGGGACTTTCTACGCCATTGACCAAAGCAGTGACCTCAAGGACTGGTTGGAGATTGATGACGGTATCGAGGGCGCAACCGGAAGTGACCGTACCACGGTTCAAGTGCCGTTTGCAGCGGGCTCGAAAATGTTCTTCCGATTAAGGAAACAGTGAGCCAAGGCCTACCGAAGAAACCTACTTGGGAGATGGTTTTTTGCCGGGGAATTCCCCTGTGCGCCGCGTTGCCTCTTTTTTGGTCTCTATAAAGGCAAAAGAGCGAAGAATCTCATCAAAAGTCTCACCCTTGCCGGTGAAGACATACAGCCTGTCAAGGTGCTCAACAACGACACGCTTCCTGATGCCCTCCTCCTCTTCAGGCAACTTAAGATCAAAGCCCTCTGCCTCTACTCCCCCGACATCTTCCTTAAACTCGCTGTCGGTCACAAGGTGCTTTCGCAGGCGGTCCTTCCAGTCCGGGTTTCGCGTGATTAACTCTAAGACGGTAAAGTCATTACCCGGATATTGCAGCTTAAGGATAATCCCCTCCACATCAGCCACATCCCTGTCCTCCACCTTAAGGTTTAACAGGTTCGGATAACGCAGACTGAAACCCAGGGTCTCATTATAATACTCCCCATCCTCGGGGATGGACTGGCGTGGATCACGCGGCTCGGGCGCCTTGCAGGCGGAAAGAATGCCGGCGGCCAGCGCCGCAACACAAAGGACCCGGTTAAAACTCATCCTCTTCATCAAGCTTTCTGGCAGCCGCAATTTCGGATTCATCCAGTTTGCGAATTCCGATGTTGCGGTATTCGCCGGTGGTGCGGAAAGTGGAAATGGCAAAGGGAACGGACTCCTCAATCTCACCAAAGCGCATGCCTATCTTGCGACCCTTGATGCCGACATTGACAATGCGGTCACTGTCTACAAATCCCTGGAGCCGGTGATCACTGACAACCAGGCGAATCTTATACCATTGCCCCTCGACAAAATCTCTGGCCGTCATGGTCGAATTGTCCATAGCATCCATGAAATCAATGCTTGAAATACCGCACACTGCCCCTCCCCATCCGCCAAGCACAAAAGTAGCATGCGTATCCCTGTAGGGAAAAGTCAGGCAATAGAAAAAGTCATCTCCCTCAACACGGCGCGCCTCCATCGTGACCTCATAATTCAATTTAGGCAGCTTCTCCTTGTCATAACCGGGTCGCTTCACCCCACTGAGAATCTCGCCTCGACCAATGCGCAATACCCCGGCTTCCGCATCAACGACAATCTCCCCGGCACCGGCATAGTTGCACTCCTCCCAGCCTGCCAGCGACTTGCCGTCAAATATCTCCGGAGTCTCTGCCGCCGGAGTCTCTGCCGCCGGAGCCTTCTCGCTGTTGGCCGGTAACTTGCCCCCCTCGTTGCTGCAGGAGATAAAAGGGAGAATCAAAAAATGCAGGGAAAAAACAAATCGGTTCATTTCAAGCATACAGGATAGCCTCACCCTGCCTCCGGGGGAAGGGCAAAACCTAACGCCGAGATGCGGCAAGCGCTTCGCCAATAACCCCAATTGTGCGGGCAATATCCTCCTCGGCATGTGCCATGCAGAGAAATCCTGTTTCATAGGGAGATGGAGCCAGGAAAACCCCGCTTTTAAGGCAGTGATGGAAGAACGCCTTGAAGGCTCCTCCCTGTGCTGCCGCCTTGGCATCATCAAGATTGAACACCTCTTCCCCTGAGAAAAACAGGCAGAACATTGAGCCGACCCTGTGAAAAGTGTAATCACACCCGGCCTGTGCCATGGCCTCTCTCACTCCGCTTTCAAACATCGTGCCGATTTCCTCCAGACGCTGCCACCCCCTCTGCTTCTCCATCTCGTGCAACTGCGCCAGGCCTGCCGCCATGGCCAGCGGATTTCCGGAAAGGGTTCCAGCCTGGTAAACGGGCCCATCAGGGGCAAGCTGATCCATGATATCAGCACGGCCACCAAAAGCCCCCACCGGTAAACCGCCGCCAATCACCTTGCCCATGGCGGTAAGGTCAGGCATAACCCCATAAAGTTCCTGTGCACCTCCTTTGGCAACCCGGAAGCCAGTCATCACCTCGTCAAAGATCAACAATGATCCATGCCTTGCGGTAATATCACGCAGGAACTCAAGGTAGCCATCACGCGGGAAAAAGAGACCCGCATTGGCCGGGATCGGCTCAAGGATAACCGCGGCGATATCATCCCCTCCCGCAGCAAAAGCCTGTTCAACCCTTTCGGGATCATTAAAAGGCAGGGTGATTGTCTGGGTGGCAAAGGCATGGGGAACTCCTGCACTGTCGGGTTCCCCATGGGTAAGCGCACCGCTGCCGGCAGCAACCAGCAGCGAGTCAACGTGCCCGTGGTAGCACCCCTCAAATTTAATCACCTTGTCACGACCGGTAAATCCACGCGCCAACCGGATCGCAGACATGGTGGCCTCCGTGCCGCTGTTCACCATGCGAATCTTTTCAACGGAGGGAACCCAGTCGACAATCAAGCGGGCAATCTCAATTTCAAAAGGGTTTGGAGTGCCAAAGCTCACGCCGCGCTTCGCCGCCTCGGAAACGGCCTCTATAACCGGAATCGGCGCATGTCCCAAGATAGCCGGCCCCCAGGTGCCCACGTAATCAATGAGCTCATTGCCGTCAACATCCCACAGCCTGCAACCCTTGGCAGCACGAACAAAAAACGGAGAGCTGTCAACGTTACGGAAAGCTCGCACCGGTGAATTCACCCCCCCGGGGATAATTTCACAGGCACTCTGGTATAATTTGGAGGAAAGGGAATTTCCGGACATAAAATGCCTGTCAGGATCGTCCTTACCTTATATATGCGCAAGCGCGAGGAAACACGCCACCACGTTGCATTCCGTGCCAGATTCCGGTAAACTGTGTAAAGTAATGAAAACCAAGCCTTCCCGGATCATCACCACTGTTGTTGTCGGCATGGTGGCATTAGCCTCAACGGTGCCCTGCAGCGCCGCTTTGCCCGCCCGCGAAAAAAGCTCTCTGAGCCGGGAGCCGGGAGCCATTTACTTTGAGGATTTTACCGAAAAGAGGGTGGAACTGCTCGCTATGCGGCAGGATCCAATCTACGCCACTGCACAGCGCAAGAGGGCCCTTGGCGTACTCAAGAAATCCAGGAAGGTCATCGTGCTGGCGATGACCGATAAACAGTACTTAATCCGGGGAATGGCGCTGCACGGACAGGTAAAGGGCTGGGTATTGCCCTCGTCCCTGGCTTCACTTGACAAAGAATTCGTCGCCAACCTACGCGCACTTTATGAACGCCAGAAGATCGTCGGGGAGCTCATCGAGAACCATCAGATCGCGCTGGGAATGACGACGGAGGAAGTGGTAGCCTCCATGGGCAAGCCGGGACGCAAGCATTCCAAGCTCGACAAGGGCGGAAGACGGGATGTTTACGATTATGTCACCTACGAAAAAGTGCCTCAATACCAGACCCGTCGCGATGCATACGGTAACCTCATTAGGCAGAAATACTACATTAAGGTGGAAAGTGGAAAGCTTTCCGTGACGTTTAAAAATGAAGTTGTGGCAAGCATTGAGGAAACCGAAGGCAACCCGCTGGGCGGTGATGGCGCCAAGATCGTCCCGGTACCCATCGAGTTATTCTAGCAATGCACCGGTTAACCATTCCCCTCCCGGGGAATGGCAATCGACATCAATGCATTTCATTCATGCATTAGGATGAGATCTGCAGTAACCCTTTAAGAAAAATAACGTGATCCATCCCATGAGATTTTCCGCACTGGTCCTCACCCTGACTTCCCTCGCCTCGCTGTGTCAGGAAGCTGATGCCAACCTGCGTCTGCCCAATATCTTCGGGGAAAGCATGGTGCTCCAGCGTGACAAGCCCGTGTGCGTTTGGGGCTGGGCAGCTCCGGATGCTGAGGTCAATGTCAAGTTTGCAGGGCAGAGCAAGACTGTAACCTCGGCCAAGGACGGCAGCTGGGAGCTTAAGCTCGATCCAATGCCCGGCGCAGCAGAGCCCCGACCGCTACAGGTAACCTGTGGTCAGGAAGTCCTTAATATCGGGAACATTCTTGTCGGGGAGGTATGGATCTGCGGAGGGCAAAGCAATATGGAATGGACCCTGCGCGGTTCACGGGATGCCGACCTTGAACTGGCTGCCGCCAACTTTCCGGAAATCCGATTTATCCGACTGCCAAAAATAGCCCGCCTCAGCCCGCAGGACGACTTCCCCGTGGAGAACCCGGCGAACCCGACAGGCAACTGGCGCCAAGCCGTCAGCGGGCAGGTGGAGAACTTCACCGCAGTCGGGTATTACTTCGCCCGGCGCCTGCACCGCCAACTCAGGGTTCCCGTGGGCATCATCGACAACTCCTGGGGTGGCACCCGCGCCCAGAACTGGTGCAGCAAGAAAACGCTGGCAACCATCCCGGAAATGACCCCTGACCTGGAGAAATTTGCCTCTGCTCACAAGGCCTGGATCGACGGTGGTGGCGAAAAAGGTGCCGCGAAACGGCTGGCCGAGGCCACTGCGGAATGGGAAAAACAGCGCGAACTGGCAAAAGGGAAAGGCGAGAAGGAACCGCGCAGACCAAACGCCAACAGCTATCGTGACCCCGCCAACGGCGGTCAACCCGGCGGCATGTATAACGGCTCGCTCATGCCGGTTGCAAAGGCCACGCTGCGCGGGGTACTTTTCTACCAGGGGGAAAACAACTCCTTCAGCACCGCATGGAAGCCGTTCCATCATACTTTCCCCTCAGTCATATCCGACTGGCGTGCCGCCTTTAATGACCCCGCCCTGCCCTTCGGTATTATCCAGATCGCCGGCTGGAGCAACCGCCGATCGATGGAATATGACATGAACCACCACTGCAACATTGTCCGTGAAATCCAGTCCGACACATGGCGGGATACCCCGAATACCGGCCTCATCGTTACCTATGACACCAATTCCAACGGTAGCATCCATCCCGGGCGCAAACTGCCGGTCGGTGAGCGTGCCGCACGCTGGGCACTCGCCGAAGCTTATGGCGTTAAGCAGGCCGGTGCCGATAAGCCCCTCGAATGGCGCGGCCCCCTCTTCGAGGCCGCAACTTTCGCCGCGGGCCGGGCTTTCGTCACTTTTGAAGGAGGAACCGACCGTGGCCTGCGACTCGACCAGGACGTCGATGTCGGCTTTGTCCTCGCCGGCAAAGACCGGGTCTTTCACCATGCCCGAGCGCGTATCAGCCAGAGGAAGGATGACAAAAAACATCAGGTCGAAGTATGGTGCGATAAGATCAGCGACCCGGTAGCCCTGCGTTACGCCTTCTCAAACCTGCCCATGGGCGGCCTCATGAACGCCCGTGAACTTCCCGCCTATCCGTTCCGCTCAGACAACTGGCCAATGACCCCGCACCAGTCCACCGGCTCTTACCAGCGCCGGGCAAGGTAATGAATCCAAGACTGGCAGCCGCCCTTTTGCTGCAGTTGATCAGCTTCTGCCTGATCGATGCTGCCGCCCAGGTGCGGCCGGTCTCCGGTATTCCGGTCCCTGAACTGGCAGTCCTTGACACGGCAATGCAGGATATTATGCAGGCAAATGACATCGGTGCAGGCGTCCTCGCCGTCATGAAGGATGATACGGTGGTTTACCGCCGTGCCTTCGGCTGGCAGGATGAAGAACGCAACATCCCCCTGCGACCCGATTGCGTGATGCGCGTTGCCAGCGTTACCAAGCCCTTCACCGCTGCGGCGATTCGTCACCTGGTAGCAAGCGGTGCCATTTCCCTCGACAGCCAGGTCTTCAGTGGCCGCAACCCCGAGAGCGGCATCCTTGACTACAATGCTTTCGGCACCCGGGATGCGAGGCTCACGGACATCACCGTCAATCACCTGCTGCAACATCGGGGCGGATGGGATCGCGATGCGCCGGGAATCCCCGA
>JAAESJ010000362.1 GCA_024229495.1 Verrucomicrobiaceae bacterium | reverse complement strand
GTGTTGGCCACTGGCTACCGCGTCCTGATACTTACCTAGAAGTTGCCTCCATCGGTTAGGTCTTTCTTGACTTCATCTAGTTTGTATTTGCTGCTTGCGGCGTTGTAAACCAACACGGCTTCATCAGCTACAGAACTTGCATCAACATCGGCCAAGTCGCCAAGCCCTAGCGAAACATGTCCTACGGCTGTATTGACGCTGAGGACCTGAGCAGTTGGCGCGATCTGGAAAGCATCTTGCCCACCATCACGGGACAAAGGAATCGATAGTTGAGTCTGGCGTCTTGGGCCCTTGTCTTCTACGACCGAAACGATCTGCGCCGTTGTGCCTGGGTAGCCAGATTGCACAAGTGCCGTAGCTTGCTCAATTGACCCGCCGCCCCAGTCAATCAAATTAACCGTCCAGTTTTGAACGAATGGGCTGTCTGTATATTGCAGCTCCTGAATCAGCTCAGGAACACTCACCAGCACAACCTCCAACCCACTAACAGAGGTTCCGGCTGTTACGCCTTCGCCTGGATCTCTAACAATGATGGCAGGCGTTGTTGAACCGTTGCCGAGTGTATAAGTGCCGAGATATGAGACCAGCTCGCTAGCCAGCGAATTTCTGAGCGCGAGTAAATCCATGCCGTTGGGCCTTTATTTGAAAGTTGCCTTTAGGGCTTTCTTCTTAACCAGTAAAAGCACATCAGCTTCAAAATGCACGGCCTGCACATTTGCCGGAACTGTCACCCGATAAGAGAGCAACGGTTTATCCACGTCATGGACTTCGATTACCTCGCCGCGCCGCTTAGATCTCACACATAAGAACCCTCTTATGTTCTTTGACTCCCATTCTGGGGCAACAATCACAAAATCCTTGTCCTCACTTATTAACGCTCTGACTTTAGGTTTTGAAATCGAGCCTTTCGCTGCATCAATAATATCTTTCCAAACTCCTAGCATCAACGGCGGGAGCTTCCCTTCATGGCGCAACGACAGGCAAGCATGAGCAACGACAGCCGGTAACTGATCTGAATCCTTGACTTCTGGCTCCTTGAAATAACACCACTCAGCAGGCATTTTTGCTTTGCTCTTTTGGCCGTCCCTGTTGATGTTGTAAAGCAGGCTGCAAATCTGCGCCCCTTGTAACTCCCGCTCATGCGCCTCTTTCCGACGCATTTCCAATAGCGAATTATACGCGGCCAAAACTACAGATTGCGTCTCATTGAGAAACGTGGAGCGGTCAAATTGACCAGGAAAACCCCTGACCAATGCCCAAAAAATGGCCCCGTGATCTATCCCCCGTCCTGAGAAGTCTCCGGCTGCGTTTTTTTTATCTCTTCCTCTGTTGTTGGTTCTCCTTTGCCAGGATTGCCCCTGACCCTTTCCTGCTCATAGAAAGCATAAAGCTCGTTCACTAGATCCCCGCTAAGGCGTTTTGTGTCTTGAAGCTTCCAATCATCACGGCCTAAACGGTGCCTGATTAGTGATGTAACGCTGGACAATAGGCGCGACCTGCCATTGCTATGTAATGCCTCTGAGATCTCTGTTACCTCCTCAATGTATCGAGCTTTTAGCTCTGATCCTCTTGTGTCCATTTCTATCCCGACTGAAGCATCTTCCATGACTGAGAAGGCTTCAACAAGTGTGATCCCTGCCTCAAGCGCGACCTTTTCGGCTAATTGAGAAAGCAACACCAGCGGCGCATTAACGTTGCTGTCTGCCATCAGCTCTTCTGTTGTGATGATTTCCCCCATTAGCAGGGAAGACCAGACAGGCAATTCGAGAATGCCAATGGATTCATTACCAACCTTTTGCTTTCTTGGTTCTGGCGGCGCAGTAAGAAAGGGCAGTTTTTTGGATCCCATCAGTTGTTGCCTCCAAGGCCGTAGTTGAGTTTTTCCATTGCGCTCATGCCCTGGACAGTGCCAGAGGTTAGGTTTCCAGATCCCCTCATGCCGCCGCCGTGACCTGATTGCGATGGCGCGAAAAAGTGGCCATAAACAGGATGCGACTTGAGCCCTTCCAGATAATCGGCAGGCTTCAAAGGGTCGCCGCTGTCATCTAGTTTCAGCTCTCCTTTCTGATCCAAAACAACAACGTCGCCGTTTTCGTTGAGTTTGAACTGGTTACCAACTGCGCCCAGCAGAGCATCAAAATAGGTTGTGCCATCCTCAGCGCCGCCGCTCCTGCCGCCAGCTACTTGGAAGGCATTGCTCAGCAGTTGTTTTTGCAATAGCGCGTTTCGTTCCCCGACAGCATCAAGGAACTTCTGATCTTTGATTTGTAGTTGTTGTTGAGCTTCCTTCTGTGCTTCGGTTTTGGCCGCTTCTAGTTCTTGATCAAACTTGGCCTGCAATTCTTCCTGAGCCGCTTGGGCTTCTTTCAACCTTCGTGCTTCCTCAGGATCAAGACCGCCTAATGATTTTTCAATAGCTTCCAGCCTGCGCCGTAGCTCGCCATTAGCTGCCTTCTCCTTTTTGAGTGCTTGGCGTTCTTCCTTCAGAGCAGCAAGGCCAGCACCCCCTAGCGCCTCCGTAGGCGGATCACTTGGCGTTTCAGTAGAGGGAAGCTGATCATTTGATTCAGCCATAAAAAACAGTCAATAGGGCAGAGTTGATAAGACCTTAGTCGCTAATCCTATAAAG
>JAAESJ010000361.1 GCA_024229495.1 Verrucomicrobiaceae bacterium | reverse complement strand
GACCGGCCGCAGATCGGACGGCCCATGGGACGCGTAGGCCAGCAGGGTCCGTACGGCGTATTCCTCGCTCCCCCCGACGTCGCCGGGCACCAGCCACAGCAGGTCCACGGCGATCCGGGCCGGTCCGGGTCGCCCACCGCTCATCGGACTACCTCCCGGTAGACGTCGACCAGGCCTTCAGCCGTCCTCGACCACGGGTAGGCGGTGGCCCGAACACGACCGGCTGCCGCGAGGCGGTCGGTCGTTGCCCCATCTGTCAGCACGGTGGACAGTGCCTCGGCAATGGCCCCCACGTCCGTCGGATCCACCAGCAGCGCGTCGTCGCCGGCCACCTCCCCGGTGGCCGTCCCGGCTGAGGTCACCACCGGGGTTCCGTGGGCCATGGCCTCCAGGACCGGGAGGCCGAAGCCCTCGTGCAGGCTGGGGAGACAGAAGACGTCGGCCGCCTCGTACCAGGCTCGCTTCTCGGACTCGTCCACCGATCCGACGACAACTGCTCGCTCCCCCAGCGGCTCCACGGTCCGGGCCACGTCGGTCCGCCAACCCTCGGGTCCCACCAGCACCAGGGCCACGTCGCTCAGCGTGGCCGACGCCGACATGGCGGCCACCAGGCGATCCAGATTCTTGCGGGGTTCGAGGGTGCCCACCCACAGGACGAACGGACCGTCAATGCCGTACCGGGTCCGGAGGCGACCCG
>JAAESJ010000360.1 GCA_024229495.1 Verrucomicrobiaceae bacterium | reverse complement strand
CTGAAAAGTGATTCAATACTCCTGAACTCGTTGATCTCTCCAAAGAGACGGTTGTGGAACCCGTCAAAGCGGATGTCCCCGAATGGGCCGCCCTCAAGATAAATCCGCTCGGCATTGATTTGGCCAGCCACATCGAGGTCATCACCGAGCGCAAGGCTCTGTGTGGGATCCACCGTGAAGCGTGAAAAGGCAAGGTCACCGGTTCCCAGTTCGAAGTTCTCACCGAGGTCGGCAAGGACGTATCCCTGTCCTGCCTGGCTGCCTTCCTGGATAAACAGGTGGGCACCACCGTCAATTTCATTGGCAGCATCAAAGTCGCCTGCGCGGGTGAGGGCCCCATTGGCATCGGCAACGTAGAGTCCGTTCTCGGCAGCACTGGTTTGGCCTGCGAGCAGCACGCGGTCACCGGCGGCGAGGGTTACCCCGTCAATCTCCGGGGAAGCGTTCTGCAGGTCGACATTGGCAAGGGAGGCCACGCGGGCAGCGGCGCGCGCGGAAAGCGCATCCACATATTCCTTGGTGGTAGCGTGTTTGGGATCGGTGACCGGGCCCTCAAGAAGGACCTCGGTATCGAAGAGAACCTCGTTGCCGCGGAACAATGTGATATCATTCCTGAAATCAACCTCATGGCCACGGAAATGAACGCGATCGGAATTAAGATCAACGATATGACCATCAAAGATGGAGATCTCACTCCTGAAAAGTGATTCCATACTCCTGAACTCGTTGATCTCTCCAAAGAGACGGTTGTGGAACCCGTCAAAGCGGAT
>JAAESJ010000359.1 GCA_024229495.1 Verrucomicrobiaceae bacterium | reverse complement strand
TCCGCATTGTAAATCACGCTGGTAAAGTCAAACGGCACTGAAAGTCCAAGCATGTCCTCAATGCTCTTTCCTGAACCTCCGTCCCAGATCTCTGCAATCTCGTTCGGCTGTAGTGCCCGTCCCCAGACTGCGACATCATCAACTTTGCCCTGCCAGTTACGGTTCCTCGCATCAGGGTTATCACCGATACGCATTGGGTTGCCGCGGTCCTGTAGTGTTGCCCCGGCCTTACGGGCCACTTCTTCTCCGTCTAAGTAAAGGATCTCTTCCTGTGTATCAGCGTCTGTTACTCCGGCCACATGGTGCCAAGTCTCAGGATCACCACCAACGGTCATTGCCACGTTGTGACGATCAACATCACCATTACCTCCAGTGAAGGTCATCTCCGGTGGATTGTCTCCTCCACGACGGTGCACTCGCCAACCATTGCCCTCACCCTTAGCTACCAAGCACTGCCAACTCTTATTAATTGCCTCTGCTGTGTACCAGGCCGATACCGTGAAGCTCTCACCCGCAAAGTCGAACGTGTTCTCATCACCTGTTATCTCAATACTTTGGCTACCATTCAGGTAAACAGCTCCATCAAACTTACCGGTCTGGAACTCAATTGGACCACCTTCTTCAACGCCGTGATTCTC
>JAAESJ010000358.1 GCA_024229495.1 Verrucomicrobiaceae bacterium | reverse complement strand
CGCAGCAAGAAGGGCAAGTGGCGCCGTAGTCGTTACCTGTTTTTTGCAACCAAGGTCATCAAGGACGGAACATCTTACCGGATCGAGCCGGACGGGATTGCTTCTCGTGGGTTACTGGGCGCATTGCGGGCCATTCCCGGAATTGACCTCTCGCAGAGTATCGGGCGCATTGGCGCGGATGCTGGCGCTACCCTGGCGCCCAAGGCGAAGGGGCTTAATATCGAGGCGTTGAGCGCAAGTGCCGATGGCAAGGTGCTTTACCTGGGATTGCGCAATCCTGTTCCCGAAGGCAAGGCTCTCCTGATCCCACTGGAGAATGCCTCCGGGGTGGTGGGCAAGGGTGAACCTCCGAAGTTCGGCGTTCCGCTTAAGCTTGATTTCGGCGGCCTTGGCCTCCGTTCCATTGAATACTCCGCCCATTTGAAATCTTACCTGGCGGTCGCCGGTGCCAGCAACAGCGGGCAAACATCGGCAATCTTCTCGTGGAGCGGCAAGGCGAATGCAAAACCCGTGCTGCTTAAGTCTGCAGGAAAGCTCAATCCTGAGGCCATCGCACCTCTCCCCGGCGTATCAAAGGCACAGGTTTTCAGCGATGATGGCACGGTCATGTATAAAGTGTCTCGGCGGGAGTCTGTCGAGGCGCTGGAAGAGGGAATGTGTGCTTGCAAGAACCTTAAGGATCCGCGCAAGAAGGCCTTTCGCTCAGTGGCAATTGAGTTCTAGGAGTGGGGTTTAACCGCCCACCCATTATCTGTTTCCCATTGTAAATCAATCACTTGAGTCTTCATATGGCATCTTGGCCAACACGATCTCTGCAAGAATTTCCTTTCTCCATTGATCAATATATTATAGAATAACCTCATGAAGATAGCGTTTCGCTTTTTCTTGCAGCCGTTGTGTTGTGGGGGGCAGCGAAAGCAAATTGCAACGAATAAGCAAGACTGCCAGACCATTTAATATAATAGAGAGTGGTCGCAGTTTTTCTCACCGCACCGTTTATCCCCTTTCAGCAAGTCATGAACCCGGGTCAGATTAATAACGTTACCCCGATGCCCCGGCCCGGTGAGCAACCTCTTGAGCCGGCCGAGTTCACGGATAGATCCTCTGAAGAAATCACGGCGCGTGAACGCAATAAATCGCGGATCATGTCACTGGCTATTGCCGGGATGGTGCATGTCTTCCTGTTCCTTCTCCTTGCCTGGATTGTTATCAGCAATTTCCAGGACGATGAGGTGGAGCTGATCCTTGAGTCCACCGGCCAAAATCTTGATGCCTCACTGCAAAAGCGTTCTTTTGCGAAGAAGGTGACTCAGGACAAACCTGCGCCGCCTTCGAGAATGGCCGCCAAGACCATTATCTCCAACAAGGTATCCGCAGTAGTGATGCCGGATGTTCCTGATTTCACCGACCTGCCGGCTTTTGGTGCTGATCATGGTGATGGTTTTGGCATGGGCGGATTTGGGGATGGACGTGGGGGAGCGCGCTTCTTTGGCACCAGCGGCGGCGGCAATCGTATTATTCTGGTTATCGATACCTCTACCAGTATGAACGGCAATTGTGGCGAGGACGGAATCAAGGCTCTGCGCCGTGAGATTGAGCGCACTATTTCCTCGTTACCTGCCCAGGCACGCTTTAATATCCTTTGTTTCGGAAACGATGTTGATGGCTTTGCTTCCCAGCCCATTGCTTCGAATTCTGCCAACGTCATCAGGGCCAAGGAATGGATGAAGGCTTATTTTATCAACAAGAAACGGGGCGGTAGCTTTGACCGAACCCGCACTTCTCAGTTCGGGAACAAGGGGCGTGATAACAAGGGTATTCTCTACACCCCTTTTCCGCCAAGTTCCGTGAGCTCTCTCAGGGGAACCAGCGGCGGTTCACGAATGGACTTGGCGCTTGTTGTTGCCTTTATGCAGAAGCCAAGCGGGATATTCTTAATAGCCGATGGTGTTCCCGGAACCCAGCTTGGCGGGAGAAAGCTAGGGAACAAACAGATTGTGGACCTTATCCAGGCGGAGGCCAGGAACATCTACCGGAACGGTCCCGTGCCGAGTGTTAACTGTATCAGCGTGAAAGGAATTGGTGCGGAGATTCTCAAGGATATTGCCAAGCGCTTCCGCGGGAAATACAAGGCGGTCGATCCCGCGAAGGTATAGCGCTGGGTGTTTTACAAGTGACTTCATTCGGTATAGGATTCCTGCCGAAAAACATTGGTTAAGCGCGATTAGCTCAGGGGTAGAGCACATGCTTCACACGCATGGGGTCGCTGGTTCAAATCCAGCATCGCGCACCATTTTTAATGGCGATATCCGGTTTCAGGAGATGATCTGCTTAATCACTTTGCCTTCCTCCGTTGGACCGATGAGCCTTTGATTGAGACCCTGGTAGGGGAAGTTGAAGCGATGGGGGTTGAGCCCGATCTGGTGCAGGATGGTCGCCTGCAGGTCGCGAATCCCGACCGGGTTTTCGGCAATATAGTAACCGATGTCATCGGTTACGCCGTAGCTCCCGGGCTTAATGCCGCCGCCTGCCATCCACATCGTGAAGGCATGGGGATGATGATCGCGCCCGTAGCGGCCTTTCTTCAAAGTGGAATTGACGTTGTTCTGCATCATCGGCGTGCGGCCGAATTCACCGCCCCAGATGATCAGGGTTTCATCGAAGAGTCCGCGTTGCTTCAGGTCGGTGATCAAACCGGCAATGGCTCGGTCGATCTGCTGGCATTTAATGGGCAGGGTTTCGTCAATGGACTCGCCGGGTGAGGAACCGTGGTGATCCCAGCCCCAGTCGTAAAGCTGCACGAATCGAACTCCCTTTTCCACGAGACGGCGTGCCAAAAGGCAGTTGTTGGCGAAGGTGGCGTCGTTGCCCTTATACAACCTGCGCGGGTCGGCAGCAGATTCCGCCTGCGAGACATGTCCGGGACTGGCTCCGTAGAGCTTGAGGATGTGCTCGGGTTCCTTGCTGAGGTCCATTACCCCGGGCACGGACATCTGCATTCGGAAAGCCAGCTCATACTGGGCAATCCGGGTGATTGTCTCCGGGTCACCAACATGTTTGTGCTGGTATGCGTTTAGGTCGCGCAGCGCATCAAGTGTCTTGCGGCGTGCTTGACGGCTTAATCCCTTGGGGTCTGAAAGGTAGAGGATCGGGTCACCCCCGTCTGTGCGGCACTGCACGCCCTGATAGAGAGTTGGCAGGAAGCCGGATCCCCAGAGCGATTTCCCGGCACTCGGTGTTTTCCCGCCGGAGGCGAGGACGACGAAACCGGGAAGGTTTTCGTTCTCGCTGCCCAGGCCGTAGGTGACCCAGGAGCCCATTGAGGGGTAGCCCAGCATGGGGTTGCCGGTTTGGAGAAGCAGTTGAGCCGGTGAATGATTGAACTGGTCGGTGTGCATTGATCGGATCACACACACGTCATCGATTACGGAGCTGAGCCCGGGAAGGAGTTCGCTGATCCACTGGGCACTCTGGCCGTGCTGCTTGTAGTCAAAGACAGGCCCCATCATCTTTGGCGTTCCCTTGATGAATGCAAAGCGCTTGCCTTCCAGGTATTCCTTCGGGCAGTCCTTACCGTGGAACTTGGTGAGCTCGGGCTTGTTCTCAAAGAGTTCAAGCTGTGAAGGGGAGCCCGCCATGTGAAGATAGATGATTGCCTTGGCCTTTGCAGGAATGCGGAAATTGTTCCCCACGGCAGCCATTGCATTTCCGGCCATCAACTGCTGCAGGGCAATGGCCCCGAACCCCATGCCGGCCTGGCCGAAGAAATGGCGCCGGGTTAACGCCCGGGTTTTTTGCATATTGATTGAAAGGTCCATACTTCAGGGCTTCATCAGGGTTTCATCGAGATTGAGAATGACGCTAGCCACGCACACCCGGGCAGCGTCGCCTTCTTTGAGTCCTGCGGACTGGAGTAGCGCTTGAGCCTCTTCCGGCTTTGACGCGAAGTCGGCTTTCATCGTCTCGTAGAGCGCCTGCAGTCGCTTCGCTTCTTCCGCTGTGGGCGGACGAGTCAGGACGAGCCGGAAGCCGTGTTCGATGTCGGTCATCCGCTTTGCCAAGGCTCCGGCCGCTTCGACGAAGGCCGTATCGTTCAGGGTCACGAGTGCTTGCAAGGGCGTGTTGGTGCGCACCCGTCGGATTTGGCAAACTTCACCGCTGCCGGCATCAAAGGAGAGCATCGCCGGATGTGGACTGGTGCGCTTGGCGTAGGTGTAAAGCCCGCGCCGGTAGCGGTCCGGCCCGGTCGCGTTTTTCCATTGTTCACCGCTGTAGGTCGACTTCCAAACGCCGTCCGGTTGAGGTGGCATCACTGATGGGCCACCGAGTTTACGCGTCAGCAAGCCGGACGCGGCGAGTGATTGATCACGTATCATTTCGGCAGAGAGACGAAAGCGCGACCCTCGGCTGAGTAGCCGGTTGCGCGGGTCGGCCGCAAGCCTTTCGGGCGTCACCACCGCGCTTTGACGGTAGGTCCCGGACATCACGATGGTCTTCAGCAGTTGTTTGAGCGACCAGTCGTTCTCGCGGTAATCCACCGCCAGCCAATCGAGTAGTTCGGGGTGAGAAGGCACCGATCCTTGCGAGCCGAAATCCTCTTCGGTTTCGACGATGCCGATGCCGAAAAGCCGCGCCCAGACTCGGTTCACCATGACTCGTGCGGTGAGTGGGTTCTCCGGTTGCATTAGCCATTGCGCAACGCCCAATCTGTTCGCTGGCGATTCGTCGGGCAATTTGCCGAACACCTCCGGCACGCCCGCTTCGACTTCGTCGCCCTGATCGAGAAAATTGCCACGGTTGTGAACACTAGTCTTGCGACGCTTCGCCCCAACGAGCTCTCGCATGATCGCGGTCTTGGAAATTCCCGATTG
>JAAESJ010000357.1 GCA_024229495.1 Verrucomicrobiaceae bacterium | reverse complement strand
CTTTAAGTGGATGGCTTCCGATGAGATCCAGCGACCTGTAGACAACGATGAGGCTTTGTTCTATGTGGGAGTTGACCGTTTTGGGCAGGTGATCCATGCGATTCCTGAACAGAGTGCCGGGGCTCAGGTGGATTCAGCATTGTTGACGGTTTTGCGGCAGATGCGGTTTTCGCCCGTGAAATACCCCATGCTTGATTGGGCTTGGATTACATTCCGCTGGTAGTTATAAGCATTTTTGTTGACGATGTTTGAAATTTCCCTGCCATACATCATAGTTGCCTATCTGGCGGTAATTCTGACTGTTCTTTTTGGAGTTTGGGTTACCGGTGACTGGAGCCGTAAGCGTCGTGAGAAACAGGATCGTAAATTCCGATTGGTTTGCAATATCTGCGGAGTGCCGTACGAGGATCGCAGTCGCGATCCGATTCCTCCCTGTCCTAATTGCGATGCATTGAACGAGAGAATAGGACTTCGGGATTTATAGTTTTCTTAGTAGTCATCAATGAATGAACGAAGAGTAGTGATAACAGGAATCGGGGTGCTAAGCCCCGTGGGAAAAGATCTTGAGCAGTTCTGGTCTTCCCTCATAGAGGGCAAGAGTGGTATCGACAGGATTTCTAGCCTAGATCCATCAGCGTTTGCTTGTCAAATAGGTGGAGAGGTAAAGGACTTTGACCCTAAACTTTATTACAAGAATCCCAAAGACGCCCGTCGAACTGATCGTTACGGTCAACTGGCAATGGCTGCCGCCAAGATGGCTTATGAGGACAGTGGAATCGAAGGGCGTAAATTTGATCCCTTTCGCTTCGGGTGCATGATAGGTAGTGGCATCGGGGGATTAATGACCCTTGAGAGTCAGCATGAGGTTTATCTCAATAAGGGGCCGAGAAGGGTCTCTCCGTTTACGATACCGATGATGATCGGGAATATTGCAAGTGGCCTGATATCCATGGAATATGGGCTTTGCGGTCCCAATATGTCAATTGTTACAGCATGTGCCACCGCCAACAATAACATTGGTGAGGCTTGGAGGATGATCAAGTTCGGCGATGCTGACATATTCCTTGCAGGAGGGGCAGAGGCATCCATATCTGCAATGGGACTTTCCGGGTTTGCGTCAATGAAGGCATTGAGCATACGCAACGATGAGCCAGAAAGGGCATCAAGGCCCTTTGACAGGGATCGCGACGGGTTCGTGATGGGTGAGGGAGCCGGGGTTGTTGTGATTGAGGAACTTGAGCATGCAAGAGCCCGGGGTGCGGACATTTATTGTGAGTTGGCCGGCTATGGTGTTTCTGCAGATGCATACCACATGACCTCTCCGCATCCTGAAGGATTGGGAGCGGGGCGGTGCATGGATATGGCGATGCATCATGCAGGCGTGAACCCTTCCGATGTTGATTATGTTAATGCACACGGGACTTCCACCTTCCTAGGAGATATCTGTGAGACCAAGGCAATCAAGGATTGCTTTGGTGATCATGCGACAAATGGCCTGCTGGTTAGCTCGACAAAGTCCATGACAGGGCACTTACTTGGAGCAGCAGGTGGAGTTGAACTTGCCGCCTGCGTTCAGGTGCTCAGGTCGGGGGTGGTGCCTCCAACCATTAACTTGGATGACCCTGATGACGAATGTGACCTTGATTATGTTGCCCATGAGTCACGGGAAAAGGAGGTGCGAGTGGCCTTGAGTAATAGTTTCGGTTTCGGTGGGCATAATGCGACCTTGATCGTCAAGAGCATGGAGTAAGCGCGGAGTGATTGGCGCGTGAGGCACTGCCGGCTGATATCAGCCTAGTATGTGAGTATGGCTTCAACCCGGCTTCCGGTCAGACGTTCTCTGCCGCCGAGGGAAGTGAGCTCGATGAAGAACGACACGGCAACCACCTGCCCGCCGATACTTTTGATCAGTTTAAGGGCCGCTTGCGCAGTTCCTCCAGTTGCCAGGAGGTCATCGATAACGAGAACCTTTTCATCTTTCATGATGGCATCCTTGTGGATTTCTATTTCCGCTTCCCCATATTCCAAGCTGTAGGATTCAATCTCAGTGGCCCATGGAAGCTTTCCTTTCTTGCGAATGGGGACAAATCCCGCTCCGAGAATCATGGAAACCGCGGCGCCGAAGATAAATCCGCGGGCATCAATTCCAACCACTTTGTCTATACTGGTTCCCTGTGCAGTTTCTGCGAGCCCTCGAACCGCTGCCTCGAACAGTTCCCCATCGCCCAACACGGGGGTAATGTCTTTAAAGAGGATTCCGGGCTTGGGGAAATCAGGAACATCGCGGATAGCCGCAGAGAGACGCTGGAGTTCTTCTTTTCTCATGTTGAGCAATGGTTCCAAAGCAGTTAGGCGAGGTCAAACACCAAGATCTCATTTCTTTGCATTACCGGGACAGCAGATATATGGTATATTTCCTATTGGATATGGATCGCCTTTACCTCGGCCTGGCAACACTGTTTTTCTCTGGTGGTTTTATTTATGCGTTGACTTGTCTTCGTGCGGGCAAATACCGGCACTCTACTTGGAACCTCCTCGCCATTGTATCAGGGGTAATCTGCCAGACGTTTTTTCTATATGAGCGTGGTCAGGTGCATGGTCGGTGCCCGGTCACCAATGTGATTGAGATTCTTGTTTTTGTGTCCTGGTCAATGGTTCTCATCTATCTGGTTGTCGGTCGCACTTATCGGCTTTCCCTGATGGGTGTATTTACTTCACCAATGGTCTTTATTTCGTGCGTTCTGGCGCTGGTTTTTCCTCTGGATTATGAGTCTGCTATTACCGTGGCCGAAGCTAAGGGTCGTGCTGATGCTTGGGTGGAATTTCATGTGGGTATTTCTTTGCTGGCTTATGGCGCATTTGGCATGTCGTTTATCGCTGGCATGATGTTCCTGATACAGGAACGGCAGGTAAAAAGGGCCAATCTCAAGACCCTGTTTTACAACCTTCCTCCGATGCATAATCTCTGCTCGGCATTGTTAAAGTTACTCATGGTGGGAATGATCCTGCTGACTGCCGGTATTGCATCGGCGCATGTGATTTCTGCATCCGGCAACCAGCATCCTATATGGCCTCTTTATTTGATCTGGTTGGTCTATGCCGTGTTGTGTGGGTTTCACCTTATTTGGGGAGTCAATCCTAGGCGATTGGCGCTTGGTGCGACAGTAGCTTTTCTTTTCCCATTGGTGAGTCTGTGGATGATTGCCGCTCACTGAAATCAGCACTATTGCCGTCAATGGAACTCTTCTCCCTAGGATTGAATCATGAGTCTGCATCTGTCGCAGTTCGTGAGAAGCTTGCTGTTTCGGAGAGCGAGGCAGGGGAGATATGCTCATCCGTCGTGGCTCTGGAAGGGGTTGATGAAGCTGTTGTCCTGTCAACATGCAACCGGTTAGAGATCTATGTGAGCGTGGAGGAATCTTGCCTGACAGTGGTGGAGGATTATATTGATGAAATGCTTATTTTGCGAGGCACAGGTAAGCTGCCGTTGTATAAATTTCGGGGTGCCTCTGTAGCACGGCATCTTTGCAGGGTCGCAAGTGGCCTTGATTCAATGGTTCTCGGCGAGACGGAAATTCTTGGGCAGTTAAAGAAGTCCTATGCGCTAGCGCATAGTTCTGGGAATACCGGGAAGAGGCTTAACCGCTTGTTTCAGAATACCTTTAAGGTTGCCAAGTTTGTGCGCACCAATTCCCAAATCACTCGTGGGGCGACTTCTGTAGGTGCTGCAGGTGTTGATCTTGCCGAGAAGATATTTGGGGATCTTTCACGTTGTATGGTGATGGTTTTTGGCGCTGGGGAAATGGGTAAGGTGGTAACCAAGACGCTTGCAAGCCGGGGTGTAAAGGGAGTGATTGTGTCCAATCGCTCTTACGAAAAGGCGGTTGAATTGGCTGGGGATATGGAAGGGAGGGCCATGTCACTTGAAGAGGGTGTGGAGCAATTGAAATTGGCAGACATCGTGATCACCTCGACATCGGCACCACATCGTATCCTTGGAATAAATGAAGTTGCAAGCGCGGTAAGGAAACGTCGGGGGCGACCACTTTTCATGATTGATATTGCTGTTCCTCGGGACATCGAGCAAGATGTGGGTGACCTTGCGGGTGTTTATCTGTATGACATCGATGCATTACAGGGAATCGCAGCATCGGCCAGGAGCAGGAGAGAAAAACAAGTAATCCATTGTGAGGCGTTAATTGATGAGCAGATGAGATATTTTGATCTCCATAATTGCCCCGGAGAAGATTCTGATATTGGTTGATCTGCAATTTGTTGGATGAAAAATATCGTTTTAGGAACAAGAGGTAGTGAGCTTGCTCTTGCGCAGACAAGGACGGCCATAGGCCTTTTGCGGGATTCAGGTTTGGACTGCGGGCTTGAGGAGCGGGTGATCCATACCAGTGGGGACCTGCGGCAGGAAGTTAATCTTTCCGATTTTTCAAAAGGTGAGAATGCGATTGTGGAGAAGGGCGTATTCACCAAGGAGTTGGAGGATGCCCTGCTGTCCGGGGAAATTGATGCTGCGGTGCACAGCTTAAAGGATCTCCCTGCGCAGTTGGGCGAAGGATTCAAACTGGTAGCCGTTTTGCCACGTGCGCCGGTGGAGGATATCCTGTTAGTCAATGGAAAGGCTTGTCCTCTGGGTGATTTGCCCGTTGGGGCAACGGTGGCAACAAGCAGCGTCCGGCGTGGCCGGCTTGTGGCCTGGAGGAGACCTGACCTTGTATTTTGCGAAATCCGCGGAAATGTCCCGACTCGACTCCGGAAACTGGCTGATGGCCGGGCGGGGGATGCCACCATATTAGCCAGAGCGGGCCTGGAGAGACTGGGGTTTTACCGGGCCGGTTGCAATGAGGTGGAGATTGAAGGGTGCACTCTGGGGTGTCATGTGTTGCCAACTTCTGATTTTCTTCCTGCCGGAGGGCAGGGTGCTGTGGCAATTGAGGCTCTGGCAGAATCCCCCGTGGTAGATTATTTAAAGAGGATTGATGACGAGGATACTGCCATGCGAGTTGCCGCTGAGCGGGAATTTCTCCATTTACTCGGGGCTGGATGCGATACCCCGGTTGGCGTTTGTGCTAATCTGGAAAGCGGGAATGGGGAAATGCGACTTGAAGCAGTGGTTTTTGACGAAACAAATCCTGAAAAACCCCCGAAAACAGGCAAGGTTTCCGGCGCCTGTGGGGATGGGAAGGACATGGCAAGCGAGTTACTGCGGCAAATGGGCATCCATATTGAAGTTTGATGAGTAAACAACAGACACAAAAACCCGGTATTTGTTATTTGGTGGGGGCGGGTCCTGGTGACCCGGGTTTGCTGACGCTGAGGGCCAAGGAGTGCTTGGAGATGGCCGATGTCGTTGTCTATGATTACCTCTGCAACTCAGAGATTCTCAATCATGCCCCGCAGACAGCAGAGCGTATTTACGCGGGGAAGAAGGCTGCCGATCATGCAATTGCACAGGATCAGCTAAATTCCCTACTCGTTAAACTTTCGGCAGAGGGGAAGACTGTCGTTCGCCTTAAAGGAGGAGATCCTTTTGTGTTTGGTCGAGGGGGGGAAGAGGCGCAGGAACTGCATGATGCCGGTGTTCCTTTTGAGATCGTTCCGGGAATCAGTTCATCAATTGCCGGGCCAGCGTATGCCGGGATTCCGGTGACTCATCGTGACCATTGTTCGCAGTTGACCATTTTCACAGGGCATGAGGATCCCGAGAAGGAGGAAAGTGTAATCGATTATGGCAGGATAGGGAATGTTTCCGGCACCAAGGTTATGCTAATGGGAGTAGGCCAGCTGGAAAATGTTTCCGGCAAGATGCTTGAAGGTGGCGCGAATCCGGAAATGCCAGTAGCTCTTGTGCGTTGGGCAACAACAGGAGGACAGCAGACTCTAATCGGTAAGCTTGATGATATTTCCTCGCGTGCCCAGCGTGCAGGATTCAAAGCTCCTGCAGTTGCTGTATTTGGCGATGTCGTGAATTTGCGGCCGGCGCTCAACTGGTTTGAGAGGCGTCCGTTGTTCGGGAAGAGGATTGTGGTTACCCGCACACGTTCTCAGGCAGGTGCATTGAGCGTGAGGTTAAGGAATCTTGGTGCCGATGTTGATGAACTGCCGACGATCCGGATTGAGAAGCCTGATGATCTTGAGGGATTTGGCAGGCTGGTGCAGGATGCGCACAAGTATGCTTGGATTGTCTTCACAAGTCCCAATGGAGTAGATGCGTTCTTTGATCTTTTCTTCAAGCTCTATAGTGATGCCCGGGCTATTGGCGGGGTGCGGATTGCCGCGATTGGTCCTGGAACGGCAAATAAGGTCAAGGAGAGGCACCTGGCGGTTGATCTACTTCCGGATGAATACGTGGCTGAGGGCTTGCTGAATAAAATTATTGAGGGGGAAAGCATTCAGAATGAGATGTTTTTGCTTGTCCGCCCGAGCGAAGCCCGTGATGTAATTTCCAAGGGGCTCACTGAAGCGGGTGCAATCGTGGATGAGGCTATCGCTTACAAAACCGTTGCTGAAGCCGATGATCCTACTGGTGCTGCTGGAAGGTTTGAAGAGGAAGGCGCGGATGTTATTACATTCACCAGTTCAAGCACGGTGGAGCATTTCCTCGAGATGGAATTGCCTCTTCCGGAAAACCTGATTATTGCCAGTATCGGTCCGGTCACCTCGATGGCACTAAGCGCTGCCGGGCTGGATGTTGACATTGAGGCAAAGGAGTCAAATATCCCGGGATTAGTGGCCGCGATTGAAGCGTATTATGAACAGTTGCGCTGAGTGTTTCCCCATACGGGGATTTTGAGGGAATTCAGGAAACAGAAAAGCACCACTTAAGGTGGTGCTTTTCAGAGAATTTCGTCTAGATGGAACCTAGCCAGTTGATTAGTTATTCGGCAGTGTTTTCTTCCGGGGCAACCGATGGTGCCTCGCCGGCTGATTCGGCTTTAGATTCGAGGTTTGCCGATTTCTTCGAGTTGTCACGCCGGAAAACCTGCAGATTTGTCCGGAAGCGCATGCGTGTTTTCTTTGCAGCTGTCCGCTGTTTGCGACGATAGCGCTGAATGGGCGTTTCGAAGGCGCGCAGGCGGCGCATTTCGTCCATGATTCCCTCAGCTTCGAGTTTATTCTTAAGTCGCTTCAGGGCGCGGTCCACGGACTCGCCTTTTTTGATTTCTACTTCGGGCATATTTTTTGTCTTTTTCTCGGATCCTGCGTCGGATTGGAAAGGGCGTTAATCTTAGAGGTATAGGATCGGCACGTCAAGTTTGCGTTCTAGCCGCTTGTCGTGGCGGGTGGAGCCGCTTCCTGATCGGCATCCAGCACTTCGCGGCGCAGATTGGTCTTGCTCCTCACTGCCCACCAGTAAACAACGGGAGAGGCAACGAAAATAGAGGAGTAGGTGCCAACCAAAACACCGATAATGATGGCGAATGAGAAGTCACTGAGTGCAGGTCCGCCAAAGGCAAACAGGCAACTGACTGTCAGCAATGTCGTTAAACTGGTCAGCAGGGTCCTCGAGAGCGTGGTATTAATGGCCAGGTTCATGATGTTTTTCACATTGCCCCGCTTGCTGCGCAGGCTTTCACGAATCCGGTCAAAGACCACGATGGTGTCGTTAATGGAGTAACCAGCAATGGTGAGGAAGGCACCGACAAGAATAAGGTTAAGTTCACGCCCGCTTAAGACGGTAATCCCGATGGCGATTAACAGGTCGTGTGCGAGGGCGATGATAGCACCCAGGGCAAATGAGAACTCAAAACGAAATGTCACATAGATGAAGATGGCGATCAGTCCTGCGCATAGGGCAATCATGGAGTTGGTGAGCATTTTTCCGGCAACGGCTCCGGAGACTTCCTGCGTCTGGATTTCTCCATCGGCGAGCCCTGCATCGGCAATTAATACCTTGGCTTTACTGCCTTTTCCCTTGTCGATTCGGACAGAGAATATGGTCCCGGTTCCGCCGACAGGAGTGAGGGCTTGAATGGTTGGTGTTTTGCTGATCTGTATCCCGGATATAGCATTTTCCACGGACTCTGTTGATGTGTCACTGACGGCCTGAAAGCGTATCTGGTCACCACCCGAGAACTCGATGCCAAGCATTTCTTTACCCTTCCACGTCATAAAAACAATTGCCGACAGGATGAGGGCGAAGGACAGCCACCGGGTGGTCTTGGCCAGACTCAGGAAATCAAAGGTTTTCTGACCCAGGCCTTTCATGAACTTAAGGCTACGCAGAGTTTCCGCCGTGGTCAGCCAGTTAAAGCATACTCGTGTGACGAGCAGGGCGGAGAAGAGTGATACAAGGATGCCGATCGTAAGGGTCACCGCGAATCCCTTGATGGCACCTTCCGCAAGCCAGAGCAAAACCAGTGCGGTGAGCAGGGTGGTTATTTGGGCGTCAAAGATTGCCGAGAACGCCTTATCATAGGCTGCCTTGATGGCTGCCCCTAGGCTCTTTCCTGTCGCCATCTCTTCACGCAATCGCTCGTAGATAAGCACGTTGGCATCAATGGCAATACCAATGGTCAGGATCACCCCGGCAATTCCGGCCAAGGTGAAGTCAGCCTGAAAGATTGCCAGGACACCAAAGAGAAGGATCACGTTTACGCTCAGGCCCATCAGGGCGATGATGCCTGCGAATTGGTAGAAGATCAGCATGAACAGGGCTGTAAGGCCAAGACCCCAGGCGCCTGCCTTAAGGCCTTGATCGATGGCCGACTTGGCCAGTGTCGGCGGGAAATATTCCTCATAGAGAACCTCAGGTTTCGAGCGAAGGGGGTTCTTCATGGAGGTCGACAGCGTTATCGCTTCGGTCTTGCTGAAGTTTCCGGTGATGCGCGCGGTGCCACCCGGGATGGCCTCATTAAAACCAGGGGCGGAAATGATTTCATTATCGAGGACAATGGCCATACTACGGCCGTTGTTGACATTATTGCTGCTCATTTCGTAAAGGGCATCTTTTCCCTCTCCCTTCATTTCCACCATGATGCTCCAGCTGCCGGCCTCATTGTATGTCCATGCATCCTTGACATCATCACCTTTAATACCGGGTTCCTTCTCAAGGAGCATTTTGTCCCTTGAATTGCCCATGTCCTTGCGGAAAGGAAGGACAATAGAGTCCAACACAAGTGGTTTTTCCCCGGCCTGGATCTTGCTGACAACTTCCGGGGTGCCGTTATCCCTATGGGAGAGGTGGAAATTGAGGACTGCCGCCTGGGTCAGGATTGTGCGCAACTGGTCGAGGCGTTGATCGTCAATCTTCTGTCCTTCACTGTTCGGGACGTCAACGATGATTTGGTTTTCTCCCTGCTTTGTAATCTTAACGTCACTGGTGCCGAGTGCGTTCAGGCGGGTATTTAAAACGTCAACAGCTTGGTCCTGGTCTTCAGGTTTAAGCTCAGCCTCTATGCCCGGCTTGAGCTCAAGCGTGAAGCGGGCCCCTCCGGCAAGGTCCATGCCGCGCTTTATTTTCTGCTCGGGAGGCAGGACAGAGAAAATGCAGAAGCTCACTATGCCCAGGGTGAGCGCGGATCCAACCAAGCGCTGGTTACGATCCGAGTCGGTGCCAAAATACCAGATGAACATGCCGAGAAGCGACAGGCCAATGAAGAAAGGGATAAGGGGATGAATGCCGGATAATACTTTCTTGTAGCTGTTCTGTTCTCCCAGCGGGATGGCCTTGCGTTCGTTGTCCAGGATGGTTGCCACCATATTAAGGCGATTATCTGCGGAAAGCCTGGCAATGAGATTCTGGTTAATCAGTTCGCCCTTGGAATAGCTGAGCACGACTTCCCGGCCATTGCTTCCGGGATCAGTTGGTGGGATTTCCCATGTCCCAACACTGAGATCCGGATTTTCCACGGTTCCTTCAACAAAGGTGCTATCGCCTCGCAGGATCAGGCGTTTTGACGAGGTGGCATCGTCAGCTTTCAACTGATAGACCCCGACATATACGGTCATTTCAGGTGAAGCTTTTTCTGAGCGCAGGTCTGCCTCTCCATTTTTGCTGCAGCCAAAGGAGAATAACAGGAGAAAGCTAAATACGATCCACTTCATATTATTTAAGGGGCGGGAAATCTACAGGTATTCGCCAAAAAAACAACTTTCCTCTCATTGGCTTGGCGGAAGGAGGATCAAGGGGCAATTAATCATATATATCACTTATTATGAGTGATATATGATTATTTCGCATGAGTGTCCGTAATGGGTGCGGGCTGGGGTGGCTTACCGTTAATGTTCGGTTTTGCTGTTATCCGGCTCAAGTTCTGCGGAGCACCAGCCTTCACCGTTTTGCAGAATTCGGCAGTTTTGAGAGAGACGTTTGCACGAAGTGATGAATTCTTCGGGGTCTGCAGTGTTAAACTCGAACATGTCAAAGTGATGGCCAATTGTCATCCGTGCACCGATCGCCTTTGCCAATGCAGCGGCTTCAATGCCGCTGAGATTTCCTGCGACACGTCGCTCTGGCTTATTGCCGTTGATAGGCAATAGAGCAAGATCGATTCGGTGTGGGAGCAACTCACTGACGAGGGTTTCATGCCAAAGGGTATCTCCTGAGTGATAGATGCTCCAAGGGCCAAACTGGACAACAAATCCCATAAATTTTGGCTGACCTAGCTCATTGCGTTCAATGTCATTGTGCGCGGCATTAATACCATGAAAGGTAAACGGGTCCAAGTTTACAGGATGCTTGTCGTCAATCCCGATCATTTCCAGTTTCGGTAATTCCAGGCGCTTGCCGGCAAATTCGATATTAGCGGCGGGAAGGACAATCTTCAGGCTCGGGTTTGACTTGTAGAGGCTCTGCAGTGTTTCGGCGTCAAGGTGGTCTGTGTGGTTGTGGGATGAGGTTGCAATGTTGATGAGGTCGAGTCGTTCCGGGTTAATGACACGCTCGGTGATCCTGACATGCGGCTTGTCACTGTTGGAGTATTTTCTGGTCAGCGAATCAGAAAGATAGGGGTCAAGGAGCAGGAAGTTTGAACGCCACTTGATGAGGAAGCCGCTTTGCCCGAGCCACCACAGGTGAAAGTGATCGCCACTGTCATCGGCAGACCTTATATTACCCAACAGGGCATCATCTTTGCAAAACGCCTCCTTCAAAACTTTACTCTAAAGACTTTCCCTTACTTCTTCTGCTGCGGCACACATATTGACAAGTTTGCGGGCGGCTGCCCATCGAGCCGTCTGGCTAAGGCCGCAATCTGGAGCAAGGATGAGTCGGTCAGCAGGTGCATGCTGCAGGCACTGGCGAATTCTCCCAGTCAGGATTTCGACGGGTTCTATCAGGTAGCTCTTTACATCGATGATACCGACTGCCACGTCCATTTTCTCTGCAATGGGGGCGATTGCCTCCAGCTCGCAGTATTCACGCCCTGCCATTTCAAGGTGCATTTCATCCACTTTAAGGCCAAGAAACTCTGGAAACAGTGGAGCGTAACGCCGGTAACCGACAGCATGTCCCTTGTAATTACCGAAGCAGAGATGCGTGGATAGTCGGGCTTTGCCGTAGACGGGTTCGACCGTGCGGTTGAAGATGTCCACGAAATGCGCAGTATCCTCTTTGTAGCCATAGCAACTCATTGATGGTTCATCGATGCAGATTTCCCGGCAACCTGCGGCGACAAGGTCCTCCAGTTCTTTCCCGATGATGGGTAAAAGTGCCTCGGTGATGGCGTAACGATCGGGATAGTCGTCATTTGGCAGGAGCCGGCCGCTCATTGTGAACGGACCGGGAACACTCATCTTGAGGATGGGACCGGGCGGGGCGAGCCTCTTTAGGCGTTGATATTCTTCCACTGCACCAAGCCCTTGGTTGGCTTTCAATTCCCCGGTGATTTGGTGCTTGCCGCGTTGATCATGAGCGGGCGGGCCAAAACGTCTGGGAGATTGAGCTTCCATGGCAATCCCTTCCAGGTGACCGTAGAAGGAAAGGTTAAAATCAAAGCGCGTTTGCTCGCCGTCGCTGATCACATCAAGGCCTGCGTGCATTTGATCCGCAATGGCACATGTGACAGCGTCATCCTGCATTTCGGCAATGTCAGAGCTTCCGAACTTATCGAGATGGCTACTGGCAAATTCCAGCCAACTGGGAAACGGATAGCTGCCAATTACGGTGGTGCTGAGTGGGTGCTCACGCATATTGGGTATAGAATTGACCCACAGGATGACTGCTGTAAACCTGATTTAAGCGATGAGCTGGATTAAATTGACCTCTTTGGATCAATAGCCCGGTTTAGGAGTAGAGCTCGTGATCTGCAGAATCTTTCCCAGAGAATACGGTTTCCGCTAATCTTAAGTATCCCTGATCCTGCGCAGATAGTGGCAATTCTGCAAATTGTTGCAGGTGTTTTTGAATTCGCACCCTCCTAAGGTGGGCGCGGAGTTTCGGGCTTGCCAATAGGATTGCCGATTTCATCGCCAAGAAGTATTTGCTTAGTAAATCTTATAGTCAAGTACTTGTTAGTATTTAATAAATATTAAATAGTTTCCCCTGAAATATAATTTTTATGGGCTTTGAGGCCGGTTCGGCGGTTTTTTTGTGCGCCAAACGTAGCCTGTGCTAACCTGCCCACCCGCAATACCATTGGTCAGAATCTCTTTGAAAAAGTCTGGGACGCGCATGCCGTTCGAAGCCTCTCTAACGGTCAAACTCAATTGTTGATCGGAACCCACCTGATCCATGAGGTGACCTCTCCACAGGCATTCGGCATGTTGCGTGATTTGGGTTTCAAGGTGAAATATCCCTCGCGCACTTTTGCCACGGTTGATCACATTGTGCCTACTGACCAACGGGTAGAACCTTTCAGTGACCCTTTAGCCGACGCGATGATCAGGGAGTTGCGCAGGAATGCCGACGAGTTTGAGATTACTTATTTTGACCTTGCCACCGGTAAACAGGGCATTGTGCATGTTGTGGGACCGGAGCAGGGAATCACCCAGCCTGGGACAACGATTGCTTGTGGAGATTCGCACACTGCAACCCATGGCGCTTTCGGAGCGATTGCCTTTGGCATTGGTACGACGCAGGTAAGGGATGTCCTTGCAACCCAGACAATGGCTCTCGGCAAGTTGAAGGTTCGCCGCATCAATGTGGAAGGTGTCTTATCTCCCGGCGTGTATGCAAAGGATGTGATCATGCACATTATTGCGCAACTCGGTGCGAAGGGAGGTATTGGCTATGCTTATGAATATGGCGGATCCCTGCTGGATAGCTTCTCAATCGAGGAGCGCATGACCGTCTGTAACATGTCCATTGAGGGCGGTGCGCGTTGCGGATATGTCAATCCGGATGAGAAGACTTTCGAATATCTCAAGGGTCGCCCGTATTCACCGGACGGGGATGAATGGGAGCAGGCGGTAGAGAGATGGCGCTCGATGGCTTCCGATAAGGACTGCAGCTATGATGATGTCGTGAATATCCGTGCTGAGGACATTGCTCCGACGGTTACCTGGGGCGTTAGCCCAGACCAGGCCTTTTCAATTAACGGCAGCCTGCCTGACCCGGAGAGTGCAGCAAGCGAGGCAGAACGTTTGTCCATTGATGAGGCACTTGCCTACATGAAGCTGGAAGCCGGCAGTGCTATCAAGGGCACCAGGGTTGATGTTGCTTTTTTGGGTAGCTGCACAAATGGAAGATTGTCGGATTTTCGAGAAGTTGCCAAGTTTCTCAAGGGGCACAAGGTAGCGGATGGGGTTAAGGCGATCGCTGTGCCGGGTTCACAAATTGTCGATGCTCTTGCCCGCAAGGAGGGGTTGCACGAGGTGTTTACCGAGGCTGGATTTGAATGGCGTGGTGCGGGTTGCTCAATGTGCCTTGCGATGAATCCGGATAAGCTGGTCGGCGATCAGCTGTGTGCCAGTTCCTCAAATCGGAATTTCAAGGGGCGCCAGGGCAGTCCAACCGGGCGAACCGTGCTCATGAGTCCGGTGATGGTGGCTGCAGCAGCGGTCAGCGGGGCAATCAGTGATGCGAGGGAGGTTTTTGAGGTCGAGAGGGCGGTGAATTAATTAATGACATCATGGCACTGGAGAAAATAACCAAAGTCACCGGATCCGCGGCCTATGTGCCCGGTAATGATATTGATACCGACCGAATCATCCCGGCCCGGTTCATGAAGTGTGTTACCTTTGACGGACTCGGGGAATATCTTTTCCATGATGTACGCAAGGATGAAAATGGCGTGGATAGGGATCATCCACTAAACGATGAGCGGTTTTCGTCCGCCTCTATCCTGATTTCAAATGCCAATTTTGGGTGTGGCAGTTCCCGTGAACACGCCCCGCAGGCATTGTATCGATATGGATTCCGGGCAGTGATTGCTGAGAGTTTCGCGGATATTTTCTTTGGCAACTGTACCACTCTGGGCATGCCATGTGTGGTGGCAAAAGCCGAAGACGTGAGGGCGCTGGCTGCGGTTGTTGAGGCGAATCCAGCGGCCGAGGTCACCATTGATGTGGTTGGCAACCGAGTTCTCTCTGAGGGCATTGATTTTGCTGTCAAGATTCCCCAGGCGGCCCATGACGCACTGGTTGCCGGGCAGTGGGATCCTATTGCGGAATTGCAGGAGGGCGATTCGGAAGTGGCACAACGTGTAGCCGCGTTGGGTTACCTTCCCGCAGGTAAGTAAGTCAGTAACCATGCGTTATCTCGTCACAGGTGGGTGTGGTTTCATCGGTTCGCATTTTGTTCGCCTGCTGCTTACTGAGGATGCCCTGTGTGAGGTTGCCAACGTGGACCTGCTGACATACGCAGGTCGCGAAGACAACCTGGATGATATCGTTGCCGCGCATGCAGACCGGTATTGTCTCATTAAGGAGGATATTTCGGATGCGGCAGCGATGAAGAATGTTTTCCGGGAGAACGCTTTTGATGCGGTAATTAATTTCGCGGCAGAGTCACATGTAGATCGCAGCATCAGCGATCCTGACCGGTTTGTGCAAACCAACGTGATGGGGACATCTAACCTGGTTGGCCTCGCTCGAGAATTCGATGTGGCACGGTTTGTTCAGGTTTCCACTGATGAGGTCTACGGTTCCCTGGGAACCGGTGACGTGCCTTTTACGGAGACCACACATCTCAGTCCAAGTTCGCCCTATTCAGCCAGCAAGGCAGGTGCTGACTTGCTGGTGTTGGCGGCGCACCGGACTTTTGACCAGGATGTTGTCATTACTCGTTGCTCTAACAATTATGGCCCCTGTCAGTTCCCTGAGAAGCTGATTCCCCTGATGATTGCCAAGGCAATGTCCGATGACTTACTGCCGGTCTATGGTGATGGTGGGAACGTGCGTGATTGGATTCACGTCGTTGATCACTGTCGCGGTATTTTGGCGGCGTTAAAAGGCGGTGAACCCGGTGCTATTTACAACCTTGGTGCCGATTGTGAGAGGACCAACCTCGAGATTGTTCGTGAGATACTCGACATTCTTGGCAAGCCGGAGTCCCTGGTTTCCTTTGTCAAGGATCGCCCCGGACATGATTGGAGGTATGCCATCAATTCTGCAAAGGCACGCAATGAGCTGAATTGGGAATCGAAGCACGACTTTGAAAGCGGATTGCGGGAAACGATAGAATGGTATCGATCAAGAGGTTAGCCGGTTCATACCCTTAAATGGCGCTTCCTCTGGTGACAAAGTGCTTTTCAATGGGCGGCGTAGCTTGTCGTCTTTTCTTGCGCGCCCTCAATTCCTGGCTTTTAGACCTAGGTAATTGGCATATTCCCGGTTGGGGTGCACTTCAGCCAGAGCTGCGAGAGCGATGGCATCAATAAACCCGCGCTCGTAGGCAATTTCCTCGATACAGGATACCTGAAAAGCATTTTGTTTCTGCACGGTGCCAATGTAGTTGGCGGCTTCGAGGAGGCTGTCCGGGGTTCCGGTGTCCAACCAGGTGACTCCGCGGCTTAATGTCTTTGCTCGCAGGGAGCCATCCGTAAAGTAACTGGCAATCAGGTCAGCGATCTCCAGTTCTCCTCGTTTCGAGGGGTTTAGTGATTTTGCTCTTGCAGGGGCACTATTGTCAAAAATGTATAGCCCTGGAATTGCGTATGGGCTTTTTGGCGAATCCGGTTTCTCCTCGATACTTAAAACTTTTCCCTGGCTATCAAATTCAACGACACCAAAACGTTCCGGGTCACGTACTTCCTTGGCAAAGATCGTGGCGCCACTGTTTTCTTTCAGTGCCTCGCGGAAAAAGTCCAGCTTGCCGTGGAAGATATTATCTCCCAGAATCAGGCAGCAGCTTTCTTCTTGAAGGAAATCCTCACCAATAATGAGGGCCTCGGCTAGTCCCCGTGGCTCATCCTGAACGGCATATTCAATGTTGATACCCAATTGAGAGCCGTTACCAAGCAACTCGGAAAATTTTGGTAAATCCTGGGGAGTGGAAATAATAAGAATCTCACGAATGTCACCGAGCATCAGCACCGATAGCGGATAGTATATCATCGGTTTGTCATAAACAGGCAGCAATTGCTTGCAGACGACCCGGGTCAGCGGGTCCAGCCTGGTGCCGGAACCTCCGGCGAGGATAATCCCTTTTTTCACCTTATTTGTTTTTGGTTCCCCTTGCTATCGTGTCCTTGAGGGTTTTTGTGCGCGCATCAATACGGCCTACTTTGCGGCTGACAGAAATAAGCTTGCGTTGAAGGGATTCGATTTTGTTCAGGCTCGTGTCGATCAGGGAGGATAGTCCTAACAATTTTCCCAGGCCCTGCTCTTCACCTGAAATTTCCTTTCTCATGTAATCATTGATGATGGCAGCCCTGTAATAAAGATGCTTGGATTTTGCGGCAACCAGCGAATTAGCCTGGCTTCCGTTGGTTGCATTGTCACGAATGTGCCAGTTGGCAAGCGGCTCGGGAAGCACATCAATATTACTCTCTAAAAGAAAGCGGAGATTGAAGTCCCAGTCATCAAGGACAGGCAGGTCTTCCCGATAGCCTCCGATCTTTTCGAATATAGCCTTACGGTAGAGGAATGCGTTTACGGTAAAACGGTTATTCGAGGCAACTGAGACAATGTCGAGGGATTCAAGTGTCGGATTGAGGGGCTTTGTCTTCTCAGTAATCCATTCCCCCTCCTTTTCTTCACGTTCATAGACTCTGTTGGTTTGAGCGGCGACTCCCCCGATGAGAGGGTCTACAGGGTCATTGAGTCGATCAACAGCTTTCTGCAGGAATTCCGGATGCCACGTGTCATCGTCATCGAGCAGAACGACATAATCGGCGGAACTGGCTCTTACGCCGATGTTTGACATTGCTCCCATCAGCAGGTGTTCAGGGGCAGTAATGCGGTGCGCGCGCAACGCCTCGCTCTCCAGGAATGCAGTCACCACGGCGCCTGGAGATTGCTGCCCTGCATCGACAAGCACCCATTCCCAGTCGGTGAATGTTTGTTCGCGTATACTGCGCAGTGTGCGTTCAAGCAGGGCTGGGCGGTTTTTTGTGCGTGTGATAATGGAGATCTTAGGCACTTGCATAATATCGGATCAAAGTTCGTGGGGATCAATCTTCTTCTATTGCTTCAATGAGTGCCTCAGTGAGCCGTTTCCTGCTGGATGTAAAGATGGTGCTCAAGTTCTTATTTTCCTGCTGAAGTTGCTGGAGCAAACTGCCTGATTGCAATAACAAGCGGTCAAAGGATTGCGAGAGCAGTATAGGGCTTTCCGGGTTGAGTTCGATAGCCTGATCAGGGCAGCCGTAGAGCTTGAATAGGCCGGATAGCTTTTGCTGGTAATAGGAATTTTGATATATACCCAGCGTTGGTGTTGCTGAGCTTAAGGCAAAGAGCAGGAAATGGTACGATATGCCAAGAGCCAGATCGGTATGTCCTATCAGGTGGCGGGTTTGCTCTGCATCCCAATTCTTCTCAACCAGCCGGGCTCGGTTTTTTTCTGCCATTTGCCCGATAATGGCCTCCGCGGTTTTATGGTCGCTGTCCTGTGAATCAAGGCTAATGGGAACGAACATAAAATGCAGGTTGTTCTTCTTGCCGATGTCATCCAGAAAACCAGCCATATACCGGGTATCTAGCTTGGGGTATTTAGCTCCATAGCTTGAGGAGTCCCGCAAATTTATCCCAACAACTTTTCTTTCCGGGGGTATGGATTGAAACTCGGTGTTAACTGCGGCTAGTGGATCCGGGCTTTTAAAGAGTAACGCGTCGTCTCCAGTGGTAATGATGTGTTCGCTGCCAATGCCGAGCGACTGAAGTATTTTAGCTGACTCATTGCCATCACGCACCCCGATAAGCCGGCACGCTCCAAACATCCTGCGGGCAACACTTTCATCCAGTCGATTGGTGAAAGGAGGCCCTATGCCCTGGCTGGACATGAAGGTTGGTTTTCCAGAGAGAAAAGCGGCAAGTATGGTGAACGCCTTGGGATAAAGCCAATCATGCCACCAGAGACTATTCATGGATCCGCTGCCCGGAATGATGATCGCACTGGCTGAATCCAGGGCAGAGAAGAATCCAGTGATGCATTGTCGGTTTTCTTCCGTGATTATTTTGTTTCTCACAAATTGGCATCCGAGTTTAATGGCATTCCTGCGCTGAGCAGTACTCGTGGGCGTTTCACGAGTCCATTGCGTGGCAAGTAGCTGATCGGGTGAGGGCAGGTGTCGTTCTGCGTTAATGTGCGCGATGCTTTTCTCGGGATTGCTGGAAAGAAAGTCAACGGCCAGTCCGGGAAAGCTTGAGTGTATCCAGTCGACGATGCCTGCCTGCATGGCAAGGTCTCCCAGATTGTTG
>JAAESJ010000356.1 GCA_024229495.1 Verrucomicrobiaceae bacterium | reverse complement strand
TACAAGGTTCCCGGGCTCACCGTGGACACGCGGCGAATCAACAAGCGATGGTGCCAGGGCAACTTCAGACCCCGCTACCTTTATTCCCCTGCCATCGGCACCGTGACAGGCAACGCAGGATTGATAGTAGATAACCTCCCCGTCACGCACCAGTCGCCGATGGTCGGGATCCATGTCCCTGGGAAATTCCATTCCCCGGTTCCAGTTGGTGAGAGCGGCTTTCCAGGGCGTGGTAACCTCCGCCTTGTGTTTCTTTCCTTCGAGCAACTCCTTCACCAGGGGCAACTCCTTCCTGCCCCACAGGGAAACACCGGTGGCCAATATCATGCCGCGGCTGGCAAGGTGGCTGCCCGCAATCTCCTGGATCAGGCTCTCCGCAGGAACGCGTGCCCTGCCCTCAGCCATGCCCAGGGTAAGGACGAGTTGTTGGGCGACCTCTTGATCTTTCTCTCGGGAAAAAACACTCAAGCCCTTGATGGTTTCTTCCTCCTGAACCCAGCGCTCGGCTACCTGGATGGCAGCACGCCTGACCCGCGGATCCCGGTCCTGATAAAGGCAGGCGACGTATTCCCGGTCAAGGGCATCCAGTCCCTCGAGGGTCCACAGCGAATGCAGCCTTGCAAGCGGGTTCTGGCTGAACCGGCTCATCCCGCGAAGTAGTGGGACAACAGACTGCCGGTCCTTGCGCAGGATAATGAGCTTCTGCGCGGTCATCCTCCACCAGCCGTTATCATGTCCTAGGTGGCGAAGCAACTCGACCGTGCTCTCCTTGAGCATCCGGGGAGGCTCATCGGGATTGTGGTCGGCATGACGAACACGCCAGATACGACCATGACGAACATTCTTATCGAGGCCATTCTCAAGAATTGCCTTGCGTGGACCGGGAGAAAGCCACGGAGCATCCTGGATGATTCCGCGATACATGTCGGTCACATATAGGCACCCATCGGGACCAGTGGCTGTATTGATAAAGCGCGAGTTGATGTCACTTGAACGCAAAAACTCCGCTTCACCCGGCTCGGTCTTCTCGAGATCATCGAGGCCGCTTTTCTTGCTCACGTTTGCCCGGCGCACGACATGAATGGTGGGATCGCAGATGAAGTAGCGCCCGTAATCGGCATAGGGCAATTTATGCCCCTGGAAAATGGATTGGCCGCAGGCGGAGGTGAAGGAACGAACCTGTGCCGCCGAACCTCCCCTGTCGTTGAGCAGGCAAAGGCTTTTTACCTGCATGAACCCTGGAGCATAGGGCTTGCCCATGTCGATAGCTGTCCCGTAGACCTCCTTGCCGGCCAGTCGCTGCACGGTTCCCCAATAGCGCGGATGCAGGTAGTGCGATGTCAGTGGATCAGAATTCTGCGCCCAGTAAAGGTCACCGGTTTCATTATGAGTCAATCCCCACTGCGTCCAGTGACCACGCTGTTTCTCAGCCTGCCAGTTTCCATCGGTGAAGCGATAGCGTTCAATATTGTAGGAGATATAAATGTGGTTATCCAGGTTCCAGATCAGCCCGGAATCCTGGTGCTCGACGGACTGATTGTTGCCGCGACCGTATGCACCGCGCTTATAGAGGAGCTTCTTCTCATCAGCGACGCCGTCCCCGGTGGTGTCGCGGTAGGAATAGATATCCATGGTGTCCGTCTCGCGGATCGCGATGCGCTCATCCAGGGGCAGGATCATGCGGGGCAGGTTTAAGTGATCGACAAAGACCGTGACCCTGTCCATGCGCCCATCGCCATTGGTATCCTCAAGGCGCTTGATTCTTCCATTTCGCAGCGTCTTGGTTCCCGTGCCCTCGACGTCCTGCATGTAGCTGCGCATCTCCGCGACATACATCACGCCGTTGCCATCAAAGACGGTCAGAACGGGTTCCTCAACCTCCGGCTCACTGGCCACCAACTCCGCCACATATCCCGGAGCAATGGAAAAGGTCGCTTTTTCCTCCCCGGGAGAGAGCAGGCAATAGGGATCCTTCTTCTTCTTGGCCCGGGCGGAAACAGCCGTCCTGGAAATGGTATCCGTGGCCTTTGCCCATGTTACCTTGCTCGGCGTGAGGATGACCGGTTGATCCGGACCCGGAAATTGCGCCGGGACCGGGAGCGACACCCTTCCTGTTGCCAGGTATTCACAGCTGCGGGCCGCGATTGTCTGGAAGCCCACGCAATGCAGCGCATCCCAAAATTTCTCGTTGAAATAACAATGCCCCATCGAGGTGACGATGGCCCGCCCCTTGCCATAGGTGACTTCCCAGGTCATGGGCTCATCCTTGCCGGTGCCCCGCTGCTTCGGGTCGGACCACGCCGAGGAAAGGACCGTGAGATTGTTGGCCGGCCCGCGCATGTCGTGATACAACTCGTCCTTCCCGTGCATCCACATTGGGGGCAACCCCTTCATCACCGGATGCTGCGGCTGGCGCACCGTGACCCGGAAAGGGTGCTTGGAACCATGGGCGGAGTTGTTCACGTTGCCGGCGTCGACAAAGGTCCGTCCGGTTTTCGCATCCACCTTCAACGCCCTGCCCTGGTCTCCCCGGCGCCAACCCATGCCGATCATGTCGTTGAACTCCTGCCAGTCACGGAATGCATTGTTGGCGGCGTGAACCAGGAAAACGCCTCCCCCGCCCTTTACGTATTCGACAAATTCCTGCTTAACCGGCTCAGGCCATGCCTGTCCGTTGTAATTGAGGATCACGACATCATGGGCAGCAAAGTCAGTCTGCCAGTCCTGCCACCGCTCACCGGATTTTTCCCTGGCAAACTGGGTTTGCTCCCGGTGGACCCGGACATTCTCTTCAAAGGCGGCAAGCAGCGCCACCTTATCGGATTTCGGGGCACGCAGTGCACGGGGTGAGGTTGATTCCGGAGCCGAGCTGACAGTGACAGTGAATCGTCCACTTGCCTCAAGGGTTGCCCGCAGTGCGTCGCTGGTGATTTGCCAGTTGTGGTTATTGCGCCCATCGACGATGAGCACGGATACTTTGTTTTCGGCTACTGCAGGGGAATCCTCCACAAACCCGCAGCAGACCATACCCACCACCACGAGCATGCGCGGGAATATAAAGCAGAACCTCATTGCTTATCCGCGCGAAAGTGGGGTGCATTCTTTTTCGGCAGCCATTTTTCTAATTTCGCCTTTATCCCGGAATAATTACTCTCATCAGCAAGATTATGCCACTGGTTGGGATCTTTCGCCATGTCATAGAGTTCCTCACCTCCCTTGTTGTAGTGGATGTAGTGAAAGCGCTCGGAGCGCACGGCGTGGTTGGGTCCGTGCCAGT
>JAAESJ010000355.1 GCA_024229495.1 Verrucomicrobiaceae bacterium | reverse complement strand
TGAAATTTC
Source organism: Verrucomicrobiaceae bacterium (assembly GCA_024229495.1). Lineage (GTDB taxonomy): Bacteria > Verrucomicrobiota > Verrucomicrobiia > Verrucomicrobiales > DEV007 > CACIUL01. The sequence goes on along the minus strand of JAAESJ010000355.1, from coordinate 1,290 downwards.
GGATTGTTTCAATCCTAGTTTTATTCTAAGGCGGCGCCTTTTCTTTTTTGCTGGACGCTTGCCCTTCGGTTTTCCTTTCGGTGGCGCTCGTCTCTTCCCTTTGGGTGGAGCTGGTGGCCGTTCACTGGGTGCTGGGGGTCTTTTCCTCTTTGATGGTGCTGCCTTCTTTGGCGCCGGTGGGGGTGGTGCCGCTTTTGGCACAGGAGGAGGAGGGGGTGGTGCCTTCTTCGGTGCAGGAGGTGGTGGGGGCACTGCCTTTGATTTCCTCTTAGGTGGGGGCGGCGGTGGTGCCGCCTTTGGCTTCCCCTTTGGTGGAGGTGGGGGTGGTGGGGGCTTCTCCGCCATTGTAATCCTCTTATGCCAAAGCCGGTGATGCTATGAAAGAATCGGGGGGTTGTTGAGAATTCTTAAGCAGGATATTCGATCATTGAATCAACGGGTGCTGGATATAGGGCCTTTCTTCCATCTAGGCCATCTAACTCGATCACGAATAAGTTGCCAATAACTCTCGCGCCGGCCTTTTCACATAGTTTCATGCAGGCAGCAACTGTCCCGCCTGTCGCTAATAGATCATCTATGATTACGACTTTGTCTCCTTCTGAAAGGGCATCTTCATGCATCTCAAGGGTGTTGGAACCGTATTCAAGTGTGTACTCAATACGCATTGTTGATGCAGGTAATTTCCCTGGTTTTCTTATTGGTACAAATGCGATTCCGAGTTTTGCGGCAATCAATGAAGCGAAGATGAATCCACGAGCTTCTGGACCGACAACTGCATCCGGTTTCCAACCCTTTGAGTTCATTCGTCTGATGAATTCGTCTGTAATATCTGAGAGGAGAGAACCGTCGGACAGGACAGGTGTGATGTCCCGGAACATAATCCCTTCAATAGGGAAGTCCGGTACTGTCCGAACGGTCTCTCTCAACTTTTGTGTTATATCTTCATCCATGCTGTACGCACCTATGTGTGTCGAAAAGCTCCTCTAAATTTAGGAGCGTTTCGAGATTGGTTCATCAGTCAAGTACGATATTTCCGTAGAATAGGATCATTGCTATTGCGAGACCCCACATTATCATACTGATATTCTTGTGCTTACCAGATGCTGCGTTGATTAGTACGTACGAGATAATACCCCATGCGATACCCGCTGCTATCGAGTAAGTGAATGGCATCATAACCATTGTAATGAAGGCTGGAACTGAGTTCCCTGTATCAGACCAATCTATGTCTGCTGCCTGCCTCATCATCATTGCTCCAATAATAACTAGAGCTGGGGCGGCGGCGAAGGT
>JAAESJ010000354.1 GCA_024229495.1 Verrucomicrobiaceae bacterium | reverse complement strand
TCATTTCCATTGAAGAAAAACATCTTGCCGTGATGTGGACTGTTTTCGTAGTTGCCGCCAATGCCTATATGATCACCCGGGGCGCCCTTTGCCCCTCCGGGACCCCGCGAAAAAAGATATCCGGTGACGGCACGGGCCTGATTTTCAATATCATTGCGGAACCAGAAGGAAACCGTGTAGGAATCGATATCTTCCTTGAGGTGACCCTCAAGCCACCCGCCATTAAAGGCGCCGGCATTTTCCACCGAGAGGCCGACATCCTTCTTTGCCACAAGTGAACCGGGCAGCTTTTTAAAGTCGAGATAAAGTTCCGGCTTGAGCCCGGCAATCGCCGCCTGGTAGTCCGTGGAAAATACAGGCACTCCGGCCGTCACCTTCAGTGATGGATCAGGTTGACCGTCCCTGCGGATCATCGTCTTGAGCTCGTGAAGGGGCGTTGCCGGGGCAGTCAGTTTCTCATTGCCCGCCCTGCCCCAAAGCGTCTCAGTGCTGGTGAAAATCCCTGCCAATGCGTAGTAATCCCTTGTCGGTACGGGGTCATGCTCATGGTCATGACAACGGGCACATGCCACGCTGAGTCCCATCACGGCAGTGCTCACCACGTTGATCTGGTCATCAACAACATCCATGGCAAAATTGTTATTCATCGCCTTTGCCGGCTTGGCGCCTATGGCAAGGAAACCGGTAGCCACCAGTTGCCGGTCCCGCTGAGAATCATCCTCATGCGGCAAAAGATCCCCGGCAATTTGCTCCGTGATAAACCGGTCATAGGGCACATCACGGTTAAAGGCATCAACGACATAATCACGGTAACGCCAGGCATGCGGGAAGGAAGCATTGCGACCAAGGCCATCATCACCATTGGATTCGCCGAATCGTGCCACATCAAGCCAATGCCTGCCCCATCGTTCCCCGAAATGCGGCGAAGCCAACAAGTTATCGACCAGTCTTTCAACCGCGGCCCGGGAATCAACGGCGACCTCTTCCTGGAAGGCCTCCACTGCCTCCATGGTGGGTGGTAATCCAATAAGGTCATAATAGAGCCGACGGATCAACGTTGCCGGCCTGGCGTCCTCAGCAGGCAGCAGGCCCTTCCCCTCCATGCGTGCGATGACAAACTGGTCAATGGTATCGCGTGACCAACCCTGCATCTTGGCACTGGGGACCTCGGCAGGGCCCACGGGTTGAAAAGCCCACAGAGCATCATTGCCAGAGGAGCTTTCAGTGGCATCACTCCCCGCTGCTTTTCCGGATTCCCCCGAAGCCACGCCCACGAGAAGCATGCTTAAAAGTGGAATAACGGTTCGTGGATTCATGCTTACCTGTTAGCAAACCATAAAAATAGCGAACCTGCCGGTCAAAGCAAAAAACGCGATGACCTGATCAAGCCAGAATATCCTTGATGACGTGCCCGTGAACATCCGTCAAGCGGCGCTCAATACCATTGTGGTAAAAGCTCAATCGCTCATGGTCGAGCCCGAGAATGTGAAGAACCGTTGCGTAAAAGTCATAAACGGTCGTGACATTCTCAACCGCCTTGTAGCTGAACTCATCAGTCGCCCCGTAGCTGAAGGGAGCCTTGACGCCTGCACCGGCAAGCCATGAGGTAAAACCGGAGGGATTGTGGTCACGCCCGCTGGCGCCCTTCTGAAATGTTGGCATCCGGCCAAATTCCGAATTGAAGATCACCAGTGTATTGGCAAGCAGCCCGCGATCCTTGAGGTCCTTCAGCAAAGCCGCCGTTGGCTGGTCCAGCACCGGGCCGTGGATGGAATACTGCGCCTGGATCTTCTTGTGACCGTCCCAGTTGCTGACTCCCTCGCCACCTGTCTGATACGCACCGTTAAATAACTGAACAAAGCGAACACCTTTCTCAAGAAGGCGCCTGGCAAGGATGCAGTTCCTGCCATAGGCCGCGCGCATATCCTTGACCTTGCTGCCGGACTCGTCAGTCCCGTAGGCACGCAGAATGTGGGCAGGCTCGGAGGTTAAATCCGTCACCCCGGGAATACTTAACTGCATCTTGGCTGCCAGCTCATAGCTGGCAATACGGGCCGCAAGGCCACTATCCCCGGGGTAAGCTTCAAGGTGACGACGGTTTTGCCGCTCAAGAAACTTACGGGTAGCAACATCACTCCCGGCACTGATTCCCTCCGGCGTCGATAGGTTGCGCAATGGCTTTGCGGCATTAAAATCCGTCCCCTGAAACGCTGCAGGTAAAAACCCAGGACCCCAGCAATTGACGCTCGACTGTGGAGTGCCGCGAACATCGGGTATGGCAACATAAGCCGGCAGGTCCTCCGCCTCACTGCCGAGGGCATAGGTCATCCAGGCGCCGGCGCTGGGAAATCCATCAAGGGTAAACCCCGTGCACATGAAGTTTTCCCCGGGACCGTGCGTGTTGGTTTTCCCAGTTAACGAATGAATAAAGCACATCTCGTCGGCCAGCCCGCCGAGCCGCGGCACCAGCTCGGAAACCATCTTGCCGGACTGCCCGCGCGGCTTGAATTCCCAAGGGCTCCTGGTGAGGTTACCCTGTGCTCCCTGAAAGGTGATCAACTTGTCGCCCCCCGGCAGGGGTTCTCCATGCCTTCGAACCAATTCCGGCTTGTAGTCAAAGGTATCCACCTGACTAATCGCGCCGGAACAGAAAATCTGCAGCACCTGAGTTGCACGCGGAACGAAATGCGGCTTGCGGGCGGCATTCGGGTTGGCCGGGTTAATCTCCGGACGAATCGGTTTCTTGCCCGGGGCGCTCTCACGATCCTCCGCCCCGGAAAGCAAGCCCTCGGAAGCCAGCAATTGCGCAAGCGCAACGGCACCGAAACCACCCGCGGAATGCGAGAGGAAATTCCGGCGGTCAAGCAGTTGGCGTTTGTCCAGCATTAGAAAGTGAATAAAAATTCGTTGGTGTTGAACATTGCCCGGCAGAAATCACTCAACGAGTGGGCTCCAATGAAATCCACAGCGTCCCGCTGTTCAGTTGGGGTGGCGGGGCGGTTGTAGAATAAGTTAAATGCAAGGTTCACCTGAGCGGTGAGATCATCGCCGGCTTCCCTTTCCAGGCGTGCGGCAAGTTGCCCGGCATGTTCAATAATAAAGCGGCTGTTGAAAAGATTCAACGCCTGCAGTGGCGTGGTGGAGCGGCTGCGACTCGGGATCACCTGATTGCCGTCAGGACAGTCAAAGGCAGCAAAAATGGAATCCTGCTCCTGTCGAATCTTGAACATGTAGACCATGCGACGCCACTCGGCAGGACCTGTTTCTTCCTTGGCGTGGTAATGCACGACATTCTCACGATCCACATCAAACAGGTAAAATCCCGGACCGCCCATGCGCAGGTCCAGGGTGCCGGCAACAGCAAGGATCGAGTCACGAATTGCTTCAGCCTCAAGTCGGCGCGGAGGGAACCGCCACAGGTAACGGCTGTCGGCATCAATGCGAGCAGCAGCAACTCGCGGCCGACTGGATTGCCTGAAGGTTGCCGAAGTGAGCATTTTCCGCATCATCCGCTTCATCGACCAGCCATTATCCATGAATTCTGCAGCCATCCAGTCCAGCAATTCGGGATGAGTAGGTGCGGTGCCGTTGCCACCGAAGTCGCTGGGTGTGTCGACGATGCCGACACCGAAAATAAACTGCCAGAGGCGATTGACCATCACGCGGGCGGTCAGTGGATTGTTTTTATTCGCAATCCAGCCGGCAAGCTTAACCCGGCGCTGTTGCTCGACTTCATCAAGCTTCATCGCCAGGGAGCCGAAGACCTCAAGGGTATCGGGTGCCACAACTTCACGCCTTGCCATCGGGTCACCGCGATAAAGCCGGTGCGTCTTGCCCGGCTGCTTGAAATTGGCTACCCATGCTGAATAACCCTTGCTCAATTTGACCATCTGTCCCTTTTTCCCGGCAACCTCACTGATGAGATCGCGCGCACGGTCGGCATCTGCGGGTTGCAGGCCGGCAAGAAATGCATTGGGGGCGACTTTGCCGCCAAATGGACGGCGACTGCCTGAACCGGCAAGTGGTTGCCAGCCGGACCCATCCACCGAGCCCTCAATGACATAATCGGTAGCCAGCCGGTCACTGAACTTCCCTTCACGATCACGCGCCCACTCAATCCTGGAGATTTTCGTGGGCTTCCTGAACTCAAGCTGCACCCATCCACCGCCGCGTTTATTCGAGATCCAGCTGCGAGAATTGCCGCTCTTCCCATCATTGATATGCTCAAGCTTGTGGATCGGGTAACCCGGCAGGGTTCCCGATGAAGTGGGTACGGCACCAGGAGCCACATTGACGTTATTCGTGCTGAATACCATGAGCTCGTCAATACAGGGTTGTGAACCATTGCTGGATTGATGAATCGTGAAGCGCACAAACTTCACGTTAACGGGCTCAAAGGCCTCAATATTAAGCTTGATGTTAACCGGTGGCCTGAGCACAGCGGATTTTCCCGTGCCGGCAGCTGCGATTTTCCGGAATTGCTCCAGCTGCGCCTCGTCGGATGCAACGGCTTTGCGCAGCGCCTGAAGTCTCACTTCGACATCCTTTGTAAGCGGCCTGCCAATCACGCGATCCCCATGGCTCACGCCGGCAAAAACCGCCTGGAGTGAATAGTAATCCTTCTGCGTGACGGGATCGAACTTGTGGTTGTGGCAGCGGGCGCAACCAATGGTCAGGCCCAGGAAAGTGGCCCCGGTAGTATTTACCATGTCAGCTAACTCATCCTGTCGCTGCATCTGGGTTAAGTTGATGTCCTGGCTCTTGACAACGTCGAAAGCACCGGCAACCAGAAAACCGGTTGCGATGTCCACCCCGATTGCATCACCGGCTATCTGCTCCTTGATAAAACGATCATACGGCCTGTCTTCATTAAAGGCATTGATCACATAATCGCGATAATGGTAGGCATTAAGCCGCTCACGGTTGGTCTCGAAGCCGTTGCTTTCCGCAAAGCGGACAATGTCCAGCCAGTGTCGTGCCCAGCGCTCCCCGAAACGCGGGCTGGAAAGGGCTCGCTCAACCAATTTCTCCCAGGCACCAGGTGCAGAGTCTTTGATAAATGTATCGACCTCCACCGGGCTTGGCGGCAACCCATGCAGGACCAGATAAAGTCGACGAATCAATTCCTGACGCTCAGCACGTGGTGAAGGCGACAACTTTTTGTCGGCCATCGCTGCCAGGATGAAGGAGTCAATGGCCCCGTTGCCCCACTGCCCTTCACCAAGTGGCGGTTTTTTCTTCAGCACATCCTGAAATGACCAGTGGTCCGTGGTAACTGCCTGTCTGACATTGCCGCCCGGGAGAGCTGCGCCTTCGTCAATCCATGCCTTGATCACTCGCCGTTCTCTCTCAGCGAGCGAGTCCCTGCCCTCAGGCGGCATCCTCTCATCGACATCCATGCTGCTTACCAGCTGATAGAGGTGGCTTTCTTCCCCGCGCCCGGCAATGAACAGAGGTTCGCCTGAATCGCCACCCTTCCGAACTCCGACAACAGAATCAAGCCGAAGGCCGCCCTTCTGCTTATCTTCCCCATGGCACTTGTGGCAATGCCTAGCAAAAATGGGTTGAACCTCCCCGGAAAAATCAACAGCCGCCACCGCTTCGGCCGCCATTTGTGCCCAAATGGTGAAGATTAAAACCTCCGCCCTGATGATCCAGTCCATCACAATTAACGCTAATATGCCGGATCAGCCCAAGAATGACAAGTAGCTAAGGGTCCAGAAGGAAAAGGGGTTGGCGAATAATTCTTGCGTTAACGGACAAATTTGACTTTTGCACATCATCAACTCCGTGGACACTGTCCGGAATACTAAATTTACCGAGGATTTCCTATGCCATTACCGAATCAAACCCGCAGATCATTCATTAAAACAGGTACCGCTGCACTCGCTGCACTGCCTTCTATCAGCCGCGCTGCCAATGCCAACAGCCAAATCCAGCATGCCTGCATCGGGGTCGGCGGAATGGGATATGGCGACTTCAAGAATTTCAGTTCTCACGCCAAGACCAAAGTGGTCGCAATCTGTGACGTCGATCGCAACCACCTCGCCCGTGTCGCCAAGGAAGTCCCCGACGCCCGCACATATACTGACTGGCGGGAATTGATTGAAAAAGAAGGTGATAAAATCGACTCGGTTAATGTCACGGTTCCTGACCATATGCACTTCCCAATCGCATACACCGCGGTGCGGGCTGGCAAACATGTTTATTGTCAAAAGCCTTTGTGCCACGACGTCGCAGAGGTCCGCGCTCTCACGGAGGCAACACGAAAGGCGGACGTCAAGACGCAGCTTGGAACCCAGGCCGCATCCGGGTTCGGTGACCGAATGGGTGTGCACTATGTCAAGCAGGGGTTGATCGGCAAAGTGAAGCACGTCTACCTGTGTTCCAACCGACCGGGTGCTATCGATACTTACCGGCTCATGGGCCCCCGACCAAAAGAGAAACATGCCGCCCCGGATCATCTTAACTGGGACCTGTGGTTGGGCACTGCACCCGTAAGGCCATTTGCCCCGGGCATTTACCACCCCACCAAATGGCGCGCTTGGCAGGACTTCGGTACCGGCTGGTCCGGTGACATTGGCTGTCATGTGTTCGATGCCAGCTGGAAAGCGATCGGTCTTACGGCTCCAAAAACCGTGCACGCCACCGTGCAGCAATCATGGCAAAAATCAGCAGCCCGCCGTGCTGATACCTGGCCGCAAAGCGACCACATCACCTGGACCTTCCCGGGAACATCCATCACCGAGAAAGATGAAATCACCGTCGAGTGGTTTGATGGTCGGATCTACCCGCCGCAACAGGCCCAAAAATGGTATCCCGGCAAAATCTACCCGCCTGAATCAGCCCTCATGGTCGGCACCGAGGGAGCAATCCTGATCCCCAACGGGGGTGGAGCGATGCTCTTGCCGCGTGATCAATACAAGGGCACCGCCCAGCCCAAGCTTGAACCCCGCAACCACTACCATCACTTCCTTGATGCCATCATCGGCACCACAAAAAACGAGTCCTACTTTGAGCAAACCGGCCCAATGACGGAAGCCATCCTGCTTGGCACCGTCGCTATCCGCAACCCGGGAGAGAAACTCGACTGGGATGCAAAAAACCTCGCAATCCCCGGCAACCCATCAGCTCACAAGCTACTGAAACGTGAATACCGCCAGGGCTGGCAGATTGCGGGATTTTAGCGCAGGGCGAGTTACCTTTGCCCCTGAAACGTCCTTTACACAGGAAATATCATCCTCCCGTAATACTTGCCGGGATAGAATCCCGCATTAAGAGAAATCTCGGGATTCTTTAACTGTTTCAGCCGTACAGTTTGCGGTGTGCAAATGGGCATAATGCACCTATATTAATCTTCCCTCTTACCGGTCTCCAAAGTAATGCCCCTTTCCTCCACTCGTGCACTCCGTGCGTTGATTAGCATCGCGCCCCTCTTCCTGTCTGCACTGCCAACCACGGTATCAGCCGAGGTGGTGATTAATGAGATCATGTATCGGCCGACATCGGGAAATTCTCCTGAAAATCCGGCACAGGAATTCATCGAGCTATTAAATACTGATCCTGAAAATACCGTCAGCCTGGCGGGATGGCGCTTTACCAAGGGAGTAAATTACCAATTTTCCCCGGAAGCCGTCATTGCGCCTAGCGGTTATGTGGTGGTTGTCGCAAACCTCGCAGAATTTAATTCCAAATACCCGGACGTTTCCGCATCCCTCGGCAGCTGGGAGGGACAGTTGAGTAATTCCGGTGAGAGGATCAAGCTTGTCGATTCCGAGGGCAAGGAGGTCGACGAGGTTGAGTATTCCGATCAGGGGGACTGGGCACAGCGTGTCCGCGAAATTTCGGATAGAGAAAACGGCTGGGCCTGGGAATCCGCCGCAGATAACGCGAGTCATTCCCTTGAACTGCGCAACCCTGAACTGTTAAACGGCAATGGGCAGAACTGGGGTGCGAGCACCGATACACAGGGGTCGCCCGGCGAAGCCAACTCCATATTCGATACCGACATTGCTCCATTAATCCGGTCCTTGAGGCATTGGCCAATCGTTCCGGATCCGGATCATGGAGTGACTATATCAGCCAAGATCACTGATGAAGACGCCTCGCTCATCGATGCCGTTGTGCGGTGGCGGGTATCCACCGGAAACCCCGGACCTTTTAACTCCGCAGCAATGTCCGGTCCTGATGAGGACGGGCGCTATAGTGCCGTGCTGCCTTCACAGGTGCAGGGGAGCGTTGTTGAATTCTACGCTCAGGCCTCAGACGGCACCAACACGCGCACCTGGCCTGAAGCAACCGACCAGGGACAAACAGCCAATGCCCATTACCTCGTGGACACCACTGCACAACAACCAGGAGAAGCATTATACCGCGTGGTGATGACCGCTGCCGACCGCAACCAGTGGAGGTCTATCGACCGTGGAAGTGATGCTCAAATCAACGTGACCTTTATCGCAAGCGAAGGTGGCAAAGACACCGTTCGCTATCGCTCAGGCATGCGGGTTCGCGGCAATGGCAGCAGATCTTTCACCCCTCCGCCGATGCGAATCAATATTCCCCGTGAAAACCCCTGGAACGGCGACACCAAGCTCAATGTCAATTCACGTTATTCGCCTTTGCAGCTCATTGGCATGAATCTTTTCCGATCCACAGGGCTTCCGACCCCGGATGCAAAACGCGTGCAGTTTCAAATTAACGGGGAGAATGAAGCGCGAAATGATGACACCATGCGGGGATCATTTGTGCACCTTGAGCCCATCGGTGACGAGATGATAGAGGATAAGTTTCCCGTGAATGACGGCGGCAACCTCTACAAAAAACGCAGCGCCGATCCAAACCGGGACGAAAAGCGCTGGGGCGTGCATTTCGAGGACACTGTCCGTTATGACGAGCAAAACTGGTATCTTACCGATGACTGGTCAAAGCTAACCAACGAAAGCAAGGGGGACTGGGGCGACTTGCAACAATTCGTTGAAGTCATGCACCAGGCAGGTGGCGCCGATTACCTGGAAGAAATCAGCCCGTTAATCAACATCGACCAATGGACGCGCTGGTTTGCGGCAATGACAATCCTTAACAGTTACGAGACAAACCTCAGTAACGGCATCGATGACGACTACTCAATGTATGGTGGCACAGCTGACTCGCGATTCGTTCTCCTGCCCCATGATCTTGACACAATCTTTGGCGAGGGAGACACAAACTCCAGCCCCAGAAGCTCAATCTTCCCGATGCTGACGGCGAATATTCCGCGGCAAAATGAAGATGCGCGCATCCCTCAATTGGTGGCTTTTTTCGAGGAACCCTCAATCCGGAAAAAATATTTCACCGAGCTAAAAAATCTCCTGACCAATGAGTTCTCAAAATCCAGCTTTGACGCGCGGGTGCAGAATTTCCTGGGTGACTGGTCAACAACGGCAGACCTCAGCAACATTATATCCTACATGGACGAGAGGCGCAGTTTCATCCTCTCAGAAATTGACCCCGAACTCAGTGCGACAACATCCCTTCCGATTGTCTCAGGTTTCCCGCGCTCCACACAATCAAACCTGAATCTCAATGGAGGCTATAACCTGATCAGCACCTCAGAAATCCTCGTTGCGGGAAATAATGCAACACTTAACCCGGCCGCCGGGACATGGTCCATCACCGGCATTGCGCTCATGCCGGGAGTCAACCGGTTCACTGTTGAGGCAATTGGCCCGGACGGAATGCCGGTAGATTCTCAACTTGTCGACATCTGGTATGACGATGGCAACAGTGAGCCACTGGAAGACCCCATCACCGAGGATCAACTCCTTACGGCCGTCGCTGGGCCTTACACCGTGTCCGGGGAACTTGTTGTCGAGGCAGGAGCCACACTGACTATCGAGCCGGGAACTAATATTTATTTTGCAGGGGAGGCCAAGATCACTGTCCGCGGTATACTGCGCGCAATTGGATCAGATTCTTCCCGCATCCGTTTCGGCCCTGACCCTGCTGCACCCTTAGAGGAGGATGCTGCAGGTAACGGCAACCTGCCTGATGGACCCCCTAAATCGGGAGGAATCCAGTTTGTCGACACGATCTCCGGGCAGAATATCCTTTCCTACGTTGACATACTGCACGCACAAAGCGTTGAGGGAAGCGTTGGGATTCACCGCTCTGAGGTCATGCTCAACAACATGAGTTTTGCGGGTTCGCACCTGCGCTTGATCTATGCCGACTCCTCCTCGGTCACCCTGCAAAACTCCGCCTTTCCGGACATGTTCGCGCCTGACGAAAGTCCGATCGGCCTTGGCCTCGATAATATCAGCGAACACGTCAAGGGCGAGGGCGCCTATCCCGAAAACGGACACTTTATCATTCGCAACAACATCTTCGGGAGCAACTCTGGGCATAATGACATCATAGACGTCGACAGTGGCATCCGCCCTGACCCAATCCTGCAAATTCTGGACAACGTCTTCCTGGGCTCAGGCGATGAGCAGCTGGACCTTGGCGGTGATGTTTACGTGGCCGGCAACCTTTTCATGAACGTTAACAAGGATAGTGAAAACGACGACCGTGGCTATGCCAACGCGATATCCACCGGCGACTCCGGAAATGACACGACTATTGTTGTGGCGCGCAATATCTTCTGGGACATAGACCACGCCGTTAACTTAAAGAGGGGAACGTCAACCATTTTTGAGAACAACACCGTGGTAAAGGTCCATCCCGACTTTAATGATAATTTCGGCAACCCGGTTGTCGGTTCGGCAATCAACTTTTTCGTCAATGAGCCGGGAGCCGAACCCGGTGACGGTGCTTATGCCGCCAATAATATCTTCTGGGACGTGCCGCTTGTCTTCGGCAACGCGGACGAACCGGGTGAGCGCACAACGCCGCTCCAACTGGACAACAACCTGCTCTCCTCCCAGCTGGCGGAGACTTCCGTAGGCGCACGCCCGGGCACCATTCTTGCACTGGGAAGCGGGAACTTCACCGGCAATCCTCACTTTATAGGCAGGACAAATGGAGATTTCCGGCTGCAGCCGGGCTCACCGGCCAAAAACAACGGCATTAGCGGGCAGGACCTGGGAGCAGAAGTGCCCGATGCCATCGCCATCACCGGAGAACCAAGTGCAGTGACCGCATCAAGTGAGGCAACCCTGAGCGTTGGTGGACCGGGAATGTTCGCTTACCGGTATCGGGTCAACGGTGCGCCCTGGAGTGACGACATCCCCATCGGTAACGGATTTGATCCGGTTAACCGGACAATACGCACGGCGATGATTGCCCTGAACGGGCTGGAAGCCGGCAGTTATACCGTCGAGGTCCTTGGCACAGACTTTGCCGGGAACCTGCAGGGCACACCAACGGTATCAAAAACCTGGGAAGTTAATCCCTCCCTGACCCGATTGGTAATCAATGAAGTGCTGGCTGCAAACGGCGGCAGTTACGCAAACGGCGGCAGTTTCCCCGACATGATTGAATTGCACAATGCCGGCGCAAGCGAAGCCAACCTGTCCCTGAAGAGCATCACCGACAACCCGGCACTTCCTGCCAAGTTTGTTTTTCCTGAAGGCACCACCATCCCGGCGGGCGGCTACCTGATCCTGAATGCCGACAGCGAAGCCACACCAGGGATCCACCTGGGTTTCTCCCTCGATAATGACGGCGAGGGAATCTACCTCTATGAATCAGTAGCAGACGGGGGCGGCCTGATCGACTCAATCCGCTTCGGCCTGCAGGTTCCCGGGTTAAGCATTGGCCGCATTGGCCATGACGGTTCTGCATGGGGCCTTACCCGGGTCACCCCTGGAGCGGCCAACCAGGCACAGCCTTACGGTTCACCTCGCGGCTTGCGTATCAACGAGTGGCTGGCCGCACCTGAAATTCTCTTTGCTGAGGACTTCATTGAGATCTACAACCCGGACAGCCTGCCGGTGCCGCTTTCCGGGCTCTTCCTGACCCAGAAATTAACGCCCGGAGCACAGGATGCCATCCCTCCAATGAGCTTCATCCCGGCGAGCGGGTTCAGCGTCTTCAAGGCCACCGGCGATGGAGAGGAAAGCGCCCGGCAACTCGACTTCAAGCTCTCTGCCAGCTATGAGTGGATTTATCTCCTTGCGGAAGATTTCACAACGCTCGACCAGGTTCACCTGCAGGCTGAGGGTGTAGACGTTGCCCGCGGGCGCATGCCGGATGGCGCCGAAAACTACGAATTTTTTACCATGGCAACGCCCGGGCTCTCCAATGTCAGCGAAGAGGCAACCGTTACCACCACCACACTGATTGCTCCAAATGCACAATGGGCCTACGAACAAAGCAATACCGACCTTGGGACAATATGGCGCAATCGCGAATATGACGACTCCTCGTGGCCGCGGGGACCGGGCTTGTTATACCAGGACAACGATCCGATCAACGGCCCCGCGGGAACCGAGCTTGAGCTCAACCCCCCGACAACACACTATTTCAGGCATACCTTTACCTTGAACGGCGATCCGCTCCTCCCTGCCTTTAATTTCGACCTCTTCGCAGACGATGGTGCAGTGGTCTACCTCAACGGCATCGAGATATCCCGGTTACGTATGCCCAATGGAGAAATCACCCATGCCACCTTCGCCGCGAGCGGGTGGGATAATGCCGTGCGCGAGGGCCCCTTTGATGTTCCGGATGGGTTGATGCGTCCCGGTGAAAACGTGATCGCCGCCTCCGTGCACCAGGATGACGGCACCAGCGGCGACGTCGTGTTTGGTCTTGAGCTACGCTCATCAGTCACGGAAATACCCGACCAAAACGACAGTTACGCACAGGCTATCGCCCTGCTTGACGGGTTGCGGATTACTGAGATCATGTATCACCCCGCCTCGAGTGAGGCACTTGAGTATATCGAACTGCAGAATATAGGCAACGTGCCGCTGGAGCTGGGCGGTGTGCGCTTTACCAATGGCATCGACTTTGTATTCCCTGAAATGACACTCGGTGTCGGCTCTTACGTGATCGTGGTGGCCGACCCTGTTGCCTTTGAGGCTGAAAATGGAGCTGCCATCAATGTTGCCGGGCAATACTCGGGAAAATTGAGTAACGACGGAGAGAACATTGTCCTGCAGCTGGCGGAACCCTTTGAGGCGGCCATCATGCGATTTGAATATAATGATTCCTGGTATCGGGATTCAGACGGCAACGGCTTCTCCCTTGAAATCCTCGATTCAGCAGCTCCCCGGAGTGCTTGGAATACCGCGGAGAACTGGAGGGCCAGCACAATCCCGGGTGGTACCCCTGCACAAATTTCCCCGCCGGTCATTACCAGCGCGGATACCACAACCTCTATCCTTAACGACCCTTTCTATTACCAGGTTCGGGCCACCAATATCCCGTCTTCCTACTCTGCTTCAGGACTGCCGTCAGGGTTGGCAATCAACGGGCAAACCGGTGTCATTTCCGGCAACAGCACTGAGTATGGTGTTTTTGAGGTGTCCCTCATTGTCGCCAACGGCGGTGGTGAAGGTAGCGCCACGCTATCACTTAACATCGCGGCATCAGGCCCCTTTACCGGCTATCAATGGTCAAATGTGGCAACAACATATGCGATTGGAACCCCCGCACAAATCACGGCAAGGGCAACAGATGCCGCAGGCCGCACTGTTGTTGATTACGCCCAAGGTATCCCGGTCGGGGCATTCGTCGGGGCCGATAATGGATCCTCAGTGCTCATTACCGAGTGCTGGGATCGTTCACCGGATTATTTCGAGATTCAGAATGTCAGCTCCAGCCCGGTAAATACCGCCGGATGGTTCGTGGTTGTGAACCAGGCGGCATCGACGGCTGGCAGCGGGGTTAACCTTGCCGCGCCAACCCTGCTGAACCTTCCTGAAACAATGGCCGGGGGAGAGGTAATATTCCGGCACGACGAAGACGATAACTCCCAGGAATGGCAGGCAGCGGACTATCTCGGGGGCGACATCCCATGGTATCACGGACGTGGTTTCGGCAATGTCGGCCGACGCGGGTGGGTCATGGTGGTTGATGACACCGGTGAATTGGTTGATTTCGTCGGCTGGGGTTACTCGGCCAATGAGCTTGCCTCAATAAACATTAACGTTGGCGGCTTCAACTTGACGGTTGGGGATGCGTGGAACGGGGGAGGAGTACCGTGGTCTGAATCCCGCAACAGTTCCCTCACCCGCAGGGGCAACGAGGACCGCAATATCACCGGGGACTGGTCCTGGGTATCCAGAAGCCCCGGCAATGAGAATAATGAACTCGACACCCCGTTCCCGGGCGGATTCGAGGCAATTCCCTCCTCCCTGGACACCGCATCCTTCGTCAACGGACAATGGACAGGGTCAGTCACCTTCAATAACACGGCCACGGATGTCATCCTCCTGCTTGATGACGGGGCAGGCCATGTCACGCTGAGTGAACGCTTTAACATCACGGCAATCCCGGCACCGGCAATCACCTCTCCCTCCACCGTAAGCGCCGTTGCAGGCCACCCCTTCTCCTATCAGCTGACCGCTTCCAATGCAGTAACAGCCCATGGCGCGACAAACCTGCCGACCGGCTTGTCGATCAACGCAACCAGCGGCCTTATTTCAGGAACCCCTTCAACGCCCGGGGAATCCGGCGTAACCCTAAATGCAACCAATGCCGGCGGGACCGGCACGCTTGAGCTGACCATTGATGTGCTTGCAGACAGCGATGGCGACGGCATGCCCGACTCATGGGAAGAAGCCAACGGCATGAGCCTCCTCTTTCCGGGAGATGCAATTCTTGACGCGGATGGTGATTCTCTGACGAATCTGGGGGAATTCCTTGCTGGAACTGATCCGCTTAACCCGGCATCTGCCTTCCGGGTCCATCCCTTCAGTCGCAGCTCAGTGGCCGGGAAACTCCAGCTAAGCTGGAAATCAGTGGCCGGGAAACGTTATCGCGTACTTGCTTCCGCCGACCTCTTCAACTGGGCACCTCTTCCCGGCATTAATGTGCTTGCCACCGGTCCTGAGGCTCAGGTTGAGGTGCCGGATACCCTCGGCGGCGACACTTACTTCCTGCGTGTAACGACGGGTCTTGATTACTGAGGAGGCGTTGCGCATTTTCCTCGCAGATTGACGGTTTAAGGCCGTTCCGTGTGACCCGGAAGAATACTAGGGTTGTTCAAGCGATGCAATTTCGCGCTCGATGTTGGCACGCGCACTCTCTTCATGAAGCTTACGAAAATGTCGCGTCCAGTAGATGGATTTGCGACGCAGGAACGTGCGCAAAAACTCCACCCTCTGCAGGCGAAAGCTTTGGTCATCAATATGTGTGTATTCCCTGCGAATGTCACTGGTGTAGGCGTCATAGCGCAGGCTCTCAGCGGCAAAAACCAACAGGTCAATGTCCATCGCCAGTGCCGTGTCGGTATTTTCCGGCTCACGGTGATGCCGGGTTGACGTGATCAGGCGGCATACCTCATTGATATCGATGAGATCGCCGGCAAGCAATTGAAATTCCCCGCGGAACAGCTCCACGCTTTTTGCCCTGCTCTCACGGGGGGTAAGCCTGGAGCAGTATCCCGCATCATGAAACCAAAGGGCTAGTTCAAGCGTGTCCTGATTACCTATTGCGCCGGGATACTGCTCCAGTGCCTGCACGCATGCAAGAGCATGCCGGGCATCATGATAATGGCGATCGGGCTCGGAATAGCAACTCAACAGCCTCTCGCCAACCGGGATGAAAACCATGCCAAGGCCCATCCACTCAAGGGAGCTGTTCCATTGCTTAGCCCACCTGACAGGCAGGGGCTCAACTGCTGACTCGGGCCGCTTTGCCATCATCAAGCACCCGGCTCAACCGGGCACACGACCTGCCTACCCAATGAGTAACTCGTCAATAAGGCGGCTTGTGTCTTCTATCGAGCGATCCGATCCCTCGCGGGTTGCCCACCCGGAAAAGTCCAGGGCCTTGAGCTCAACGCGCACCTTGTCCCAGTCAACATCGCCCTCTCCAAGCCGGCAGAATCCATTCTTTTTGCCCCAGTCCTTGACATCAAGCTTGACCGTCCGGTTGCCGAGCACCCGTATCCACTCATGCGCAGGGGCGAACTTCTGCATGTTGCCGATATCAAAATATGCCCCGACCCACGGGCTGTCGAAATCATCAATGTAGTCACGGAACTTTTGCGGACTTTCGCAAAAGCCATTCCATACCGTCTCGATCAACACGCGCACACCAATGCGTGATGCCAACGGCAACACCTTCCGAACCTGCTCTATGGATCGCTCCCAGACATGCTCGTGAGTCTCCTTCTCTCCGTTCACCTTGCCCGGGACAAGCAGCACAGACGACCCCCCCAGCAGGTGCGCATTCATCAGTGCGCGTTCCAGGTTTGCGCGACCCTTCTCACGCACAGCCGGGTCAGGGTCACTCAAGCGCACACCCCAGTGCCCGCCATTGACAAGCCCGTGAATACGAAAGCCGGTCTTTGCCGCAGCTGCACGATAAGCTGCCGCCTCGCCAACCCTGCCGCTTTCCAGGCCATCAAAACCGAGATTCTGAAGGCGGGTGAAAAATGCCTCAACCGACTCCCCCTTCTTGCGTGCACTTCCCTTAAGGGACTTGAAAATCCTTCCCTTGAGGCTTGGCCCGGAACCATTATTGGCATTTTGACCATTAGCTCCAAAAGCGGTGGATACCCCGGCAAGGGTGACGGCAGATTGGCCGAGAAAAGAACGACGAGTGGATAAAGGTTTCATGGATTTATTTGATGGTGCGAGCCCCTGCGGTAACCGCAGAAGCCGAGGCAGGATCGCAATATGGCTTGAATTTTCCCGCCCTTGTTAATGCTAACCGCTTGGGAAAGCCCCGCGCAACGATTAGTTGCCTGCCTTAGAAGATGTTTTCACGTCAATCCCGCATGCAGTAATGCCGGCACCGGACAATTTTCCCTAGAAGCCCACAGGCCTTACACTTACGGTAAATAATGCCGTTGGATTTTGAAGAGCTTGATTATGCAGAAACCAGGATGGGGGAACTCATCCTGCGCCGGCGATGCATGCCTTCGCTGGACAACCTGGAGGTTTACGAGGTGATCCTTGGCGATGCCTTCCTGATGTCCAGCCTGTTCACCGTGGTTGAGATAGCCCTGGCAGACCTTGGACTTGCGGCACTTGACCCGCAAAAAAAAATCGACGTTGTCGTCGGCGGCCTTGGCCTTGGCTACACCGCCCAGGCGGCGCTCAACAATACAAATGTGGAGCACCTGTTGGTTGTCGATGCCCTTGAGGAGGTGATCGGTTGGCATCAACGCCACATGATCCCGCTTGGGAAAACCCTCTGTGATGACCCGCGCTGCCGGTTCGTCCACGGTGATTTTTTCGCCATGGCCGCTGACCCAAGCGGCGGGTTTGATCCCGATGAGCCAGCTCGCGCCTTTGACGCTGTGCTCCTTGATATCGACCACACCCCCAGCAAGTTGCTCGATGACTCGCACTCGGATTTCTACACCATGGAAGGCCTGCAGAAGCTGGCAGGGCAAATCAAGCCGGGCGGCGTGTTCGCCATGTGGTCAGATGACCCGCCTGATGAAGAATTCATTGCCTTGTTAAGCAAGGTATTCGCTACAGCGGACCATGAAGTCGTCCGTTTTTTCAACCCGCTGCTTGAGCGTGATTCCAAAAGCACCGTCTATGTCGCCCGCGGCCCTGCCGCCTAGAGACAACGGCCACAGGCCGTTGCCCCTGTTCATCAATCTGCCTTGCGCTACAGGCGCTTGATGCGCACGTTGCGAAACTGCACAGCCGCGCCATGGCCGGCAAAACCGAAGTGGCCCTCTTTACGGGTGCGGCCCTTGAACTTATCAATATTGTACATCGGTTTTTCCACATTGCTTAAGTCGCAATCCAGGATCGTCTCGCCATTGAGGACCACTTTTATCGTGGACCCTTTCACGGTGACTTCCTGCGAGTTCCATTCGCCGGGCTTTTTCAG
>JAAESJ010000353.1 GCA_024229495.1 Verrucomicrobiaceae bacterium | reverse complement strand
TCGGAATAAGTTGCAGAAAATAGGAGGTTCTGCCGAGACTCAGGAAGTAAAGCTATGATCTTACGAATGTCAGGCATGAAGCCCATATCAAGCATCCGGTCCGCTTCATCGAGTACAAACGTCTCAACGCGCGAAAGATTAATGGTTCCTCCTTGAGCATGGTCCAAAAGGCGGCCAGGCGTAGCAACGACAATGCCCACTCCTCTCCTCAATAGACCCACTTGCGGCCCCATTTTAACGCCTCCATAAATTGCGCAGGAATAAACACCTACCCCTTTGCCATAATCGACAACGAACCGTTCGACCTGCGCTGCAAGCTCACGCGTTGGGGCCAGAATCAATGCTCTTGGAGACCGGTCCTTAGTTCGGTTCTGAAATAGTTGCTGCAGTATCGGTAAAACGAAGGCCGCTGTCTTGCCTGTCCCTGTCTGTGCTCCACCAATCACATCACGGCCTGATAAAATTGCAGGAATTGCCTTGGCCTGAATGGGTGTCGGCGCCTTGTACCCTTTCTTCTGAACTGCTTTCAAAAGTTGCGGAATGAGGCCTAGCGAATCAAAGGATGCCATCTGTTCCAT
>JAAESJ010000352.1 GCA_024229495.1 Verrucomicrobiaceae bacterium | reverse complement strand
GCATAAAGGCAGCCACTGCGCAGCGCTGAACAATCGCGACACACCCCGCAAGGGATGCCAGGATTCCCTGTCCGGGGGCAGTCTGGAAGGTCATTGGAGTGAGTAAAAGCAGGAAAAATCAATTCTGCTGAAACTTTATTTGAATGTTTCCCGAGGCGTTCACGTCCTATGGACTGACAACTCATTGTTAACCCGTAAATCCAGATATCATGAAAATGAAATGCACCCTCCTTCCTGCAGCCATTGCTGCAGCAATCATATTGAACTCAACTTCCAGCAATGCCGCAGCGGCCTACTGCAGTGCCTTCAGCTCCCCCGCTTACCGGATTTACGACATTGCCCGCGAACTAAGCCATGAGTTCAGCATTCACTACCGCCATCTGGATGACTACTGCCACTTGCGCTCAGATATCACACAGGTGATGAGCGAAGCCCGGCACATCGACCACCTCTCACGCAATGGATATTCCTCACTGTGCCATATAATGACGGACCTTGAGGATCTCGACCGCCTGGCCCACCATTTGCATACCGTCGTGGACCGTGCCGAGCGCTGCAACCGAAGGGGGCATGTCCATGGGAACACCCGGCATGTCCACTACCTGTTGAGTTCACTCAACAGCAGCATCCACTCCATGCAGCGTATGGCTGCAGAACTCAATCAACGAGGCAGGCACCACGTTGACCACTACGCACCCAGGGCGATCCACTGTGAGCCCAGGGTAATCCACCGTGAGCCCAGGATGATCCACTCCCGCCCCCGCTACCACAGTTCAGTGAGCCTGGCCACGGGCCTGTTGCGGATCGCTTTCTCCTCGCGCCATTAATCGCTGATCAGAAACAACGTCGATGACTCTCACGGCGGCACCCTGAAAAGGGTGCCGCTTTTTTCTATAGAGAAAAACAACCAACTCTACCACCGTGGGATTGGCTTGATAGCAATTGCCGAAAAGGCAAACCTTGCTCCATCAGGACAACGTGGAGCAAGTGATCAGGCGGCCTGTAATTACACAGAGCCGCCTTCTCACTCAACCTTAACAAGACACACGATTACCATGGCCGCATCGTGCTTATGCCTGCTATGAAAACTACGTGAAATGGTTCGAGGTGCTTTCCATGGAATCGGAATCCAGGGATTCAATTCCAAGTT
>JAAESJ010000351.1 GCA_024229495.1 Verrucomicrobiaceae bacterium | reverse complement strand
AGAATAACAAGAGCCACGTCGAGGAAGACCGGAACCGAAATAATGAAGCCCGTCAGGAGCATGGCCCATGGAGCCCGTTCCTGACCGAAACGCCGTACCAAAGTATTGGCGAGGGCCTGAGTTCCTCCCGAATGCTCCAGCATTGCGCCGAAGATGGCTCCGATTCCTATGATTGTGGCAATGAAGCCAAGTGCACCTCCCATGCTAGTGACAATGGTCTGACCAATTTCTGTCAATCCGGCAGCCTTTTCGGGATTAATGAATGTGGCTCCTACCGAGACGAGGATTGAGACGACAATCAATGCGAGGAATGCCTGAAGCTTGAATCGCAGGATTAAGACTAGAAGAAAGGCAATACCGAATACTAATAGAGCGATAAGATTAGTGACAGGGATCGATTCCTGGGCCGCGGCCTGAGCGAGAGTGGAAAACATAAAAATTGGTTCAGTTGTAGGTTTGCCAAAGTGCGGGTGCCCGTTACAATGCATCCGCAATGTTTTCTATTTATAGAACTGAGGCCGGCTATACAATCGAAAAGGACAGTTCCTGCGTTTTAGCGGGGGATTTTTGTCTGGATACGCTCTTTACCAGTGAAGATCCTTTAAAATATACCGAAATTCAGTACGGGTTGGGACAATCCTGTGAATTACCTTCAGGGGCTTTTTTGGCTCCAATCAGTAGTCAGGAAGTGTGGGCAGCGGGGGTCACTTATTATAGGAGCCGGGACGCTCGGATGGAGGAGAGTGAGTCTTCCGGAGGTGATCGATTTTATGACATGGTCTATGACGCTGAGAGACCCGAGCTTTTTTTTAAGGCCACAGCGAACCGCAGCCGGGGCCACCTTGACAAGGTCTGTATCAGGTCCGACTCCAGCTGGGACGTTCCAGAGCCGGAACTGACTCTGGCCATTAATTCGAGCGGCAAAGTTTTCGGCTACACGGTCGGTAATGACATGAGTTCAAGATCGATCGAGGGAGAGAACCCTCTGTATCTTCCTCAGGCCAAAGTGTATCGTGGATCATGCGCTCTTGGTCCTTGCCTCGTTGTCGGATCGGGACCAGGCAAGGAGGCTATGATTTCGGTAAAAATTTCAAGGTCAGGTGAAGTGGTCTTCTCAGGAAATACTGAGGTGTCTCAGATTAAACGTAGCTTTGATGAGCTTGCAGAATTTTTGTTCCGTGATAATGAATTTCCTAATGGTGCTCTTCTCATGACTGGCACCGGTGTCGTCCCTGATTCTGATTTTACTCTCAGTTCAGGTGATCTTATCTCTATTAGTATTGACGGAATTGGAACCCTAGAAAACGAAGTCGAATAAAATATCATGAATGGAAATCAACTCATAGGTAATTCAGAGTCCGCCGAAGGCGGCTCCACTTTTAACGCAATCAATCCCGGGACCGGGGACACTCTGGAGCCTGCGTTCCACGAGGCAACTCAGGCCGAGATTGATAAGGCACTCGAACTGGCTAAGGGAGCGGCTCCTTTCCTGCGCAACGCTTCAGGTTCTGACAGGAAACGTCTGCTCGATTCGATTGCTGAGGAAATGGAAGCTGATGCCGAAGCGATTAAGGACCGGGTCGGAGCCGAGACCGGATACCCTCAGCCCAGACTCGATGGTGAATTTGGCCGGACTGTGATGCAGTTGAGGGTCTTTGGGAAGGTCGCGGAGGAAGGTGACTGGGTAGGACCCAGGATCGATACTGCGATCCCTGACAGGGAGCCTTTACCTAAGCCTGACCTGCGCCGGATGCTGGTTCCAGTAGGGCCAGTTGTCATTTTTGGAGCTAGTAACTTTCCCCTGGCTATTTCT
>JAAESJ010000350.1 GCA_024229495.1 Verrucomicrobiaceae bacterium | reverse complement strand
TTTGCCCTGGGTGAGGGAGGTCGCGCTGTGGTTGTTTTGGAATCAGTAATGAAAGAGAAGAATGCCTTTTCGCGCCTGCGTGCCATGAATGTCCTTGACCACATGGATGAAACCGCCCGCGTGGCCGTGGCCAGGATTGCCGAAGCGGGCGATAGCGAACAAATCGGTGCCTATGGGGAGAATTATATTGGAAATGTGATTAAGAAAGCGGCTTCAGACCTTGGTATTTCCGCCTCAAGCGATACGGATAAGAAGAGCCGGTCAAAACAGCGCCGTGAAAAAAGGGACAAGGGAAAAAAGGTTAAAAATCCTGAAACCAAGGCCTGAGGTTTAATTCCTGCTTTTTCCAAGAGAGGAGTCCTTGCATTTGAAGTGACTCCTGACCACATTGCCAATTATGTTTGCGCAGCTTTCAGGAGGTCTTGAGGGGGTTTTCAAGAAACTCAAAGGTCAGGGGAAAATCACCGAGAAGAACGTCGCTGACGCGATGCGTGAGGTTCGCTTGGCGTTACTTGAGGCGGATGTTGATTTCAGTGTCGCCAAGGAATTCATTGCCAAGGTCAAGGAGGGGGCTCTTGGGGAAAAAGTATTAAAGAGTATCACTCCCGGTCAGCAGGTCGTTAAAATCTTTCAGGATTGCTTGACTGAGTTATTGGGCGGTGATGCCGCAACACTGGACTTGAATGTGCCTGCGCGGATTATCATGTGCGGCCTTAACGGTGCAGGAAAAACCACGACGTCGGGCAAGCTTGCGTTGCGGCTAAAGAAAGAAGGGCGCAAGCCATTGCTCATTGCGTGTGACTTGTACCGCCCGGCAGCTGTTGAGCAACTGGCCACTCTGGCAGGGGAGATTGATGTCCCTGTTTTTAAGCCTGATCCCGGGGAGAAAAATATAGTGAAGGTTGCCAAGAAGGCCCTTGTCTGGGCAGAGGCCCAGGGGGGGAATGTGTTGATCTTTGATACCGCAGGAAGGCAGGAAATCGATACCCATCTTATTGAGGAGCTCAAGAGCTTGAGTGATTTCCTGAAGCCCAGAGAGACATTGCTCATTGCAGATTCGGCGACCGGGCAGCAGGCAGTCAGCGTGGCCACGCACTTCAAGGAGGCTGTTGGTATAACAGGAATTGTCCTTACCAAGCTTGACGGTGATGCGCGTGGTGGTGCGGCGCTTTCCATGCGCTCGGTTACCGGTCAGCCAATTAAATTTGTGGGGGAGGGAGAGAAGCTTGCCGACTTTGATGTTTTTGTCCCTTCACGAATGGCTGAACGGATCCTGGGAATGGGTGATGTCGTTGGGCTTGTTGAGAAGGCGGCAGAGGTTATTGATGAGGAGGAAGCCATGAAAATGGCGAGGCGGATGGAGAAGAAATCCTTCGATTTTAACGATTTCCTTGCGCAGATGAAAATGATGCAGAAGATGGGCCCTCTTGATGGAATACTTGGGATGTTGCCTGGGGCATCGAAATTGAAAGGATTGGCAGGTGCTATGGACGAGAGCAAGCTCAAGAGGGTTGAGGCGATCGTTTTGTCAATGACCCCGAAGGAGCGGAGCCGTCCCGAGATACTCAATGGCAAACGGCGTTTGCGCCTGGCCAAGGGTAGCGGCAACAGCATTACCCAGGTAAATCAGTTTTTGCGCCAGTTTGGTCAAATGCGCAAAATGATGAGAAGCAAGGGCAAGATGCGCAAAATGTTGGGCCAACTGGGCGCTGGTGGCATGGATATGGGCAACCTTGAAGGGCTGCCAAAGGGGATGAAGTTCTAGGATTTGCCTTGTCGGCTGGAAAAAAATCTTGGCAATTGGGAAAAAGGGGGCATCTTTAGCGCCCGATTAAAATGCGTTGTCACAGGATTGCGCTATTAAAATCATTACTGATACCATGGCAGTTGCAATTCGCTTAAGAAGAGAAGGATCAAAGGGTCGCCCCTATTACAGGCTGGTTGTGACCGATTCGCGTTCCCCGCGGGATGGTCGCTTCATTGAGAGCGTTGGCGTTTACGACCCGATGCATGAAGGCAAAGATTCCATTGATCTGGAAAAGATTGATCAGTGGATTGGCAAAGGGGCCAAGCCTAGTGATACGGTGCGCAGCCTGATACGCAAAGCGCGGAAGGCCACCTCGCCGGCGGCTTGATTGAAGAGGGGGACGTTTATTCACTAGTGAGGTGCCTAGTGGCACCAATCTCAGGCGGGTTTAGCATTGCGCAATGTCTTAACCACGTGGTTTTTGTCGCGTAATGATACCCTCCGGGCATTCTTGCGGCAACCGGCGAACTGGCGTAGCCTGTGGTATACTTTTTCCCGATGGGTAGGTTTGCCTTGTTGATATTGCTTTTTGCTTCGTGGTTTTTTTCGCCGTGTTCAGGTGGAAGTGTCCTCATTGACTGCGACGTGGTTGGTGGAGTTGAGGCATCCCCTGAACCGGAGGGCTCCAGTGCGAGTGAGGAAGACGAAGCGAAGAAATGGCCCCTGTCTAACGGGGATTCTATCCTTGTGGACTTGGAGCTGAGTCCTGAAGAGGAGGACTTTGAAGACAGGGTGGAAACCTTATTCCTTGGACGAGGTGAGCTTGAGCAAGTGATGGATCAGATTAGTGATCTTGATGCTGAGGATTTCCGGAAACGCAACGATGCTTCCAAGGCTCTGGTAATGGTGGCGGCCCCGATTGAGCACCTATTGGGAGTAGCGCGCAAGGATGCCGGGGCGGAGATGTCCAGGCGTATTCAGGGGATTCTCAATGTACGCATCAAGAGGCGTCGCCTTGATGCCCTTTATCACGTGGCGGGCAGATTTGCGGCCAAGGAAACTCCAGGGTGGGGTGTTCGTCTTGGGGTTATGGCATCGACCTTTGACCCGGTGTCTCACTGGGACTTGTTAAGGATGTTTGAAATTGCTGCCGCGAAGTCCTCAGGGCAACAGGACCGCGAGGCATTTGACAAGGCGCTGGGTGCTGATCATGAATCACAGAGGGAACTTGCCGCTTTTGTGATGGGGTATCGTTTCTCAGGAGATGCTCAGGCAAGCAGGGTGGATGATGCCGTAGGAGATGATGAAGTTCTTAGGCTGTCTATTGCCCGTGGGCGAGCTGCTGTCGGTGACGGAAAAGTGTCAGCAATATTGCTGGATTTATTGGCTTCGGGTAATATCCGGGTACGCCATGAGGCGGCCATTCTACTCCGCGGTTTACATGGGAAGGATTTTGGGTTTGCAGGTTATGATCCACCTGAGGGGCGGGCTGAGGCAATCGAGCGGTGGCAGAATTTCCTCGGTGGACTGGACAATGGCGGGGAGGTCGTGCCGGCGCAGCTTGGTTGTGGTGCCCGTGGCCAATTCATGGTTCTAGTGGGAACTCCGCCGGGAAAGGAAGGGGCAGTGATCCCCTGGACAACCAGCGGGAGGAAGGTGAAAGAACTGAAACTGGCCAAATCGATGGCGACCATCAGGCCGGATGCCATATCCTTTGATGATGAAGCAGGCCTAGTTATTGCCTCTGGAGGAGGATTTGAAGAGGGCAGGGTTGCGGTTTTCAGCAATGATGGCACAGAGATCTGGAGTGCATCCGGGATTCCTGTGGGAGGCGGGACGGCGATCATGCCGGGCGGCAGATTGCTGGTGGCGATTGGCAGGGAGGTAGAAGAGTTGAACGTGAGTGGAGGTCGTGTAGGGGTGTGGAAAATGCCATCCCGTGTCCTTTCCTTTAAGCGAATGCGTGAAGGTCGCTTTCTCTGCGCTCATCCTGACGATGGGAGCTTGGCCGAATACGGGAAGGATGGAGAACAGTTATGGAAGGTAGCAGGGTTTAATCATCCCATGTGGGTAGATCGACTTCAGAGTGGCAACCTGCTCGTGGTTGTTCATGCGGATAAGCCCAAGGAGGGGACCGAGCGAAAAGCCGGAGCGGGAAAGATGAGGGTGATCGAGACTTCGCCTGACGGAAAAGTGATTTTCTCCAGTATTCAGCCGAAGGGAGTTAATGTCATCAGCAGCGTGGCGCGATTGCCCAACGGCAATACTTTGGTAGGAACCGACAAGGGGCTTGCTGAATACACCCCTGAAGGATATGCGGTGAAGGTTTGGCTCAAGAGTGTTATTTCCTCAATTCATGTGCGCTAGTTCCTTACATTTCAGCAGGGCTTCCTTTGCAGCGACCTGCATGTGTTCGGTGATAATGTTCTTGGGGGGCGCGCGGATTTCCTCTGCGCGTCCGGCAATGGACTGGTGGATAGAGGTTGTTGGACAGCGTTCAGTTCCGGAGGCAGTGCAGGAATCGCGTCGCAAGGCTGCTGATAAAGCCGCAGAGAAAGCTGACAAGGGATTGAAAAAGGATGAGGAACTGGGCGACAAGCTGAAAGATAAGGTCAAGGCTCTCTTGGATATTTTACCTAAGTTGAAACTGGAGGAAGGTGAGGGGGAGAATGCCAAGGCGCCTGCTGGCGGTAAGAAGCCAGCTGTCGAGGAGAAGGAGGCCGAGGGCGCAGCGGTCGAGGAACCTGATAAAGTGCCCACAGACAAGGAAGGCGTCCATGGTCAGGAAGAGAACCGGGATGCCGGGAATGAGACTGAAGGGGATAAGCTTTCCATTACTGTGGCAATGGCTGGTGAAATTCTTGCTTTAAGAAATGATCACCTTGTGTTCCGCCCGGCATTGCAGCCGGACAAGCAGTTGAAACTGCCACTGAGCAAGGTCAGTTCGTTGAGCCGGCATGGCACGGGGGAGAAGATGCAGGGTGGAGAAAGTGACGCTCTCGGATTCCGTGTTTCCTTAAGGGACGGATCGGAGATTCCCGGGAAGCTCGTGAAGCTCACTGATGATGTAATTGTGGTTGCCCTTGCAGGTAGCGGGACTGAGCTCAGTCTTCCTCTTGCTGAAATTACCCGGGTGGAGCGAAGTGAGCCGATCAGTGAGGCTGCCAAGGGCATTCTTCCTGAAGTCCCGGGTCGTCATGTGGCATCCCTTTCAACAGGTGAAATTGTTGCCGGGCAGCTTCTGCCATCCCGCGACTCTGATAGATGGCTGAGAATTTCCAGTCCCATATTGACGGTAGAGGCGCCGTTGTCTCTGATTGATCTCCTTGTTTTTCCCGACCCTGAGGCAGTGGTTGTCGACGTCGAGGAGTTGCTGGCCGAAGAAATTGAGGTCGAGGAGGATGGCAATAATGGCGTGCCCTCTCCTACTGTGGCTGCAGTTGATGCCGATCCCGGAGAATTTGATGAACCTGAGGCTGTGGTTCGTCATTTGGTATCGCTTGCTCCGGCGGGTATGCTGTGGGCGAAGAAAATCGAAGTGGATGGCAGCGACCTGCTGCTATCAGCCCTCGGTGAAGAGCGTGTTGTGGTTCCCCTTGATCGGGTTGAGTCCCTGAGTTTCGGCCATGAGGGGCTTCCTGCGAGTGCTCCGGTGCTTGTCTGGGGTGGCTATGCTGATGAGGACGATGAATACCGCAAGACCATTGACGCGATCGATGACCGTATTCCTGCCCGTAAGTTGATCCGTAACAGGTCGAGAGTGCCGGATCGTGATTTCTTGCGCCATTTAAGGCGTGCACGTGTTTTATTGATTCCTGAAATGGAGACGTTCAAGAAGTCGGCCCTTAAAGATGCCATGGAAAAAGACGGACGGGGAGTTCCCAGTTGGAGTGAGGCATTTCGCGACTTTCTCCGTCGTGGTGGCAACATTGTTTTTCTCAGTCCAACGGGCGAGTCATTGTCCTTTTTTAATGAATGCGGATTGGGACCGTTGCGTTCCGGAGGAAGCGGAACCGGCTGGGAATTTACTGAGGAAGGACGGAAGCTTGGCGCCAAAGTGGACGGCGTGGTGGCAAATGTGAATTCAACGCATTATTACCGGAAGGCGGCACCCTGGGAAATATGGGGAGCTGCCAAGGGTGGCGGAACCGGTGCCGTGGTCATGGGGCGACGGATGGAGCGTGGCTGGGTAATGGTATATGGTGCCGATTTTTATACTACGACGAACGACTCAACCGAGACATTGGTGCGATTGATCCAATACCGGTCTGGCAGGTAGCATTGAGGGCATTGATCTATCTGCCCAACGCTTCCCGGGTTACCGGGGACTGTTTAAAATACACGGTAAATTTCAGTGATCGACATGGGATGGAATTTGGTGCTTAAATGAAACAATTGAGACTTATGAAAACTTCATACCCAGCATTTTTCGTCTTTGCACTGTTTACCGCATCCGGCTTTGCAGAGGATTCTACTAAATCCGAACCTGCCCGCACGGGCCAAGGCAAGGGGATCTACAAGGTGGTTCGCAACTGGCCGAAATATCCGGAAGGCAAGAAGCTTGGTAACCTGCACGGGGATATGGCGGCAGACAGTAAGGGAAAAGTTTATATAGCCACTGGCGGGACTATTCAGGTGATTGCTGCCGATGGCACCTACGAGGGTGAATTGCGTGCCAAGAACGGCAACAAGGCATTCAGGGGAGTGCACGGCATGAAGGTGCGTAAGATTGACGGTGAAGAGACTCTCATCATTGCCATGCCTGGCGTGAAGCGTGTGGTGAATGTCAGGTTTGACGGCACTGTTGTGTGGCAGATCATCGGTCCCCCGAAGGTTGAGGGGATGTATGGAAGTATCTCGCAATACAACCCGACTGACCTTGATGTTGCTCCTGACGGCAGGGTTTACATTGTCGATGGTTATGGCAAGTCACTGGTTCATGTTTACGATAAGGATCGCAAATACTTGAAGACTTTCGGTGGTAAGGGCAAGGAAGATGGCAAGTTCAATATTTGCCACAATATACTCATTGATACCCGTTCCGATAAACCGAGCCTATTGATCAGCGACCGCCAGAACAACCGTCTGCAATTACATGACATGGACGGCAATTTTATTCGTACCATTGACAGCAAGCTGGGGCGCCCCTGCGCTGCCGATATTCATGGTGAATTGCTCGCCGTTGGTGAATTGGATGGCCGGGTTTCACTCTACGACAAGGACAATAAATTGATTTCGCGCCTTGGTGATGAACCGAAGAGTCGCAAGAAGGCAGGTAATGGAGTCGGGCCGGCTGACTGGCATGAGGGAGCGCTCATTGCCGTTCATGGCTGCACCTTTGACGCCAAGGGCGACCTTTACGCCCAGGAGTGGAACGTGCATGGCAGGTTGACAAAATATACCAAGGTCAAGTAAGGCAAGAATAGACCCGCTTTTTGTTAAAGCCTGTCTTCGAAAGGCTGCGCGGATAATGCTGTCTGCAGCTCTTTTAGATTTTGTTAAGGCAGAGAGTTTTCAACCAAGGTGGCCGCGTGTTACCAGATTGTTGAGCCGGCGGGCAACGTCAACGAGCCCGTCCACAACCGCCTCGCTGTAGCTTCTGCCATTAGTGGTATCAAGCCCGTGGCCACTGTCCAGCTGGCGCAGGGCCTCGAGGGCGGGATCCTCATGGTGGAACAATTCAACGAAGACAAACTCCAGCTTCCCTGATCTGGCTGCTGCGCCCAGCAGGGCCCCGATCCATCCGTCATCTGTGGAAAGGCAACCCCGGGTGGTCTTTGCCGAGGCGTGAAACATGCTGAATTCATCGGATCCGGCAATCTCGGTGATCAATGCCTCATTCTCGGGAATAGAAAGATCGGAGTCGCCGCAGTGGGCGGCATCGACCATGACCCGGAAAAACTTCTGCCCGAGCCCGGCATTGGCGGCCTTGACCGCTTCCCAACACTTGGCCACGTCGGTGAATGTCTGGAACTCTCCACCGCGTAAGAACTCGATGTGCCAGTGCTTGATGCCCCCATCAATGGCACCGCTTTCCTCTACGGCACGGATATGCACCTTGGCGTCCTGCGCCACGGCAGCAGCAAATTCCTCCCCGGTTTTAGGCGTTGCTCCTTCCTGCATCCACTCCTCAATGGAAGTTGATGCGACCTGTTCAATGCCGTATTTCTTGGCTACTTCAAGCCCGGCTTTTAGCATTTCGACCACCTTGTCCTCGTCATCGGGATTCATCGGGTCTGCTCCGCCGACCATCAGCATCAGGTGCACGGCGAGTCCTAGCGCACGCAGGCCGGTGATCATGTCCTCGGTATCTCCCTCGTCAACGCCGGGAAACACGGTGATTTGTGCACTGGCGATCTTTACCGGGGACAGTCCAATGAGGGTTGCCATCTCGTTGACGACGATGAGATTGCCGTCTGCTGCGCGGGGCAGGCGTCCGTCATCGTCAGGCACGAGGCCACCGACAAATTTGATATGGGTGGGGACAACGCCAAGTTCAACATTGGCCTTGAGAGTGATTTGTTCTGCCATAATGGCGTGGATTGTGGGGCAGAATCTCTTCCACTGCAAGCCCGATCGCCAGATGTGCCGGATCTACCTTAACAAAATTAATGAGGTCGGGGTTTATCTAGACGGATTTGGCTATGCCAAGAAATCCAGTAGTATGCGCAAGCGTTGATTTCTGGATAAGCGTACTGGTATTCGTTATTCAGATAAATTTTGACGCTTGAGAATGTCTTATTAGATTCCGTGATGTGTTCAGGTCATGAGAGGGCGTTTTCATTCATATGTTTACTTGCTTGCATTTTTCTTGGCCCATTGAAATCCCCTGCTGTTGAGGTTGGCCTGAACAAGCAGCTCTTTGTTGATGACCATGTCATCTCAAGTAAGGAAAATGTAACCCTTGAAGTTGGTCAGGCCCGCAAGTTTGGCGTGGTCATGAAACCGACACTGCCCTCTGACTTCCAGGCGGGAAAGGTGCATGACGGACCCGATGGCGGGCCGGGTTACGAATTTGGAGAATCCACTTTCTGCTGGTTTTTTTCGCCGCACTGGGACCCAGATAAGGAGATGTTCAGGCTCTGGTATATGGCGAGCAAGCGCAAGGGCAGCGGTTTGGCTTACGCCGAGTCGAAAGACGGGATCAATTGGACCAAGCCGATGGTATCCAAGGATGGCAAGAGCAATCTAGTGATTGTCAATCCAGGAGGCGGACTTGACGGCATCACCGTGACGATCGACCCGACCCTTCCCTGGGGGCATGCAGAGAAATACAAGGCGGCTTACTTCTCCTACGGGGGTCAGGGTAACCACGGCACCAAGACACGTATCGATTATTCGGTCGACGGGATTACGTGGAAATCTTATAACAGGGGCAGGCCGGTAACAGGCAGGGCTGCGGACTTCAGCAATCTAATCACCTGGGATCCGAACCGAAAACGCTATCTATTGCTCTGTCGTCAGGATTTCGGGGCCGGCGGAGGGATCGGAGAGCTGCGTGGCGTTCGAGTCATGGTGCATGACAAAGAAAACGATTTGATGAATCACCCAACAGCTTGGAAGACCTTGACCACGTTTCTGCTGAACGACCCTGACCAGAGCGTAGTTCCAAACAGCAAGGGCACGCCAGAACGTCAGATTCACACCTTCCCGATCTGGTATTATGAAGGCGTATGGTTCGCCCTGACCGATGTGTTGGCGGCGACTGATGTGCCCGTTCCAAAGGGGACGCAGGATTTCAAGACACGTCACGAAAAGGGTGTGTGGGAATTCTACATGGCTCCGTCGCGCGATGCGATCAACTTTGATTTCAAAGTGGCAGCCTATCCGCGCAAGACCTTGATTGCTCGAGGCC
The DNA here is from genome assembly GCA_024229495.1 of Verrucomicrobiaceae bacterium. Classification (GTDB taxonomy): domain Bacteria; phylum Verrucomicrobiota; class Verrucomicrobiia; order Verrucomicrobiales; family DEV007; genus CACIUL01. Next base: position 19,373 of record JAAESJ010000350.1, on the reverse strand, counting down.
CTGACAGTAGTTTTGATAAAGATTGTGCTCGTCCGCCGGCGAATATAATCACGCACCAGGACGAGCACTGGATCTATTACCTCGGAACCAATGAACGTTGGGGTGCTCGAAAGTGGGACGCTCGGTTGGGCTTGGCCAAGCTTCGACTCGATGGGTTCTTTTATCTTCAGGCAAAGGAGAAACCGGGAATCGTGGTGACCAAACCATTCGAGCTTAAAGGTGAGAGGATCCAGGTTAATGTAGACGCCAGCGCAGGTCAGTTGAGGGTTGATTTGCTTGATGCTCAGGGTAACCCTATTCCCACCTTCTCAGGGGATGTTTCCAAAACTTATCGCAAAGTTGATCAACTAAGGATGGAGCCCAAATGGGATGATCAAGTAGGCCTTTCATCACTGAAGGGCAAGGTGGTCAGGTTGCGATTTCACCTTGAAAGGGCCAAGCTCTACTCTTTCCAGGTGCTCTAGGGGGTCAATGGGGGTGCCTGCTTCTCGGTAATGCAGTAGAGGTGCTTTTCTCCCCGCAGGAAGAGTTGATTGCCTGCCACGGCGATTGATGCACTGAAAGTATCGTCCAGTTTGTTCACTGCGACCGGTTCAGGGTTCTTGGCATGAGAAATGACAATGGTCAGTCCTTCTCTGGAGGTAATATACACATGGCCACCGGCGCCTACGGGCGATGCGTAAATGTTGCGCAGGGCATCAATCCTGAATGGGCCGGCCTTTATTTTCCCGGACTCCGCGTGCATTACGGAGAGGATTCCTTGGTAATGGCTGAGGTAATACAGGGTATCATCATACAAGAGCGGTGAGGGAACATAGGGGGTACGTTTATTCGTTGTCCACAAGACGTTCCCGGCATCGGTAATGTCACCTTTTGCCCCTTCAAGGCGAATGGCGATCATGGCACGCTTGTCATAACTGCAACCCAGGTAGACGATTCCCTTGGCGGATACCGGGGAAGCCACGACATTGTGTGACATGCCACCGCATTCCCAGATGAGCGCACCGGTATCAAGGCTGTAACCACGAACCCTGCTGGATGCACTTACAATTACCTGAGTTGTTGTTCCGGTATTTACTATCAGGGGAGTGGACCAGGAAGTGACCTCTTTTCGCTCCACCTTCCATTTTTCCCTACCGGTGGACTTGTCGAATGCAAAGAGGGCTGACTCGCCCTCGTGATCCCAGTTAACAACGATGGTATTACCGGAAAGGGCAGGAGAGGCGCCTTCTCCATGTGCGTGCTTAGTGGACATTTTACCGAGCAATTTTCGCCAAAGGATCTTGCCGCTCATGGTGTCAATGCAGTAGAGACCGTAGGAGCCGAAGTATGCGATGAGGTGTTTTCCATCAGTGACCGGTGAGGCCGAAGCGAGGCTTCCGCTGACATGACCACCCTCATGTGGGAATGCTTCAAGGCAGGTTGTTTCCCAAAGCACCTTGCCGGAAGTTCGTTGAATGCACATGGCAACGAAGCGGTGCTTTTGTGCCACGGGGCGATTGTCGTGAGAACCGGGGGCATTGTCAGCAACCGGGGGTGAAGTTTTCTCGCCAAAGGGGATCGCGGTGGTCAGGAAGATGTGTTCTCCCCAGACGACTGGGGTGGAGTGTCCGAGACCGGGAAGTTGTATTTTCCAGGATATATTCTTTTCCTCAGACCATTCTATCGGAGGTCTCGAGTTATCAGGTGCGGTGCCGTTTCCGGAAGTTCCCCTCCAGGATGGCCAATTGGATTCAGAGAATGCCCATGGGGAAGAAACGATGAGTAGGACAATGACGCATGCCGCGGCGGAGGCAGTAAGCTTGTGCATCATGGGCTCGCTTGGCGTGTCAGTGAGGAGGGGTCAATCATTGCCGATTTCAATATTATAACGAGGCAGTGAGGTGTCTACATCCTTAGCGTAAGCATCAATGCCGCCGTGGAGTGCGCGTGTCCCTGTGAGGCCATGGCCAATGAAGAATGCGGCTACATCGAGTGAGCGGTCACCTTTATGATCGATAATGACGACCTCCTGAGTGTTAGGCCATGAGGAGAAGGCGGACTGCTGGAGTTCAGGAGTGAGTAACACCGAACCTTTTATCATTACTGCCTCAAATTCCTCACGTGAACGGATGTCGAGTAACTTTATAGGCGCATCGGTATTGATTTTTAAGTTCAACTCCTCGGGAGATATCTGGATGGCACGATCATGTGAAGCGCTTTGCTCCAGATGGGCGATTACTTCCTCTATGGGTAGATTGTCGTTGCGCTCACAAACCTGCGTGAGGGTTTCGCTGTCTTGAAAACCGCAACTCTGGCAACCTCCGATGTGATACCTCATGAAGAGGGCGCGCCTGGCTCCAGGCATCATCTTTATCAGGTCGGCCATTGTGATCGTGCCGGTAACAGGGGAATGGGTATTCATCGAAATCAGTTGGGAACTGCTAAAAACTCGCATATTATTGCGTGCAAATCCTAGCAATTCACCGGTGAAAGAGGAAAAAGACTACGAACCCAAGATATACCTGCTGCCAAACCTCATGACGGCAGGTAATCTGGTGTGTGGCTTCCTTGCCATCATCAGCATCATCAATGCGATTTCTAACGGCGGTGTCAATAATCTGGAAAACTCGAGGAGTTTATTTGAACGCGCCATATGGTTTATCCTGGCAGGATGCCTTTTTGATATCCTTGACGGAAGGTTAGCCAGGCTCGGCGGCAAGGACAGTCCCTTTGGCAAGGAGTTTGACTCCATAGCTGACATTATTTCCTTCGGTGTTGCACCGGCTTTGCTGGTACAGAGTGTTATCATGAATGAGTTTTCCGGCAGTTTTCCTATTATTGTTGCGTCGATCTTTCTTGTTTGCGGTGGGATGCGCCTTGCCCGGTTTAATTGCATTGCGGCTCACGGAGTGACCAACAGTGGTTACTTCAAGGGGTTCCCTATTCCGGCTGCAGCAGGGTTGATCAGTTCCTTAACCTTGTTTGTTCTTTGGATTGCGGACAAGGAGCCAGACTTGAGCAGGTTGCGCATTGTGTTCCTTGTATTGATGCTTTTCCTGTCGTTCCTGATGATTAGCTCGGTGCGTTACCCGAGTTTCAAGAACCTGAACTGGAAAACTCACCGACCTCTTCAATGGGTGGTGGGAGTGGTAGTTCTGTTGTTGCTGACGATTTGGTATTATCAATGGATGCCGGCTTTAGTTTTGGTGTTGTATGCTCTTTATGGATTGGTGAGGCCATTCATCGGCAAGACTTTAAGGAGGGGCATAGAGGAGGAGATTCTCAGTGCCGAAGAAGAGGATTCGGAGATAAATGGCGAAGTTGGCACGGAAACTGATGCATGAGGGTGGTATGTTGAATTTGTTTTATCATGAGGTGCTTGTCCGTGCCTGCTTCCCATAGCCCATTAAACCGTGCCTGATTTTTACCAGCACCGCCTAGTAACCACGCTACACCAACTGGCTGATCCCAGCTTTGAGTTGCAGCAGGAGCAGTTGAAGAAATTCAGCAAAGAAAAGCCTATTGCGCTTGTGATGCCGGCTCTTTACTCGGAGGTTGAGGGGCCTGCCTTGCCGGGTATTCTCGATCACCTCGAGAAGGTCGACTTTATCAGTGAAGTGGTCATCTCGATGAACCGGATGGACGCTGACCAGTTTGCCCGAGCTAAGGAGTTCTTTTCCCGGTTGCCCCAGAAGCATTTTATTATCTGGAACGATGGCCCCCGCATGGCTGAGGTTTATGAGGAACTGAAAGCTGCCCAGGTTACTGAATATATTCCAGGGAAGGGGTGTAATGTCTGGATGGCATATGGCTTTATTCTGGCCAGGGGAAATGCAGGCATTATCGCAATGCATGACTCGGATATACTTTCCTATCACCGGGAGATGCTGGCGAGGCTCTGCATGCCGACGGTTCATCCGGCATTAGACTATGATTACTGTAAGAGCTACTACGGTCGGGTCAGTGATCGAATGTATGGGCGGGTCACCAGGCTTTTCGTGATACCGCTGCTGCGGTCACTGATTACCGTGTTTGGAAACCTGAGGTTGCTTGATTATTTGGAGGGTTTCCGATACCCGCTTTCCGGTGAGTTTTCCATTTCAACGGATTTAGCCAGGAGGGTGCGGATGCCGGGTGATTGGGGGCTGGAAGTGGGGATGCTCGTTGAGGTCTATCACAATACGGCGGTAAGGGGGATTTGTCAGGTTGACCTTGGCTCAAACTTTGAGCACAAGCACCAGCACCTGGGACATCAATTTGATGATCCGGAACCGACTGTTGATAAGGGATTGATGAAAATGGCCCGTGAGATTGCACTCAGTCTTTTTTCAAGCATCGGTTCTGAGGGTATCGTGATGAATGCCGGCTCATTAAAGGCACTACGATTGACCTATGAGAGGACTGCCAAGGAGTTGATCCAGTGCTATCATGATGACTCTACAGTTAACGGATTGAATTATTTCAGGCATGAAGAGGCGGAGGCGGTCGAGGCTTTCAGTAATGCCCTGAACAACGCGATCCATATTTTTGTCGAAGAGGGTTACGAGGCTAAGCAGATTCCGAACTGGAACCGCGCATTTTCCGCTGTTCCTGACTTGGCAAACCGTCTCAAGGGCGTCATTGAAGAGGATAACGCCTAGTGGGATGAGGAGTTTCCCGGCGACAGGATGTCCCGGGTTAAAGGCCGAGTATTGAGGTTGCTATACTGAAATATATCAGCAGGCCAAGGACATCAACAATCGTTGTGATTGCCGGAGAGGCAACGACAGCAGGATCGAGGTTGATGGCTCTGGCAAGCATTGGAAGTGCTGCACCAATAAACGTTGATGCAGCCACTTGCAGAGTTAGGGCAATTCCAACGACGGTGACCAGTTCGGCCAGGTTATGGTTGTCGGTCATGGCGATCAGAGTTTCGTTACTAATGAGAACCTTGATCAGTAACCAGCTTCCCAACCCGATGAGGGTACCAAGGAGGGCTCCAAGGGCGAGACCAATTCGTAGTTCCTTCCAGACTACACGCAGAAATTCTGAAGGAGTGAATTCCCCCAGAGACATTGCCCGGATGACCATGGTTGCCGCCTGTGCTCCAGTGTTGCCACCGGTGGCGACGATCATTGGCATGTAGACGGCAAGAATGAACACTCTTTCCAAGAGGTTTTCGTAGTGGAAGATTACCAGTCCTGAGAGAATGGCCACGATTGCCAGGAAGAACACCCAGAGAGCACGTCTCTTGAAGTGTGAGAGGACGGGGGATTTCAGGTAGCCTTCCTCATCCCTTTCCCCGAATATCGCAGCGGCTTTTTCCAGGTCTTCCGTGGATTCCTCTTCTTGAATCTCGAGGGCATCATCATGGGTAATGATACCAAGCAGGCGATTGTCGTTATCAATGACAGGAAGGGCAATCATGTCGTATTTGACCATCATTTTTAGCGCCTCTTCCTGGTCGTCACGTGCCCGGATTGCCAGTTTTTCCCGGTCCATGACATCCTTAATTGCCGTGCTTCGGGAATTGAACGTGAGATCCCTAAGCCTGACTTTACCAAGAATATGGTTTTCCTCGTCGACCACATAAATCCTGGCTAGAATTTCAGCGTCCTCCTTGGTGGCTTCCAGTGCCTCAATGGCTTGCCTGACGGTCATGTCCTCCCGCAAGGTGGCAAAGGCGGTTGTCATGCGCCCACCGGCTGAATCCTCAGGGTATCCGAGGAGAGTCTCCGCTACGTATTTCTTTTTCTCGGATAGCAGTTCAACATAGGTACGTTGCAGGTTCTTATCCGCTTCCTGAATAACATCGGCAACGACATCATCGGGCAGGTTTTCGAGGATTGCCCTCTGATCCTCCTTTTTCAGACCGGCAATCAAGTCTGCGGTTTCCGGAGCCGGAAGGAAACCGGTGATCAGGGAAAGAGCCTCGTTATCCAGGTATTGGGCAAAGCGTAGTTGCAGGTTCTCATCAAGCGTCGTGAATGCGGCAGCCGCATCCGCCGGGTGAAGCTCTTCGCAGATTGCCTGGAGACGTGATTCGTCTCCATTGGCAAGCGCATTTTTAATGGCTTCGGGAATTTTCATTGATGCTTCGTGATGACGGCCAATGTTGAGGGATCACTTGGTAAAGAAGACCGGATGATTTGCAAGTTCGTATATCCGCCAAAGAATCGTAGAGCTAATGCCCAGATGGGCAGCGCAATAGATAATCCGCAGAAGGCGGTTATCCTTACTCTCCCCGATTCTCCGGTAGACGCTCTCTGCCGCCCAGATCAGGCTCAGCGCAACGGGTGCATAGAGTGATAACATAAAGCGGTCTCCTTTACCAATAGGCCTGTACCAGCTGAAGAGGATCAGGTAGCCAATTAGAGTGGTGAGTACGAAAATGACGATCGTTAGCGTTCCCGGCGGAAAGCGGTTGGAATCCGGTTGTTTGTTTTTCATCCGCAACAGGCTATAAAAGAGGATTAACGAAAGAATTCCGGCAAGGGATATCAGGTGGATGCCTCGTGATGGTAGCAGAACGCGCCATGGATCCGGGCCGGCCTTGCGGATTTTAGCCCTTTTGGGGAACAGGAAATCATTACCTGTAGACTTGATGCCCTCCTTTAACCGTTCAGTGGCCTGGTTAGCGGAGTGGGTCCTCAGGTAGAGGGCAAGTGAAGGTTTTTCATTTTCCGGGATACTTTCCAGCTTTTCCCGGGTGTTGTAATTGACCAGAAAGTCAATCCCCTGAGGCTCGAAATTATCCATCCACATCCAGTAACCGGGATAATTGTCGAAAATATTGCCGAATCGTTTGTAGGATGAATTCAGTAGTGGTCCCGCCGTCATCAAGAAGGCGAGGATGCAGAGCAGGCTACCTAAAACATGGGAGCTTGAATTCCATCCGGCAGATGTTGCGTGGTGCTGATTTTTCATCGCCCTGGAGATCCAGTGCAGCAGGAAGCGTAGCGTTGAAATTCCGAGGAAGGCCGCCATTAGGGGCAGAGCGGACGCTTTGGTAAGGTAGGCCAACCCGGTGATGATGCCAAAAAGTGTGTAGCGCCACAGGCTGTTTTTCAGCAATGTCATTAGGGCACATACCCAGGCAGCGAGGAATAAGATAAAGTAGAGGGGTTCAGGTTGAAACCACACTGCTCTGGGCAGGAAGGAGCCGAGTCCTGCGAGCAAAAGAAAATTGAGGGTTGCCGGCAGGGAAAAATATTTGGACAGTATTCCTGCCCCGGTCAAGAGGATGCCGAGAGTCAACCAGATGTTCAACCACTTGCCGCGGACAAAGAAATCCTCTTCGCTTTGATTTTCGAGATGAATTCGTGCGGCCAGCCACGGCCAGAGGGGATTGACAACGCCGTCAGTGTGATGAGGAAACCACTTCCAAAGAGATTGTGATAGGCCGGTGGAGAAGTCCGGGGTTGCCAATTCCTTGGCCTTAAGTGCGAGCCTGATGTTATTCTGTTGATCTGAGCGGTTGCGATCACCATTAGTCTGGTTGATCAGGTGGCGACCGAGATACAGGTAGAGGGCAGTGAATATGATCAGCATTACTGCGGTGCAGTAAGGTCTGGCGACAGACCATTTTGAGCTATCCGGAGCACTTGCTGGAGTATCTTTCCTGATAGAATTGGATTGGCCCCTGAGCATGGATTGTCTTTAGCGTTAAAGGAATGTCAGCAGGTAGATGGGCTGATGGGTGGTGGCAATTGCGACGTCACCGTCGCCTTTCTGGTGGAAGGATTACAATTTCCACCCTGCGGTTGATGGATTGTTCCTCCCTGGTTCCAGACGGGTTAATCAGGGGACGGGTTTCGCCCATGGCCTTTATCCTGATCCTTTTTGATTTTATTGAGAGGGATTCGGAAAGCCAGTCGTGAACTGAGAGTGCACGTTGCTTGCTTAGTTTCATGTTGTATTCGTTGGATCCAGTGGTGTCAGTATGGCCTTCAATAATGAAGGTTGATTCCGGGTTTCTCTGGATGAGCAATCCGAGTTTCATCAGGCTTAGTCTGGCACTTTCCTTCAGTGCTTCCTCATTGTAGCCGAAGAGCAGATCTGTTGGCATCAGGATGGGTTTTGTGGCATCCATGATGGGTCCCACACGGTTGAGAAGTTCATCAAGGTTACTGAATCCCTGGGTGATGCCGTTCCCTGTTTTCGAGAGCTTGGCGAGGGTCTCGTTGTAGGATTTCAACAGCTCCTCTTCTTCAAGAAGCTTATCCTCGGAAACCCCGTTTCTGATAACCAGTTGATCCGGTGATGTGGCGGGAACCTTATCAAGCATGCGCTTGGTGATGCGATCGAGTTTTTTTGCGAGTTCCGCAGAGTCTTGTCCCAGGATCGACGCGACATCACCAGCTTCTTTGGTATCGCCACGCCCAGGGATTGGAGGTAAATCCTCATCAGGCTTAAGCCGAATCTCCACATTAGGCAATGCTTGCTGCAACTCATAGGGGTCTTCAACCTGCTGGATGATATCCTGTGATTTGACTTGGGTGATTGCCGCTTTATCTGTCGCGTCTGTGGATTCGGGTTCCTTGGCCTTTAATTCCTCATTGATAACCTTCTGCACTTTGAGGTCCTTGAGGTTTTCGATTGCTGCCCGTGTTGGGGATTGTTCTCTTGGCACAACCACCTGTTGAAACCAGATATAGAGCCCGGCATGGACAGCGCCCGACAGGATCAGGGCGATCACCATCCAGGGCTTGATCCATGACTGGGTCGCGGGGGGGACGGTGTTCCAGTCGTATCGGGATTCGATAGCCATCTTCTTGGGTTGTCACGTTCCTTTCTGGGAGTCATTAAGTCAAGTCAGCCCAAATATCCTGATAACATGATCGCGGCGCTTGATTTTCTGGACAATTCCCCGACCATGTCGCCCCCGGTTGCCCCATGAGGTGCATCCCCGAAATGAACTGACCACTGAGAGTATTGATTCATGGCTTCTGATTCTGAGAGAAACGAGCGGATGGAGAAGATTGTCAGCCTTTGCAAGCGGCGTGGCTTTATCTTCCAGTCTGCCGAGATGTATGGCGGACTCAATGGTTGTTGGGATTACGGACCGCTTGGTGCTGAGGTGAAACGTAACCTGAAGGACTACTGGTGGCAGAAGAATGTTATTGAGCGGGATGATATCGTTGGTCTTGACGGCTCAATCCTGACGCACCAGGAGGTTCTCAAGGCCTCCGGACATGTGGGGGGATTTTCCGATCCCATGTGTGATTGCCTGCTTTCAAGGGCTCGCCTCAGGGCAGATCAGGTTCCTGAGCAGTCTGGTACCGCTGTCTGGTATTCAGGAGCCCGGCACGAGGACAGTGGCTGGTCCGTGGATAGTGAGTTTGCTGTTCTGGTTGCATCCGGCAAGGATCCGGATTCAGCGAGGAAGACAGCAAGGCAGTTTTACGGGGAAAGGTTGCCGGATAAGAAGGTGTCGCCAAAGGAGCTTGAGCTGATCGAGGAGAAACGAGAGGAACTTGAGGCAACCACCCGGTTCAACCCTGCCAACGGGGCACTGTTGACCGAACCGCGCGAATTCAACCTGATGTTCCAGACCAGTGTCGGAGCCTCCAGTGGCGAGGGTTCAATAGCTTACCTGAGGCCGGAGACGGCGCAGTCCATCTTTGTGCAGTTCAAGAATGTGCTGGAGACTTCACGTCAGAAGCTCCCGTTTGGCATTGCGCAGATTGGCAAGGCTTTCCGTAACGAGATTAATCCCCGTAATTTCACTTTTCGATCCCGCGAGTTCGAGCAAATGGAAATTGAATTCTTCTGTCGAGGCGAGGATGGTATGCGCCTGACGGATGAGTGGCTGGAACGTCGACTTGGGTTTTATGAGGAGATCGGGATTCCGAGGGAGAAACTGCATATCCTTGATGTTCCCGATGGTGAACGCGCTCATTATTCGAGCAAGACCTACGACATTGAATACGATTTCCCCTTTGGTATTCAGGAACTTGAAGGGGTGGCTTACCGCACGGATTACGACCTGAGAAAACACGGCGAGGCCAGCGGTAAGGCTATTGAATATTTCGACGAGCAGACCAAGGAGAAGTTCGTCCCGCATGTTGTTGAACCCAGTGCCGGTTGTGATCGCACTGTCCTTGCCCTGATTTGTGAGGCTTATGACGAGGAGAGCGTCACCAATGAAAAGGGTAAGGAGGAGACGCGCACCGTGATGCGTTTTGACCCGAAGATCGCGCCGGTTAAATGCGGTATTTTCCCCCTACTCAAGAACAAGCCTGAGCTTGTGGACAAGGCCCGGGAGGTCAAGGCACTGCTATCTCCGCTGATGAATGTGTTTTATGACGAGACTGCTGCGGTGGGGCGCCGTTATCGCCGGCAGGACGAGATAGGCACCCCGTTTTGTGCGACAATCGACTTTGATACCATTGGCGAGAATGGCCCCGAGCTTGTCGACACGGTGACGGTGCGAGAGCGGGACTCCATGGCGCAGGAGCGGGTAAAAATTGATCAATTGCCGGCCTATCTTGGGGCAAAGCTTGTATAAGCGGGCTCATTAGCCGTTGATTTGATCCTTGAGCGGATTGTGGAGCGGGCTAGATTGATTGTTCACCGGAGTCGTTCCGGTGAGAGAGAAACCATTATAGACAAACAAAACAATGAGACTTTTAAACGTGATTTCCGCCGGTGTTATTTCCGGTATTCTTGCCTTCAGTGCGAATGCAGAAGACAAGGTTCAACTCGATGGTGCCGAGGTTGGCAAGTGGACCATGGACTTTGATGCCGCCGTTGAACTGGCAGCGAAGAAAAAGCTGCCAATGATGCTTAACTTCACCGGGTCGGACTGGTGCGGGTGGTGCAAGTTGATGGATAAGGGGGTCTTTGCGCAGGATGAGTGGAAAAAGTATGCCACCAAGAATGTGCTGCTGGTAACCCTCGACTTCCCGAAGGACAAGAACATTGTGCCTGAGAAATACGTCAGCAGGAACAATGAATTGAAGGAACAGTTCGGGGTGCGTGGTTACCCGACTTACGTTGTGCTTGATAGTGACGGGAAAAGTAAAATAGGTCAGCTTGGTGCGGGGCGTGACAAGACACCGGCTTCCTTCATTGAGGAGTTCAAGGGAGTTGTTCGCATGAGCGCCTCCGGCATTGAGTCCTACATCAAGGCTAACCCTGACAAGGCGGACGCCTATAAGGCGGCGATCAAGGAGAGTAAGGACGCAAAGGATGCGCTGAACAACTGGATTGCGACAAAGCCGCAACGTAACGAGGAAAACAACAAGAAGTTTGCTGCTTTTCAGGAACGGATAAAGGCAGCGACTGCGAAGTTACAGGATTTTTAAGAAGGCTCCCTCGAGCTTGAAAGAAACAAAAAATCAATTCACAAAGAGCGGCCCTACGGGGCCGCTTTTTTTTTGTGCGAGTGTTACGCACCTGTCAGGGACGGCTCTTGGTCGGGGCAACTTCCAGCAGGATCAATTTGTTTCCGCGCTTGATTCCGGCGGAGTATGTTTTTCCGGATTCAAGTTTATTCAACACGTCCCGGAGCCCGTTTACATCTTTAATTTGCTTGCCGTCAATTTGCTCGATGGCATCGCCCTTCTTGACGCCGGCCCTGTGGGCGGGCGAGTCGGGCAAAACTTCAAGGACGCTTACCCCGTCGCCGTTGGGGACGTTCTCAATCCGGACCCCGATGACCAGTTTCGTCCGTTGTGGCTCCCCCCTGCGAGGAGCCTTGAGGTAGGAGGGGGGAGAATCCAGGCTGGCAACGGCTGTGGTGAGTGACTTCATGTAGTGGGATATTCGGGTAAGGCCATCGAAGTCAATTTTGTCAGCCGTGTCATCCGGCGTGTGGTATTCATCATGCAGGCCGGTGAAAAGGGCGATCACGGGAACCCCGGCTGAGTAAAATGACGTCGAGTCGGTTGGCAGGTTGGGATTTGGGGAAATCTTGGTTTTAAGATCTTCCTCCAGAGACTCGATAATTACCTTCCAGTCCTTGCTGGAACCGGTGGCCATGACGTTCAGGGGGTTGTCGCCCAACCTGCCGATCATGTCCAGATTCAGGTAGGCGGCAGTTGCCGGGTAGAGTTTGCCATTCCTCTCGGCCTTCGCGCTCTTCACGTAATGCTTTGACCCAAAGAGTCCCATTTCCTCACCTGACCAGCCGACAAAGACGAGGTCCCTCTTGAATTTGATTTTTCCGCTGCGTTTACGATCAGCAAAGAACTGCGCAATTTCCATAAGTGCAGCTACCCCGGAGGCATTGTCATCAGCTCCGGGATGAAGTTGTTCTGAACGCTCTCCGCTGGCTCGTGATGAGCCGCGCTTGCCGTATCCAAGGTGGTCGATATGCGCCCCGATCACGATTTTCTCAGCGGAGGGATTGTCACCAACCTGAAGGTGACCGATTACGTTGCGCCCCTGTTCACTGGCCTTTTCCAGGCTGATCTCGGCACTGATCTTTCCGGGCAGGGCAAACCCCGCGATACTTTTCATGGTATGGTATTTGCTGAAGAGCTTCTTGAAATCAGGACTGTCCTTTGAGCCGGTAAGCAGTGTCGAGGCGAGGTGATTGGATACGCTTATGGCCGGCAAGATTTCGTCGCTTGCTCCGACATTCTTTGATGGGGGAATTACTTCCAGGCCGACTGCAGGGTTTGGCCCCTTGATAAAGATGATGCCAATGGCGCCGAGTTTCTTCGCGGTTCTCGCCTTCTCGACGAGGGGTCCAAAGCGTTGCAGTTGCTTTTGCCCTTTCGGGGATCCCCGGAACATGATCACCCAGCGTCCCTTGACCTCAAGTCCCTCAAAGGAATCATACCCATCGCTCTTGATCCCAAAGCCGCAGAACACTGCAGGTGTCGGTTTAATGTTCGCCTTAGGGCTGAAGCCCATCGGCTGGTAGTCGGTGCCGGGTTGCAGGGTGCGCGTCTTTTTTGCCGGTTTGGTTACCTGGAGTTCCAGAACGTTCTTGCCGGTGAGCTTCTTGCCGGCAGAAAAGGGGAAATATTGGTAATAACCACCGGCTTCGCCCGCGGGTGAAAACCCGAGTTCCTGGAAAAAGCTTGCCAGGAATGCCGTCGCCATGCGACCGCCACGATCAGAGGTGCCCCGACCCTCATATTCGACGGATGCAAGCCGAGTTACGTATTGCCTTAAGTCCTTGGTGGTAATTTCTGCACTACTGCTCTCAACGGCGGATTTTCCATGTGCTTGAGCATCGGACTCGGCTTCAGCAAAATCACGGGCATGGGTCTGTCCTTCGCCGATGAGGATTAGGCAGGCGAACAGAGGCAGTGTCTTTGGGTGGAGCATTGGCGTGAAGGCTGTAAGGTTTTTGATTGGATACAAGGGATATCCAATATCCTGAGTCTGGAGCAGGTGGGGGACATATTGCAAGGAAGCGCTGAAAAAGCCAGCTTCTCTTTTACAAGGGGACAAGTAAATGATAGCTCATCTGGTTTAATCGTGATGAGTATCAATGGTAGTCAGGAGGTTTTGTGAAGTGGCGATTTGTTGTTGTCGGTAAACCGTCCCTTGAATATGCGAAGGCGGGGGTTGAGGAATACCTGAGACGGTTACGTCGTTATACCAGTGTAGAATTGGTGATCGTAAAGAACGGTTCCAGGGAAGAGGAAGGCAGCAGGTTGATCTCAGCCAGTGAAGGCTGTTACCGGTTGGTATTTGATGAGCGTGGTGAACTTTTTAATACTAGAGACTTGGCAAAATCAGTCACTGAACTGGAGATGGATGGCAGGGTGAAATCGGTGGCGGTGATGATTGGTGGAGCCGAAGGGCATGGAGATGAGCTTCGTGGTTTGGCTGACAAGATGATTTCATTTGGCCGCCTGACATTGCAGCATGAGTTGGCGTTGGTTGCCGCAACGGAGCAGATTTACCGTGTCTATAGCGTCAACCGAGGCGAGCCTTACCACCGCTGAGTCAACCTTCAGATTTTCAGCAGACGACCACTGGCCTGATCCCTGAGGAAGATGACGGCACCATCAAGAATAGGGTCCTTTCCGCCACGGTATGGCAGGGGGGATGGGATCTTGATGTCAGGGGCAGTGCCAATCCCTTCGAGCCTTTTCCCTGAGGTAAAGGAGCGAATGACAGCATCACCGAGGCTGACCGGGAGCATGAGCTGGGCTCCTCCGGAAAGATCGATGAAACGCGCCGGCAGCACGGCTCCTGCGGTGGTTTCACCGACCAGCGTGATGTGTCTGTATTTTTGCATGCGATAGGCAAGCATTTCCTTGGCGCTACGGGCTTCACGATCAATTAAAAGGGCGATCGGACGTTTTTCCCTGGCGAGGACACGTGCAATTTTTCCGATGACATTGACCTGGCCTCCGCGCCCGCGAAGGTCAATGGCGAGGGCCTTGGTCTTCTTTAACTCCTTGCGCAGGGCGTCCTGGACCAGTCCGGGTAATTCACCGGACATGACATTCCAGAGGTGCAGGTATCCGATTGGGAATTGCCCTTCGGGGTTAATGACACGAATACTGCGTTTCAGGGAAGTGACGGCATCAAGTGGTGACTTGACGCTGACGGTTAATGTCTTTATCTGCGTATTGGATGCTCTCCGGTAGCGGATGGTTACTGTCTCGTTGCGGTTCACCTGTATCGTGTGGATATTTCGGTGCGATTCATAACCGGCCAGTGTGCGGCGCGGAGATTTTTCAAACGCTATATTGTTCACGGAGAGGATTTCATCACCGATTTTCAACCCCGCTTCGCGGACCGGCGAACCGAACATCATGGAGCGGATAAAATAACGCTGACTGCCTCCGGAGGCTGCTTTCTGGATATTGATCCCAAGGTGGAAATGATCCCCCTTGCCGAAGAGATTTTCCTTTACCCAGGGCGTAATTACTGCGGTATGGGAGAGGTTAAAGCTGCCGATGATCGTGTTCATGGCTTCATATGCCCGTTCCCGGGTTTGCGTTTCCCTGACACTGTTGACAAGTTTTTCTTCCAGTTGTGCAAGTTCAGGTTTTTTCAAGCGCCTGAAGAGCCGGTGACCGGTTATGTGTCGGGCGATTTCCCGTGCCGTTATTACGATAGTGGCATCGGGCGTGACCGGCAGGTCGAGTTCGGAACCGTCGCGCAATACCCTGATGGTCGTTTTTTTTGGGGAAGTGTTTTGCAGGAAATCAATAAAGTCCTCCCTGCTCTCGTTAAATCTCCATGTGCCGAAGCGGATAATGATATCATCTTCCAGAAGCCCGGCACGCAGGGCGGCACCGTCCTTAAGGATTTCCTCTAGACGGATGCCTTCACCTGTTTCCTTAATTCTTATTCCCAGGTAGCAGCCGGAATGCGCAGGATTGAAACGAGCCTCCTCCGCACTGAGGGAAAATGTGGCCGTTGCAGCGAGCGCTATAAGAATGATCCTCATGCAGCCTTTTTCTCAGCTGCCTTCTTTTTTTTGTCCCTTGGTTTTTTCGGGGCACGTTTTACCGGCCTTGTGTCTTCAGGAACTTTATAGAGTTGGCGGAGGCGAGTCAGTTCCTTTTTCATCTTGGACTGGGTCTCGCTGTATGTTGGATTTCCATAGACGTTTTTCAGTTCGTTGGGATCTTTTTCCAGGTCAAATAGCTCCCACTCTTCCATGTTGTAGAAGTGAATGAGTTTATGCTTTTCTGTGCGGACGCCATAATGACGCCTGACACTGTGAGCCCCGGGAAATTCGTAGTAGTGGTAATACATACTGTTGCGCCAGTCCTTGGGGGTGTTCCCCTTGAAGACAGGCACCAGTGAGTGACCCTGCATGGGCTCAGGGATTTGCTTGACCCCGGCGATATCAAGGAAGGTCTGGGCGAAATCCAGATTGGAAACGAAATCCCTGTTGACGCTTTCCGGCTTGATGACCCCGGGCCAGCGCGCAACGAGCGGGGTCTTGAAGCTCTCCTCATACATCCAGCGTTTATCATACCAGCCGTGCTCACCGAGATACCAGCCCTGGTCGGATGAATAGATAACGATGGTATCCTTGGCAAGCCCGCTCTCATCAAGATACTTGAGCAGCCTGCCGATGTTGTCATCGACACTGGCAACGCAACGCAGGTAATCCTTCACGTAGCGCTGATACTGCCACTTGATACGCTCTTTGCCCTCGAGCTTGGCTTCCCTGAACTTCTTGTTCTTGGGTTCGTAGGCGGCATTCCAGCTTTCCAGTTGTGAACTGGTCAGCCCACGGGGTTGATTAAGCTTGAGGTCGTTGGCTGAGAGGTGCCTTGCAACGGTCATGGCCTGTGATGAGGCAGCGGCAGTCCTGCCCTTGTAATCATCCCAGAAAGTTTCCGGGTAGGGCATCTCAACATCATTATACGTCTCGAGGTGGCTTGGACCGGGTTGCCAGTTGCGGTGGGGCGCCTTGTGCTGGCACATCAGCATGAAAGGCTTGTCCTTGGCGCGGTCATTCTTGAGCCAGCTCAGGGTGAGGTCGGTAATAATGTCAGTGGTGTAGCCTTCAATTTTCTTGGTGCCTGCGGGACTTTTCATCGGCGGGTTGTAGTAGGGACCCTGCCCGAGCAATACCTGCCATACGTCAAATCCTGTGGGGTCGCTCTTCAGGTGCCACTTACCAAAGATGGCGGTTTGGTATCCGGTTTTCTGCAGCAGTTTTGGAAAGGTCTGTTGCGTTCCATCGAAGCTGTTGCCGTTGGTCATGAAGCCGTTGATGTGACTGTGCTTCCCGGTCAGGATCACTGCACGGCTTGGACCGCAGATTGAGTTGGTGACAAAGCAGTTCTCAAAGCGCATTCCCTCGCTGGCGATGCGATCGATGTTGGGTGTCTTGTTGCGATTTGAACCGTAGGCGCTGATGGCCTGGTAACCGTGGTCATCAGTGAAGATAAAGAGAATGTTCGGGCGCTTGGCGATTGCCGTTCCGGCAATGGTCATTGAGAGGAGGAAAAGAATGGTCTTCATGTCTTGCGGTGAGCGTATTTTTTGTGGGCAGGTAAATAGGGTGGCTTTTTTCCGAGTGGCAATACTAGCGTCATAGGAGGGTAAATGCCATGCTTTTGATGATGTCTTTGGGGTAATGCAAGAGGGCTTTAAAACCGGCATGAAATTCAATGTTTCCGAATTGTTATTTTCACTTTGGCTATAGCCGGTTTTTTGTTAGCGTGAAGATGTGTTGTTATTTAATTACTTCCGGCTTGTCGCCTTTCTTGCCATTGCGCTGATTATCTCTCCGGATGTCTTCAGTCAGGCGAACGCGCCGACCAAGCCTCCCAAGGATCTTAAGCCTTTGAAGGTATCCGATGAGGAATACAAGCTGGGTAAGCTTTCCTTTAACCCCAAGACCCGTGAGATCTGGTTTCCCTGCCGGGTTAACCAGAACGAGGTCGTGCTTGAATTTGCCATCTGTGATGAGTTTCGCGGCAAGTTGCATGAGAGTCTTCTCTCCACCAAGATCACCCCCTTTGAGATCCAGATTGCGATGAAGCTGTTGCGCTGGCAATCTTCCCGGCGCGACATTTACCGCAAGTTCAACGAGCAGGGCAAGCCGATCGGGGTCCTCAAGGATGACGGCAAGGGGCGTATGGCGATTCTTATTCGGCACAAGGGAAAGGACGGCAAGGAGATTACCGAACCTCTTGGCAACTGGGTGCACAACGCGACGACCAAGAAAGTGGTTGGCCCGGGGAGTTGGACCTATACCGGATCAAAGGTGGTCGATGGATATTTTCTTGCCGCTGAGGATGGTGCCATTGCCGCCGTTTATCGTTATGAGGGTTCATTGTGCAATACCTTCAACCCCGGCAGTGACGATGATGAGTTGTGGTTTCCTGTTGCGGAAAAGGTCCCGCCAATCGATACTATGGTGACTGTAATTCTTAAGCCTTTGCCTGACGTGAAAGTGCCCGTCGGCAGACAGTTGGAGAACCGCACCGGGAAGACAGGCAAATAAGACGAAGATAAAAACCAGTTAACTTACCTCAGTGAAATGAAAACCATACCAGTTATACTCGCTTGCGGGATTTGTCTCGCCGGCTTTGCCTCTGCCCAGGATGCAGCTACCAGATTGCGCAATGAGTCCATTAAGAGGGAGGTTGAGCATGCCGTCTCCAGGAGTGTTGAGTTTCTTGTCAAGCAGCAGAAGGAGGATGGTCGCTGGGGGGAGGAGAACTACCCGGCACTTACTGGATTGGTTCTGCAGGCGATGCTGGGTGATCCTTCCCGTGAAGGTATCGCCCTGCCTGACCATGTGGAAAAGGGGCTTGATTATATCCGTTCCAAGGTGCGGCTTGACGGCGGAATCTACGGCAAGGGACTGGGCTCCTATAATACCTCAATTTGCATGATGGCTTTGCTTGCCGCCGGGCAGGAAGAGGATAAGAAAATCATTACCAATGCCCGCAAGTTTTTGGTTAACCAGCAGTCGGATTTTGACCGCAAGGGCGAGACCGACAATGTCTTCGATGGCGGAGTCGGTTATGGTTCCAGTTATTCCCATCCAGATCTCTCTAATACTTATCACGCCCTTGAGGCGCTCCACTATACGCGTGACCTTGTCAAGGAAGCCCCGGACAAGGCTTTTGATCTTGATTGGGAGGCAGCAATCAATTTTGTCGCCAACTGCCAACAGCGTCCTTCCTCCAACAAGGCGGAATGGGTGAGCAAGGATGCCAAGGACCAGGGTGGCTTTGTTTATTTCCCCGGAAAAAGCATGTCCACTGAGGAGACGGCAGACGGCAAGATTGCCCTGCGTTCCTATGGCAGCATGAGCTATGCCGGTCTGCTGAGTTTTGTCTATGCCAAGATGGAAAAGGATGACCCGCGATTAACTGCGGTGTTTAACTGGCTGAAGAAGAACTACAGTGTTGACCAGAACCCGGGCATGGGTGAGCAGGGCCTCTTTTATTATTACAATACGATGTCCAAGGCTCTTAACATTCTTGAGGTGGAGAGCTTCGAGCTCGCCAATGGCAGCAAGGTCAACTGGCGTGAGGATCTCACCAAGAAACTCTTTAATCTGCAGAAACCCGACGGGTCCTGGATGAATGAGAACGGTCGCTGGTGGGAGAAAGACCCGGTATTGACCAGTTGTTATGCCCTGCTTTGTCTTGAGCGCATGCATGCCGGGCTTTAGCGGTTGGCAGGGTTTTTGGTAGGGATCATCCCCACTGCCCCGATGGAGGGGGACCAGTTCCTTGCTTGTTGCTTTGCAGCAACAACTGAGCAAGTGCCATATGGCGAGGCGAATTACCTTGATAGGACGGGGTGTAATTTCGTAATGTTAAGCCTATGAAATCTCTCTTTTATGTTTTGGGCCTGAGCTGGGTGTTCGCCAGCTTGCTTGTTGCGGATACTTATATTTCCAAAGACGTTCTTGCCGACTCCAAGGCGGACTTCGTGAGGAGCTTTCCGGCAGAGGGTGTGCCTGATGCCAACGGCTGGAATTATGGATGGTATGATTACGCCGCAGA
>JAAESJ010000349.1 GCA_024229495.1 Verrucomicrobiaceae bacterium | reverse complement strand
TCTGGTTCTGGTTCTGGTTCTGGTTCTGGCTCTGGTTCTGGTTCTGGTTCTGGTTCTGGCTCTGGCTCTGGTTCTGGCTCTGGCTCTGGCTCCAACTCAAAATCAGTGTCAGTAACCTTCTCAATCACTTGCGCATGATTCCCGGATTGACCACTTATCGGCACTCCAGCCCCCACGGAGCTGATAATTGTTACACTCAGATTATCCCCTTGCCTGCTGTCAGCTGCCGCCCCAAAAAGGATGTGGGCATCATCATTGACATGCTTGGAAAGTTCATCCATCAACAATTCCACCTCAAAGAGGGTCATGTTGTCCCCTCCGCAAACATGGGCAATCAGGCTGCTGGAATAATCGAGCATTCTTCCCTGATCAAGCAACGGGCTCTTGAGCGCACCCTGAAGTGCATCCAGGGCACGGTTCTCTCCCTGCGCCTGGCCGAAGCCAAACAAACACCTTGAGCTGTCATTCTTCAACGCTGTGAGAAGATCATCCATGCCAATGCGAACTAATCCCGGCTGGGAAACCAGCTTGGTAATTGCCCTTACACTCTGGCTGATAACCTGGTCAGCTGCACTGAAGGCATTCTGGATGCCATCAGTAGGCAAGACCAGCCCCCCCATCCTGTCATTGTCAAAAGTGACAAGCCCGTTGGTACATGACTCCAGCTGGGTCAACGCGGTCTGAGCCTGCGAAATCCTGCGTCGCCCCTCAAAGGAAAATGGCACGGTAACAAAGGCCACCACAAAGGCACCTGCCTGACTCGCCAGTTTGGCCACTACAGGGGCGGCCCCGGAGCCGGTTCCGCCACCAAGGCCAACACAAATAAAAACCAGGGATTTCCCCTCAACTGCAGAGCGTATCTCATCAATTGCCTCCTTCGCAGCCTCCGCGCCCCGTTCAGGGTCACCTCCGGCTCCCAGACCGTGGGTAAGGCTCTTTCCTATCTGTATCTTATCACTCGCCACTGAGGTATTCAATGCTCGCAGGTCCGTGTTAAGGGTCAGCAATTGTGCTTCATCCATGCCCTCAAGCGCGATGCGGTCGAGGACATTGGAACCTGCTCCCCCAATCCCAATTACCTTTACCTGCCCAGGAGCCAACACAGATTTCCCATCTGCCGGGTTGCGTTCGTATTCAAGCATCAGTCCGTATGTATTTGTGGTTCAATATTCAAAATAGAGTCAATTCAGCAACAGGAAAGCAGATAAACCGGCAAGCAGGATTGCTGAAAACAACAGAATTCTAGCGCCTCGGAAAATCACGCCAAGCTTTTTCCCAAGGCGCTGGATCGGGGAGAGTTTCGGTCGACTTTCCTCCAGAATCTGCGCATAACGTATCAACCCCATGGGAGTCGAGTATTGAGGATTCTCAAAAGCCGCTGAAGCGCCACTCATACTGTCGATATTGCCACGGGACACGGGGAGATCGAATATCTTCTCAGCCAGTTTATCAAGTCCCTCAAGCTTGCTGCATCCTCCTGTCAGGAAAACACCTGCCCCGAGAGCAGCTAATTCACCATCAATTGATAATTGGTCACGCAATCGCTCAAGCGTCTCGGTCATGCGCGCATTGATAATTTCATTGAGTAAGGCAGGGTCGATTTCACGCCCCGCCAGCTGTGGATCATCCTCTATAACGATCGGTTCCGGATCGATGTCCTCAGACAGGATGGCTGCGCCGAATTTAACCTTGAGTCTTTCCGCCTTCGTGAGGGGAATCTTCATTACAACTGAAATATCATTGGTAATATGATCACCACCCACACCGATACAACCCGAACTGACAATGGAACCACCACTATACATCGCGAAATCAGTGGTCCCGCCCCCAATGTCGATCAGCAATGCCCCGCTGTCCTTGTGCTCCTGCGTCAACACAACCTGTGCCGAGGCAACCGGACTGAATACCACATCCTCCACATCAAGAGGTATCTCCCTTACGCAACGAATGGTGTTCTGCACCCGGGTCTTTATGCAATGGATAATGTGATAATCAGCCTCAAGCATCTTGCCCAGCATTCCGGCCGGCCGGTTTACCTTCTCCTGCCCATCCACATAATAGTCACGAACAATACTGTGCAGAAACACATCCTCCTGTGGAATATCCACATCCCTGGCAATCTCCTTCACCTCTTCAAGATCATCGTCGGTGATTTCCTCCTGCTCCTCCGGGATACGCATGGTTCCCCGGTTATTAAAGCTCTTAATATGCGCACCTGTAATTGCAAGGAACACGTTATTGATCATCACGTCGCTGCGATGTTCCGCACGCACCAGGGCATCGTGCAAGCATGCCTGCGCGTTTTCAAAATCGACGATTTCCCCCTTACGAACCCCTCTTGATGCCGCTGACCCAACTCCGAGAATCTTGATCGCTCCATCGGCACGGACCTCACCAACGACAACACATATCTTGGATGTCCCTATTTCAAGGCCGACATAGATCGTGGATTTAGCCATCTGAACTACCTGCGATTACGTTGATTAATGCCCATTAGTCAACCCTCAGAATTCACTCTCCCGCGCGTCACTGCCCGCCGAGGCACCCGACGATGAACCCGTCTGGGAACAGCCTCTCGCCCAGATACCTTATTTTCAGGGGTTGCAGGCACCACATCAGGACCTGCCCCACCAGAAATTTCAAGTTCAGTAAAACGCACTGGAATATTTTTTTTGGGCAAAAGGTTAACAGTTGCCAGAGCTTCCCCCCGACGAGTGCCTTCATCAAGCAGGACCTTCAAATTACTTATCTGCCGATCAATTGCCTCCAGCCCAAAAATCACCTCTGTCCCTGTATTCAGGTAACCAACCAATGAATAGGGGCTGCTTACCCTAAGGGACTTCAGCTTCACGGGTGAATTTTTAAAAATTTTCTCGCAGCAAAGGACAATTTCAAGCCCCTTGGTCAAGGCAACCGATTCGACCATGCTTCCGGGCAATAACGTGATTTTCTCCTCAGGAAAAATCACCGGCAACGCCTCATAACCCTGTTCAAACATTTCACAGCGAATAACAACCCCGTCACTGCCAACAAGCAACCCTCCCAGGCATCTCTGGGGACTCTGAAGGCGAAGGGGATTCCCCAGCCAGGCAACCGCAAATCTCTCCTTAATGTCAAAGGAGATTCTGTCCGGAATATCACGTATAATATGAACTTCCCGGACACGGGGTAAATCTGCCAAGATTTTCCCCCGCATTTCATCAAGGTCAAGGCGCAGAATGTTCTCACCAGGTCTCAAGCCAAGGCAGTCCAGGACACGTCTCTTTCCCAGATTACCGTCAGTGCTGTAGCTGATCTCATTAACCATAAAGCTCGGATTCTCAAACAGGAAATAGTCAATCCCCCTATAGACGCCAACCACAAGGGTGAAAATAAACGCCACCACTGCACCCAGCTTACAGCACTTCAGCAATTTTATTCTCCACCGCAACGACGAGGCTCTCCTGGAAGCTACCTGAACATCAAGCTTATGGCGGCTTCGCGAGCTCCTATTACTAAGATCTCCTGCCTTCCGACGCTGCTTGTGATTATCTCTGGTCTTGCTCATTTAATTTTCACAAAGGGTTATCTCTTGCGGAGGTCCATCGACAGCTCAGCTATGCGCTCACACAGGCACGGGAAATCATAACCAGCAGAGAGAGCCGCTTTCGGCAACAAACTCGTCTCTGTCATCCCGGGAATCGTGTTCACTTCCAACACATAGGGAATCCCCTCAGGTGACAGGATCACATCCACTCTGGAATAAATCTCGACCCCCAGAGATTGGTGCGCATGAAGTGCCGCCTCCTGCACCCTGCGGGTAGTGTCATCATCAAGATCAGCTGGACAGTAGTAGTCACTTCCATCCCCGCCTCCGAGCCAGGGATACTTGTTCTGCATATCATAAAACCCAGACCGTGGCTGAATATCGACCACAGGTAATGCCTCGCCATCAAGAATCCCTACCGTGAGCTCCTTTCCTGAAATAAATTCCTCAACCAGAGCAACAAGGTCATACTTTGAAACATCCTCGAGAGCCTCCCCGGTCTGCTCTTGGTCGTGAACGATGTGGACCCCCACGCTGGAGCCTTCACGAGGCGGCTTAATGACATAAGGCAGCGGCATTGACGGCAACTCTCCCGGTTTTGCCGCAATAAATTCAAAAACGGGAGTTGGCACTCCTGATTCAGCAAACTTCTTCTTGCTCAATCCCTTGTCAAAAGCCAGCTCACTACTGCTTGCCCCAGCACCGGTATAGGGAATCCTCCGGGAATTGAGCATCTTTTGCAGGGAACCATCTTCACCAAATGTTCCGTGGATGACATTAAAGACAAGGTCAACATCATCAGGAAGGTTCAAGTCATCACCCTTGAGATCCACTTCTGTCACATGTGCCCCGCATTCAACAAGCGCCCCTGCAACACTTTTCCCCGACACCAATGACACCTCACGCTCACTTCCAGGACCACCCATTAGGACCGCGATGGTTTTATTATCAATTGGCATATCTTTAATCAATCTTTTGTTAGAAACATTCTTCAGCGCTTCCAATGATTTTAACTTCGGTCTGCAGTTCAATTCCCCGGTGCTCACGTGAGCTTGATTGAATCATCTCAATGAGAGCAATGACATCCTCCGCTTTCGCTCCACCTTCATTAACAATGAAGTTACCGTGAACATCAGAAACTCTTGCTGCTCCCACCTGAGTTCCAACAAGGCCAAGCTCTTCGATGAGTTTTCCGGCGGGAATCGAGGCCGGGTTCTTAAAGATACAACCCGCACAGGCTGCTACAGGCTGACTCATTCGCCGCTTATCCATCGAGGCATCTAGCCTCCTTTTAATCTCCTCCTCACTGGATGAATTACCTCGAAAAACTGCCGATAAAGCAAAATTCTCAATCAACTCGGGGACATTGCGGTAATTGGCGGAGAATTCCTGACCACTCTTCTCGTGCAACCCGCCACCTGAATCCAAGTAACGAACGGAAACGACTTGGTCAAAAGTCTGGCAGCTCATGGCTCCTGCATTCATCCGCAACCCTCCACCGACATTCCCCGGAATACCCTCCATCCACTCGAACCCCCCTAGCCCGTTGTTCTTGGCCACATTACTGACCTTCTTAAACCGGACACCTGCACCAGCAACAATAGTTTCTCCGGACACAGAAATCTCATCAAACTCCCCCTTGCAAAGCCGAATCACTGCCCCCGCAATTCCACCATCCCTTATAATGAGGTTTGAACCCCTTCCCATCATCATGACAGGAACACCTGCCGTCTTGAAAAAGCTCAACGCCCTTGTGAAGCTCTCTACGCTTGATGGCTCCACCCAGAACTGGGCAGCTCCCCCCACTTTCATCGTGGTGTGTCGCCGCATCGGCTCGTAAAGTCGACAGGTAGTCTCGGGATCATCAAGTTCACGACGCAACTTATCAATGAACTCAAGGTCACGGGCAAGCCTAGCGCCAACCTCATGCACATTCCCCGCGCCCAGTGTTAACAGCATATCCCCTCTCCTCAGGCAAGATCCTATCGCCAGATGCGCAGTGTTAACATCTGGCGTATATGTAACATCCTCCAGGCTGCTCGCCCGCACTGCATTCACAATTAGCTCACCACTAACCCCGGGAATAGGCTCTTCACTTGCCGCATAGATATCAGTCACGTACAGCGCATCAACACCCTGGAAAGCCTCACCGAATTGTTCCCGCATGAGATTGGTTCGTGAATAACGGTGGGGCTGAAAAACGCACACGAGCCGCTCAGGGTTGGCCGCCCTGGCCGTTGCGATGGTCGCCTTTATCTCCGTGGGGTGATGCCCGTAATCGTCAATGACGGAATAGTCCGCCGATCGGTACAGGACATCAAATCTGCGGCGCGCGCCACGGAACGTCCGCATGGCTTCAACAACGTCATCGAACCGGGCACCAAGAGTGGTTGCCAGCGCGATGACAGCAAGCGCATTCAGCACATTGTGTTCACCGGGAATCCCCAGGGTTACATTTCCAATCACGCGCCCATCCCGTAATACCTCAAAATCACTGCTCCGCTCCCTGAGGTTATGGATCTTTGCACAGAAGTTAAACCCTTCGTCCCATCCGTAGGAAATGGCTCCTTTTCTTGCCCGGCACAAGGAAGATGCCTCAATATCACTTCCGCAAAAAACCACCCCCCCGGCAGTTGCTTCAACAAATCGGCGGAAGACCTCGCGAATCTCCTCAATACCCCCGGAATAATGATCAAGGTGCTCCTCCTCAATATTGAGAACCATGGAAAGCTCCGGGTTAAACTCGACCAGCGAACCATCACTCTCATCCCCCTCGGCAACAAAATACTTCCCCCCGCTTTCCCAATGGGCATTGGTCCCAAGGATTGGAATCTCCGCTCCAATGTAATGAGAAGGTCCGACTCCCGCCGCCCGCAACACATGAGCCGCAAGTGCTGCCGTCGTGGTCTTTCCGTGCGTCCCTGCAATTACAATTCCTTGCTTCCCTTCCATAATCAAGGACAGGGCTTCAGCGCGGCGCAACATGGGCAATCCCATCTCAACTGCAGCATCGTAAACGACATTACCAGGCTTGATTGCTGAAGAATAAATAACCAGCTGCGCATCACTGAGCGTCTCTGCGCAATGAGGACAATGGAAATCAAGACCCACTCGCTGCAGTCGCTCGGTCTCACTGGTCATGACCCGATCCGATCCACTCACCCGGTGCCCAAGGTCAATGAGCAATGATGCGATGCCACTCATACCGGATCCGGCCACCCCGATCAGGTGAATTCTCATTGGATTGCTTGCACCTTGGTGCAGAAGCTCTGCGATTTCCTCCTTCATCGGCAACGCATCTCGATTGATTTACAGATATTTTCAGCGGCATTCCTTATTGCCATCGCATCCATCGCTGAACTCATCTCGGTGAGAACTGCCCCGTTATTCTTCGTGAATTCCTGCAACAACATTCCAATGGAACGGGACTCAATATCCTTTTCTTTCAACATTTCGGCAGCACCGCTCTTGGTATACACCTGCGCATTAAGGGTTTGGTGATCATCCGCTGCATGAGGGAACGGAACAAGGATTGTCGGCAGAGCAAATACAGAAAGCTCAGCCAGGCTCGAGGCACCCGACCGGGCAATAGCAACATCGGCGGCTGAGTAGGCCTGATGCATCTCATGGCAGAAGGCCGATACAAAATAAGGCAATGATGCATGGCTGTAACCTGCACGGATGGAATCAAGGTCAGCTGGACCTGTAAGGTGAATCACCTGCATTCCCAAAGCGGAAATATGCTCCAGGGCACCGGTAATGGCCTGATTCAACCCTCGTGCCCCCTGACTGCCCCCCATAACCAGGAGCGTTTTCCTTCCCTCCTCCAAGCCGAAATGAGCAAGAGCTGATGCCTTGTCATGCTTCTGGCACATTAATTTGCGCAAAGGAGTGCCTACGACATCAACATCTTTACCGGGGAAATATCTCCGGCAGGCAGAAAGCCCAAGCAACACCGAGTCTGCTCCACGTGCAGCAATCCGATTTGCCTTGCCGGGGAAAGCATTTGATTCATGGATAAACACCTTGGCCCCGTGCCTGCGCCCGGCCATCAGAGGAGCCAAAGAGGTGAATCCCCCCATGCCCAGGACTGCGTCCGCCTTGAATGCAGATACAATCCTGTTACAGCGCAAAAGTGTTCTCAAAAATCTCAGGGAAAAGGGAATCATCTTTGGGGAGAGCAGCCTGGGCATTGCCATCGCAGGAACTGTCTCAAAGCAAAGATCATCATACCCCTTTATGGCAAGAGCATCGATTTCCTTCTCAGAGATCAGCACTAGGGATTCACCTCCCTGCGCACGCAATGCCTCGGCAACAGCAATACCCGGAAATAGATGACCACCGGTTCCACCACAGGCAATGACAATTCGTATGGCCATTTCAGTGAATAAATCTCCTATATCCGGGGAACGGCGCGGCACCGGTCAAACAACTTTCCGGTATCATCGCTTTTTATACTACTTCCCTGCCGGTAAATATTGAGAAGGATACCTATACCGGCCAGACTGAACAGGAGGTTTGATCCACCATAGCTGACAAACGGCAAAGGCAGGCCCTTGTTCGGCAAAACCGCAGTAGTCACGCCAATATTCAATGCGGCCTGAATACTGATGAGGGTCACAATACCGAACCCTAGAAGCTTACCAAAAGGATCAGGCGCGGAATTGGCAATCAATACCCCGAGTATTAACACCGTAACGAAGGCAAAAACCACGAGCAACGTAGCCCTGACTCCCAACTCCTCGCCAATCATTGGAAAAATAAAATCGGTGTGAGCAAAAGGAAGATACATCAGCTTCTCCCGCCCCTCACCCAACCCAAGGCCACTGATACCACCCTCCCCAAGGGCAAGCTTTGCCCGCCATTGCTGCAAGCCCAATCCTGTCTTGTGAGCCTCAAGATCCATGAATGCAATAAGCCTCTGCCAACGGTTGGGATTTTGAACAACTGCTAAAGCCAGGACGCATACCGACAGCACCGCACTTCCTGCAAAGAGCCAGATCCTGCTCCCCGCCACAAATAACATGGTCAGGACGACACATGTAAGCAGTGCAGCGGTGCCCATGTCCGTCTCGCAGGCAATCAACATCACCGGAATCAGTGCAATTCCAAGCGGGTAGATGAATCCTGCGCGCACTTCACGGATACCTTCACCTGAATCCGAGCACCAGCCGGCAATCATGAAGATCACCGCAAGCTTGGCCATCTCTGAGGGTTGCAGTCTGGCAAAATCGAAGCCGAACTCACCTCCTCCGATCCAACGGTATGCACCATTAGCCGGCTGGGAGAAAGGCGGAAGGAAGCACAAAACCAGTAATATACAGGCTACCACAAACCAAACCCAGCGTGACCGGTTCCAGAAGCGGTAGTCAACGACAGCAAAAAAAGCGCATGCAATAACTCCCAGCACCAACCACACCAATTGCCGGTGAACATCATGATAAATATCCGCCCTGTCCGCGATAAACACACTGGTGCTTAGCAACATCACGATACCCAGCCCCATGAGAGAAACCACCACGAGGACAAGAATATATGCGCTCTTTTCTCCCATGATCGGATATCGGGAAAAGCCAGGACAAGCCAAGCTACGGTCTAGGGAATGCGTAAGGTTTTCCCTATCCTCAAGCTCCGAGGAGTCACATTCGGATTGACCCCGAGTATCTGCTTAACACTGACTCCGTATTTTCGGGATATCCCATAGAGGGTATCACCTCCAACAACGATGTGTTGCGAGGATGATATGACCGCTTTGCTTTTCGATTGAACATTTGCCGTGGCAGGACGTTCACGTAAAACCCTGGGGCGACCAGTCCTCTTAACGGTCTTTGAAACCGCATCGGCTTGCCCTGCTTGCTCTGGTGTTTCCACTAGAGAAAGAAAGCCATCCCCCTTGGGGGTAACACCCGTATTGGCAAGGGATGCCTCAGGATTTGCATCTGCATCATCCAGCAACTCGTTAATGACACCGGCCGATTTGAGAGGTATAAACCCGTTGCCTTCATCCTCCTGAAGATCTACGCCGGGATTAGATTGCCCGGAAAATCCAGTCACCAGATCCGGGGCGACCACACTTATTAAGGCCCTAGGAATACGCAGAATTCTCCCCGGAACCAACGGGTGCCTCTCATCAATATTATTGGCAGCAAGCAGTTCGGTGCGGGAAATTTTATACGCATCAGCAATAAACCGGAGATTGTCGCCACTCTGGACAATATAGCGCAGGTAACCATCATCGCGCCCATCATCACTTGGCGCGGGCCATTTCGATTCCCCGGATTGCTGCCCCCCATCCGCCATCAAGGTGGCCGGGCGGTCAGCATCAAGCTGCACCATTCCGTCTACCGGTGATGCAACATCCGCTGACGGGTCTGCCTTGAACATCTCAAAGGCAAGGATTCCCCCCACTGCAACAACGTGCAGGATTAAAACCACCACGAAGGCGCGGGAAAGTTTTATATTAGGCACATCGGTGTTCCAGTCTCCTGATCCATTCATTCGTGCATCAACTTTCTGTGTTTTGGCGTACATGTCCACCCATGCAGGCCGCCTTTTTTCATTTTCTTTTTTTCTTTTTTGCTTACTCATTTGGTGTCGTTGGTTGAGTTAAATGGTTAACGGCGGCACAGAATGCCTCTCCGCGGGCCTCATAGCCGGAAAACATGTCAAAAGACGAGGTGCCTGGGGCAAACAAGACAGTTTGACCGGGTCGGGCAAGGGCGGCGGCACAGGACACAGCTTCCTGCATGCTGGCAGCTGTCTTGCAATCAACATGATCGCTCCAAACCCTCGCAAGGGTTTCACGAACCTCTCCAATCAATACAACATGCTCGGCGTATTCCGCGACATACTCCCCTAAGTCCCCAAAAGGCAATCCCTTGTCCTTTCCTCCGGCAATCAGGATAATGTCTTTGCCCTCATGAAGGGATACAAGCGCACTCTGAAGTGCATGGAGATTCGTTGCCTTTGAATCATTGATGAAGGAAACCCCATCAACTACACCCACAGGTTCACACCGGTGAGGTGGCGGGCTGTAAGCCGCAATGGCAGCCACTAATGAATCCGACGAGTGTCCATGAATATTGCCAACGGCCAGAGCCGCCATCACGTTCTCAGCGTTGTGGCGCCCCCTCATGGCCATATCATCCATCCGGACAAGCTCCTTCGCCCCCACCATGATAACATTGTCATCAAGATGGTAATCAGCACTATCATCGAAGGCAGAGAAAGTGCACGTGCTGGCCTCAATTCCCGTAATGCCCTCCCGCAGGTTGAGAACAGCCCAATCATCATTTGTTTGATTCTCAAACAGGCGCATCTTCGCAGCGCGATACTGTTCAACATCAGTGTAACGATCTAGATGATCGGGTGCAAAATTCGTCCAGACCGCCACTTCAGGACGAAACCCCTCTACGGCCTCAAGCTGAAAAGAACTGATCTCAAGGGCAACCGTAGAATAGGTCTCTGAGGCAGAAACGATTTCGGATAGTGGCGGCCCGTAATTCCCGGCTGCCACCGTCGGTTCCCCACATGCGTTGAGCATCTTCTCGATTAATTCAACCGTTGTGGTCTTTCCATTGGTTCCGGTGACTCCCACAATCCGCGCAGAACAAAAAGGGAAAGCAAATTCCATTTCTCCTATGATCGATATCCCGGCAAGCGTGAACCTTCCCGCAAGTTCCTGCGCAAGGGAAATGCCCGGGCTGATAATCACCAGATCAAACCCCGCAACATCCGCTTCAAGCGCCTCAGCACCAATGCAGTTCACGCAACCTTCCTCACGCAATTTAGCCGCCACAGAGCGGACCTTCGCTGAGTCCCCGTCGTCAAACACCGTAACCAGTGCACCCTCGCGCCTGGCAAGCCTTGCTGCCGCTTGTCCGCTGCGCCCACAACCGAGCACTGCCACGTTCTGTCCCTTATATTTCAAAATTCTTACCGTAATTTCAATGTGGCTAAACCGAACAATGCACACAACAAGGAGAGCATCCAAAAACGGACGATGACCTGGCTCTCGTGCCAGCCTTTCAATTCAAAATGGTGGTGGATTGGCGACATCAGAAAAATACGCTTTCCTCCGCGCAACTTAAAGCTGGCGACCTGCAGAATCACCGACGCCGCCTCCATCACGAATACACCTCCAACGATGACCAATACCGCTTCATGTTTTGAACAAATCGCCAAGGCTGCAAAAGCCCCGCCAAGGGCAAGGGATCCAGTGTCTCCCATAAACACCTTGGCCGGATGACAATTAAACCAAAGAAATCCCAGTCCTGCCCCCACCAAAGCTAGGCACACGATAGAAAGCTCTCCGGCAAATGGGCTGTGAGGTATCAGGAGATACTTCTCACCAAGCTGTTGGTTGCCCACGAGGTAGCAGAAGGCCGCATATGCGAGCGCAACTGTCACCGAACAGCCGATTGCCAGACCGTCCAGTCCATCTGTTAGGTTCACGGCATTTGAACAACCGACGATAACCAGCACAAAAAACGGTAAGCATAACCACCCCATATCCTCAACCACGGGTCCCTTATGGAAAGGCAGGTGCAGTTCTCTAATGTAACCGGAAGTCGATGGGTGGAGATAAAGGAATAAGCCGGCGCTCAAAGCCACGACTACCTGAAATATCATCTTTTTGTATGCGCTAATCCCACTGGAGTCCCCTTTGGCAACTTTCCAGTAATCATCGATGATCCCCACAAGCCCCATTCCCAGGAACACGAATAACACTGTCCAGACCAAGGGGTTTGTAAGATCTGCAAACATCACGACACTGATTAAGACAGTGAAAACAATCATCACCCCACCCATCGTCGGCGTCCCGGCCTTGGCTCCGTGTAGCTCTGCCAGTTTGTGAACCTCTTCTGCAGAACGCACAGGCTGACCGATCTTCATTGAAATCAGGCGGCGTATGACGCGGGGGCCAATGAACAAGCTCAGCGCAAAGGCAAAAATACACGCCACTCCCGCCCTTGAGGTAATGTAGCGCAACAGCCTGACATCAAAGCCAAATGCATCTTTTATCCAATCATGCAGCCACGGAATCATAACGTTATACGAGTCCCTCCAGTATTCTCTCCATTGCAGAACTTCGACTACCCTTGACTAGGACAAGATCTCCCGGGCGAGCCTCTCTCCTTAGGAAATCAACACATTGCCCATGTTCCCCGAAATGTTTGGCACGACCGGCAAGTTGGCTTTCCGCTCCGGCATGAACAGGCGCTGCCATCTCACCAACACTTAAGATACAATCAATATCCGCCTCAATGGCCGCTTTCCCCACTTTCAGATGCTCAGACTCGGAGATGTCACCCAACTCCGCCATGGCTCCAATGACAAGGATACGGCGCCCCTCACATTTCTGCCCAGCGAGGGTATTGATAGCAGCACTCATCGAGTCCGGATTGGCATTGTAACTGTCATCAATATAGGAAACGCCTCCAATGCATTTGCTCTGCATGCGACCTGCAGTGATTCTTGCCCGGCCCAGCCCCCGCGTGATCACCTCCATTGACAATCCGAGATGCGACCCGACTGCACTTGCCAACAGGGCATTGATAATCATGTGGCGTCCGGGAGAAGCAACCGCTGCGCGATGTTTTTCACCATTGACTACGATAGTAAATTCCATGCCCTCATGCGCTTGTTGGACTTCCACCGCCCTGAAATCACCCACGCCAAAACCAACCCTGACAACACGTGCACAACAGCGACCGGCAATGGCATCAGCATACTCGTCCTCGCCATTGAGAATAACGATTCCCTCCTCTCCTACACCCTCAGCCAACATCCCCTTCTCCCTGGCGATTGCCTCACGCGAGTGCATCGACTCGATGTGAGCCATCCCAACATTTGTTACAACCGCAACATCGGGAGCCGCTATTTCAGACAATCTCTTGATCTCACCCGGCATGCTCATGCCCATTTCCCAAACTCCAAATTCATGGGAATCATCAGCTGAGAGAATCGACAACGGCAACCCAATATGATTGTTGAGATTACCCGCAGTGGCACTCACCGAGAATTCCTCGCTTAGCACAGAGGCAATGAGATCCTTGGTTGTCGTCTTGCCATTACTCCCTGTTATACCAATGACAGTGAGCCCCAAGTGCATACGGTAATTACGGGCAAACAGCTGCAACGCCGCATACGTGTCCTCCACTCCCACAACTGCACATTCCCCGGTATTCGCCGTATACCCCTCTTTGCTTAGCATAACCGCAGAAGCACCGGAATCGATTGCCTTCCCCACGAAATCATGCCCGTCAAAATTCTCACCTCTAAGGGCAATAAAGAGCGCCCCCTCGCGAATCGTTCGGGAATCAATCGATACAGAATTTATTTTGTCCTCAGGACGCCCCGTTCTAAGACAACCACCCGAATAATCGGCAACAGAGGCGAGAGTCAGGTGCTTCACTTCTTCCTCCAATCCGCTGATTCATCATCCGACCTACCGCGGATTCCCTCCTGCCTCTCCTGCCTCTCCTGCCTCTCCTGCCTCTCCTGCTCCTTTAGCTCCATCTCTTCCCGCTTCTCACGCACCATGTCGGCACGAACATGATCACGATCCCTGAGCATCTGGCGCGCCACGTCGCGGTCATCAAACCTCAACGCTCTCCCGGCAACCTCCTGGTAATCCTCATGCCCCTTACCCGCAATTAAGAGAATATCTCTGGGAACAAGATAAGAGACCCCAAGGCCAATGGCTTCACGCCGGTCAACCACCCTCTCGGAATGATCACCTTTAAAGCCAGACTCGATCCCCGAGATAATCTCCTCCGGATTCTCATCACGCGGATTATCCGAAGTGATAATCGCATAGTTGGCCAAGCGGGAGGCAACCTCGCCCATCTCTGCACGCTTATCCGAATCCCTGTTGCCTCCACACCCGAACACGACGATCAACCTACGTGGGTCAAGCCCGCGCAAGGTTTCGAGTGCATTTTCCAATGCATCAGGAGTATGGGCGTAATCCACATAAACATCAAAGGCCCTGCCATCGGAAACGCTTTCGAGACGCCCCGGAACCTGAGGAAACATCGCCAAGTTCTTGGCTGCTTCGCGCAGGTTGAGCCCCATCCCCACTCCCGCCGCAAGGGCAGCCAGGGCATTGTAGACATTAAACTTCCCTATCAAGGGAATCTTTGCGCGCAACTTCCTGTTCCCAACCTGGAGATTAAATTCGACGCCCTCGCGACTCTGACGCAAATCACTGGCCAGATAATCCGCGCCAAGCCCCAAGCCATATGAAACCACCGAGGTGCGCCCGCTTGAAAACTCATGGATCAGTTTCCTTCCCGATGCATCATCACGATTTATAACCGCCAGTGACTTTTCCTTGCTCTCACATGTTGCAATCTGCTCAAACAATCCACGCTTGGTCGAAAAATAAGCCTCCATGTCTCCATGGAAATCCAGATGATCGCGCGATAAGTTGGTGAAAATGGCGACATCAAACCGCACATCCGCGGTACGCTTCAAGGCAATCCCATGCGAGGAAACCTCAATTGCCGCAGCGACACAACCGTTCTCCACCATCCTTGCAAGGTAGCCCTGCAGGTCCGCGGACTCGGGTGTCGTTCGCCTACCTATGAGCTCTTCCCCTCCGAGGTCATATTTCACAGTACCAAGCACCCCGCAATTACGATGAGCCGCATTGAGCAAATAACTCAGCATCAGCGTCGTGGTCGTTTTGCCATTGGTCCCCGTTACTCCCGCGACTTTCAATGATGCAGAAGGTCTTCCGTGGAACACATCCGCAATTGCAGACATCGCTCCGCGGCTATCGGCAACTCCAAGGGTGGGCACTGCAAGCTGAGTCCCTTTATGGTCAGCAACTACAGCTGCAACCCGCGATTTGATTGCCTGACCGATATATTGATGCCCGTCAGCATTGCCTCCACTAATCGCGAAAAACAAAGCACCTTCTGAAGCCTCACGAGAATCATAACACAACGAACTGATCTCCGGGTTTCCCTTCCCGGAAACGACTACGCCCTCTACTGCTTCTGCTAAAGTGTTTAACCTCATCCAGTCTTCAAAGTCAATCAGTAGCGCTCCACTGGAATCTTTACCTTGCGTCGCACATTTTTAATCATCCGTCGTGGCAACGCTGCTGGCTTAACCCCCATGCAGGGCATGGCGGCAGTGGCGATTTCGGAGAAGATCGGCGCAGCAACCGTGCCGCCATACCGGGATGCATTCTTCGGATCATCAACAACGATAATACCCACAAGCCTGGGGTTCTCCGCAGGAAGGAACCCCATGAAGGATACCACGTAGCGTCCATGATAATACCCCTTGTTGCGCGGAGTTCGCAGTTTCTTCGCGGTTCCGGTTTTTCCTGCCACCACGAAACCATCAACCATGGCATTCTGACCCGTTCCCCCATCAGCAACGACTGCAGTGAGCGCATTGACCATCATGCCCGCTGCCTGCTCGCTAATCACGCGACGGATTTTCTTGGGCTGCAACTGATAGATCACCTCACCCTCCGCTGAACTTACCTTCTGGATAATCTGCGGCTTCATTAAATTGCCACCATTGGCGATTACCGAAAGTGCTGAAGCCATCTGCAGAGCAGTTACATCAACCTCATAACCCATGGCAATCCGCGAAAGTGATGTTCGGCTCCATGCCCTGTCGTCCGGACCGGTAACCAGTCCCGCCGCCTCGGCGGTAAGTTCTATTCCCGTGCGGGATCCAAAGCCAAAGTTCTTGATGTAAGAATCAAAAGTACCAACGCCTGACCGGTCCTCAACCTTCTTGGCAATAAAGAAAGCGCCTATGTTACTTGATTGGGAAAGTATCTCCCGGGAACTCAGATAAGAAAAAGCACGGTGATCGCGGAGAAACAGCCCAGGCGCACTATATCTCCCGTTATGGCAGAAAAACACCGAGTCCAGAGTGATTAGTTCCTTATCAAAAGCGGCAGCAAGCGCCACAATCTTGAACGTTGATCCCGGTTCATACCTGTCGGCAACAGGATGAATCTTGCGAATTCCTTTACGGGTCTCCTGGTCAAAGTGCGGCCTGCTGGCCATGGCCAGAACCTCTCCGCTCCCCGGGTCCATAAAGACCGCCATTATCTTCTCCGGGCTACATTGCAAAACCGCACGCTGCAGGGCCGTCTCAACAATTTCCTGCAGCCCCATATTGATAGTAAGCTCAACATTTGCCCCGTCGACAGGCAAGGACAGGTCATCCTCCCCGGACAAGACCTCACTGGAACGCCTCGTTCTCTCTAGATTCCTGTATCCCGCCTCTCCTGCGAGTTGCTTGTCAAGCGCACCCTCAATCCCTTCACGTCCGACATTATCCGCATCGGTATATCCTAATACCTGCACCAAGCGGTCTGGGTTAGGATAATGCCTCTCCATTGCATCCTCGAAACTGAACCCTCCGATCCCTCTCTCAAGCAACGAAAGGCGCATCTTCTCGGCTTCCTTAAATTCAAGGTTTCGGCATACAACCACGTGATCCCTGCCGGCACCCTCTGCAACAATGTCCCTGACCCTGATGCCCTCATTACCCAGCAATTCATCAAGAACACGGTCAGTAATTTCAATGAATCGCCTGCGCGCCTCATTATCGTCAAGCTCCCGTGCCACCTGCCTGACACTCAAGCCTTCCGCAACAGCGACAGCCTTGCGGCAAACATGGATGTCGACCAGATGATAACGATCGGCAATCACATCGCGCACATGCCTGTTCTGAACGAGCGGTTCACCGTGACGGTCAAATATCAATCCACGGGTTGCCGGTAAATATTCCCGCTTCAGCCGTTCCGTCTTGGCGATCTTGGACAACCGGTCATGGTTTACCACCTGCACATAAACAACCCTCACTGATAGTGCACTGAACACCACTACCAGAAAAGCAGTAACGGCAAAAGTGCGTCTGTAAACGGAACGGCTATCCACCTTTTAGGTTAATATTTATGATGCTTCTTGAATTATTCCTCACCACTGGCCAATGCCAGCGCCTGAGGCAACGACGCGGGCAACCCGGGGAGCTCTTCACTCCTTATGATTGGCACGAGATTGCTCTCATGCTTGCGCAGTCTGATTGCCAACTCGCGGCGGTCACAGAGCTCGGAAATCCGTAAATCAATACTGCCGACCTCCTTTTCCATGAGAGCGATATTCTTTTCGAGGGTTACTCGCAGATCGCCACGCGCGACATGCGCATTCTTGATTCCAACGAATCCACAGGCGACAACAGCGACTACCCCCGCAAGTAATAACAATGAGCAAATAGAGCCAACGTCTAGCCGGCGGTGATAACGTTTCTGATTCTTTGCCATAGTTCTTCAGGGTTATGAAACTGCACCTTCCAACCTCTCCGCAACACGCAACCTCGCGCTACGGGCACGCGGATTGCCCTTTATTTCCTCAGGCGAAGGGGTTAGCCCCTTCTGCATGACTAGCTTGAAAAAATGTTCAGGATTCTCCTTGGGTGCAGGCCACTCAGGGCGATCCAGTTGAGATTGACTGCATCTTTTAAGATATGATTTCACGATGCGGTCCTCTAATGAATGAAAGGAAATGACAACCAATCTACCTCCAGGACGTAACCAGCGGGGAACTTCCGCAAGCGCCTCCTCAAGGGCGCGCAATTCATTGTTAACTGCGATGCGCAGTGCCTGAAATACACGGGTTGCGGGATGAATCCTGCCCCTGCGCGGAATTAGTGACTCCACAAATTGAGCAAGATCCGTGGTGCATTGGAAAGGCTTGGCCTGTCTGCGTTCCACGATGCCTCGGGCAATCTTGTACGACGCCCGCTCCTCACCATAATGATAAAATACCCGGGCTAATTCCGCTTCGTCACAGCTGTTTACCAACTCAGCCGCGGTAACCTCAGCATCCGGGTCCATCCTCATGTCCAGCGGACCAGGCTTGTTGAAGGAGAACCCGCGATCCGCATCATCCACCTGCCTTGAGGATATTCCTAGATCCAGCAGAACCCCATCCAGCCCTCTGATCCCGATCGTCTCCAGAATATCTCCGAAATCCCGGAAATTTCCCTGGATGGCTCCAAAACTATCCCGGTAATCCCCAAGCCGGGCACGCGCGAATGATAAAGCAGCAGGATCCTGATCCAGTCCAATCACCTTGGCCCCGACTCGCAACAATTGCTCGGAGTGCCCGCCTCCACCGAGGGTGGCATCCAGATAAAGATTATCGCGCTGAGGCGCCAGATAATGAGTCACCTCTTCCAGCAGAACCGGCAGGTGGTAATCATTGCCGACCTGCCGGGATCTCTTAAACCTCGACTCGTCACCTGATGGAGACCCACTGGATGATGCCTCATTTCGATTACCGGACAAATTAGGTTTTGGCGCACAACCAACTGGCCATTGGCTCAGGTGGTATCGTGCATTGGCACCGGCCATCTCGACCGGGTTCAGGATGTTTGAAGACAGAAACCGTGTTAGGAGCTTCTTCATTTTCTGCGCTGATTGGTGGTTTAATAATGGTCAATTACGTATAGTCATCGTTGAGGTTCCTTATTTGATGAGGGTAAAATCTACAGGCCCACGCGATCAGCAATCTCGGCAAAGGTGCTGTCCTCCTCATGAGAATTGCGTTGCCAGTTATCGGGTTGCCAAACTTCAATGCGTGCACCACCGCCAGCCAAAACCACCTCCCCGCGAAGCCCCAGAGCAGAACAAAGATCCGCGGGCAACACCAGGCGCCCCTGTCGATCCAGCATGCAGGAAGTGGCACGGGCAAAAAGTTGACGGATATACTGCCGCTGCTGAGCCCGGCTGTATTCCTGAACGCTTTCAAGTTCTGTCGCCATCCTCTGCAGTTCCTCTGCAGGAAGGAGAATGAGGAATGACCTGCGCGGATCGGGCAAGGCAAAAAATTCAGATAGTCCCTCATGACGCCATCGAGAAGGCACCGTGACCCGATGATTATCATCAAGGACGTGCTGGAGGGTACCAGCAAAGAGTCGGGGTTCTGAACTTTCAGCTAAATCAGCCACAATACACATATTGGACCAATTCGCCCCAATATGCCCCAATCTGACCCTAATGATGAGTTTGGTCAATGGCGTTTTTATGACTAATTGAATAAAAATAGCCAGTCTAAAAAAAAATGAAGTTTTTAGCGAATTTGGGCTTATTTTTCCAAAAAATACGGCACCAGAGCCAATTTCAGGACCCAATAGCTAAAAAAAGCGTATTCACGGGAATTTAAGGCCGATTTCCCCATATCTGCTGTTCCCCGCCCGGGAAACCTGGCAAGAATGCCTATCAGTAAGAACGGACCTCGAAGTCAGCTATTTCCGCATGAAACATG
This sequence comes from Verrucomicrobiaceae bacterium, assembly GCA_024229495.1. Taxonomy (GTDB): domain Bacteria; phylum Verrucomicrobiota; class Verrucomicrobiia; order Verrucomicrobiales; family DEV007; genus CACIUL01. The sequence continues at coordinate 14,423 of JAAESJ010000349.1, read as the reverse complement.
CGAACCCGGTTCTGCACCGCCAGTGCAGGGCGCCGTTTTTCCCTTTATGGATAATTCCTCTAGATTCAACCTCCTGGATTGAACTGACGAATCTGCCCATTGTAGGCATCAACAGTCAACGTCACGAATTCCCCGATGACCGGCTTGCTGTCAGTATCGCGCACAATGGTCAATGTCCAGTGAGGCATGTCAACCGTAGCGAGGTTGGTGGCACCGTTAGGACGAAACTCAAAGGCAACATACTCCGCATTCTCAGAGCGAGGGATATCGGCAACGCCTTGCTCAAGGGCATCGGAATCAATCAGCGTGCTGTATTGCCCCTCAGCGAGAACGAAAGGCAACTGGAAGCTCTCAACCTGGGTGATCACTTTTTCCTCAATCACCTTCCTGTGATCCTCCGGGCTGGTAATGATCTGCACTGCCTGGTAGCTACGGTAATGTTCCTCACTTCCGGGGCTGTCCGGATTGTTATAGCGAAAAAACCGGAATTCAACAGGATGGTTCTGGGTAAGCGCAACCTGCTGGGCATTTGACAGCGCTCGTTCAAGATCATCAGCTGCCTGCTTGAGCTTCGACCCCTTAAGCACCGGCCCCAGGTTGGGAACGGTAAAGGTCACAATGACGGCGATTATCGCAAGAACCACGAGAATCTCGATAAGGGTGAACCCCCGCTCCCTATACTTGAGTGTTTTCATCAGCTCTGATTTCTGGTTGCTTAAGATGCTTATCTCAGGAATTGAGGATCACTGAACTTGGATGCCCGAATGGCAACCGTCTCATTGAACACCCGGTAGACAATCTTCTTGTCGTCAAGGCTGTCCTCCAGCGTCTTCAGGTCAGTCTCGTATTGTGCGGCATTATTGAACAGGCTAGAGGACACCAGTTCGTCAAGGGTTCCATTATTGATCTGCACATTGCGAATGACAGAGCGCTCGTCAATGGCGACCATGGTCACCTCAACGAGCGGGGGCAACTGATGCTTGGTTTCATCCCTGGCGTTATTGCTCTTCTGGAAGCGGCGACTATCGTATTCATACCGTGGCGCCAAGACGGCAGCCCCGGCTTTTTCGGAACGCTTTGGTTCAATAATCAACGCAATAATATTCTTGGCAAGAGGCCGCGAGAAAGGAACTCCCCCGGCCGTTGACATACTGATTTGGTTTTTAAACCAGTCGATACTGTAGCGGTTCCTCAGGTTCGCCCCATAAACCTCCATATTCTCTGTCGGCGGACGAAACTCCATCAATCGGTATCGCTCCCCTGAAGAGCCAATGCCATCATATGATCTCAGGAACTGTGGAATCTGGTCATTATCATTGTCACGCTCAATGAAATACCCCCAACTGTTAAGCAGACTCCCCAGCGACTGGTTTTCAGGCCTCAGGGAAAACCCCAGAGGCGCCTGGAAAAACACACAATGCGTCGAGTATTTTCCCCCGCGCAGCAGCGTTGTTGCCCTACCACTGATGAAGTGCAGGTCGGACTTTCTTTCGTAGCCAGTGGGAGTGCTCAGCGGATTATCATTGGGATACTTATAGTCAAAGTAGGTATTGAGCATCGCCTGGCCAATTCGACGGGTAATTCCCTCAAAAGCCACCCGTGCCTCCTTGAAGGTTGAAGCCCTCGCTCTGGAACTCTGAAAGGTTTTCTGAGTGGTATCCAGCATCTGGAAAACCAGCAACATGATCAGGGCCAAAACCGTCATTGAGACCATTAACTCAAGCAGGGTGAATGCCTGTCTTGAACCGCTGTGACGCTTTTGCTGATTGCTCATTGTTTGATGCTGCATGTCTGTGGAGTAATTCTCAATGGCTCGCTATTCGATGTGATCAAGAAGAGTTAGGATTTATCCTTGCCGGTAAACACCACAAGGGTGGAATACCTGTTATAAGGGCTCTTGTAGGAATCATTCTGCCCCTCCGTGGCCTCGGGAGGATTACTGAAATCGGGCTGTCCGGGATTATTGGATACCTTGATAATCACCCTCCTCAAATACTCACTCTCCTTGGCTCCGGGAATTGGCGGGTTGCCGCTTTCAATCTCTATGCGTGCGGTATAAACACGCTCGATGTCCCCTGAGGTCCTTAGCTCGGTGCCCATGTCATTATAATAACGCTGTTTGTTATTAAACTGGTCAATATCCTCAAACTCTGCGAGTTGCACTTCGCCGATCAGTTGCTGGGCAATCCGTGCACCAACAGTCCCACGCCCGGCTTCACTGAGAATGTCCGACCCGGTAGGTAGAAGCCCCAGGAGGGCAATCAGCACGGTCGCCACAATACCAATGGCAAGTACCGTCTCAATCAGGGTAAAGCCACGATCCTCAGGGAGAATGCACGGGCTTGGGTTGGCTTTTTGAGATCGCATAACAATGAAAGGCTAATTGACTGATAATGGGGGTGGATGAGCAAGGAATCCGATGAAAATACCACTCTTCCTGTTAGAGGTTAGGATTTACAATGCATATACGCAAGAAATTTCGACGCTTTGTCTTATTGCCAGTTTTCCGGCCTGTATTCAGGAATACACAAGCCGCTGCAAATCACAATCAGGCAAAAGCGGGGCTCAGCCTCTGTGTTGCGGAACTTCCTGCTTTTTACTGAAGAATGACCTTGTAGCCCTCAATCTTAACACGCCCGAATCCCTCCGGGATACCATCCACCGAGTTAATATAGCGGGCGGTAACGGTGACCGTCCCATCCTCATTAACCTCGGCATCTCCAATTTGCTCATAGGTATCGGCACCGGGAGCCGCATCATCCCAGTTGACGCCATCAGAGGAAAACTGAGGAATATACTTGATATCAAACAAGTTGAATCCCCCAAACGGGCTGTCCAGAGTCCCCTCAGTCGGGGCATTGAGTTGACGCCAGGTCATCTCGAACCACGATTGCCCTCCTTCCTCAACAATGCGCCCCTGGGGCATGAGAGGTTGCCCGGTAGTTGATGTATACCCCGGGACTTCGGCATCGCCACCAAAGGCATATTCAAGGTAGTTGGACAAGCCGTCACCATCCGGATCTTCCAGATAAAACCCCTCATCATTAATGTCATAGGAGGTGGTGATTTTAACCCATGAATTATAGGAATCCACGGCGATTGGCGTTCCTTCAATCTTAAAATTATCAAAGAAGATAGCTTCAGTATCCTCGTTGCACCTGGCCTCAAAGGTGAAGGTGTAACTGTTGGCAGAGGAAGCGATCGGGAAAGAATACCGGTAAAACGAACCGTCAACCCCCCGATTGAGGTCATTAAGATTGATCGGCGGATCATTGCGCGGGGCCACCGCGTTAGTCGTCCCCTCCAGCTGGCAGGAAAAGAGAAAGTCTGAACCCCTGCCCAGGTTCATGGCATGAATCGCAAGGATATTTTCCCCGTTCTTGAGTTTATTCATGTGATTGCTCAAGGAATAATCCACCATCTGGATTGCAATGGAATCAAGGTTGCTTCCGCTCGCCCCTGAATTCCATAGAGGGTTGGCAGGAGCCTTGAAGGTTGCTACTTTCTGACCATTGAGGTAGGCAACAAACCCGTCATCCACGCGGGCACCAAGTGTGAGCCCTTTATAACGATCCTTGTCGTCAACCACAAAGGGCATCCTCAGGTAAACGGAGGAACTTGTGCTCATCTGAGTTTCAAGGTCCAGACAAATATAGGGGTCAAAAGTATCTGTCCCTGGCGGCTTATTGCGGGCGTATCCGATTCCTCCCCCCACAACATTGCCAAAGTCATCCTCCTTCGACACGTCCAGCCACCCGGAATCATCATAGTTTAATTCCGTCCAGCCGGTTCCTATATCCTCGGTAGGAATAAACGCCGTTTTGGGAACATTTTCAGCAACCAGTGACTCATTAATGAACTCCACCCCTCCACCGGCTCCACCGGTAAGGTTCAGTTCCTGTTTCTTGGTAAAGGCGTTACCGTCGGTGCTGGTATGGCTGAAAAACTTGATGTAGTCCTGATTCGCCTCAAAGCCGTTCCCGGGAAGGATATCGGCCTCAGGCCACCCCCCATCATAGGTGCGCACGTCAAAGGAGACCACGCAATCCATGTAATTGCGCAAATCAATGCGGTATTTGAGGGGATTGGCCAGTAGATCGACGGTATTTATCTGGTTGAAAATCTCGATCCAGTCGTTGGTAATCGAAAAGCAATTACCCTCGGCAAAGCCGACACCAGTCTGTGCCACAGGCAGGAAGGTATACCACTCGTAATTGGCAACCGCTCCCAGAAAACCGGTGGACCCATTGCGATCCCGACTGGTCCAACCAAGATCATTATTGAATAACAGGCTTGGAGAAAAACTGGTCTCAGCCGTTCCGGCATCCTCAAAAGTGATCTCTTGGGGAGGGTGATAGAACCCGTATGTCGGAGGAACATTGTAAGCACTTAACCCAAGATCGAAACTCACGTCAGAACTGGACGGCGAAGACTGGTGCACCTCCACGGCAAGAACATTGTTGCCTGCGCGTAATCTGCCGGTCCCGTCAATTCCGAACTCAAAGAAGGTGGACTCAGTCGCCCCACCTGCAGCGGAAGTTGCCAGGCTCAGGTAATTGATAGTCCCCAGCGGCATGCCGTCACGAAGAATCTCCTCGCCATTGAGGTAAATAACCGCGCCGTCATCACGCTTCAATCGCACCAATATCTGGTAGAAGGCATCGTCCCCTTGCAGGGAGTTGAGTTGCCCGGCAGAAACATTAAAGCTCCTGCGAAAATAATAGGTCCGGTATTGCGCACCCGCAGGTCCCTTATTGATCACAGTAACTTCGTTATTGTCACCAAATCCCAGCTCAGCGAAACCTGAAGCCCAGCTGGAATCATTGAATCCACTTGCCTTCCAAGCTGTCCCCTGATTCGACCCATTATCGAGATATTTCCATGAACTGCCCGGCGCCACCAGGGAAAGCTCATTCTGAGCAGAGACAACAGAAATACTGACGGCAAAAAGCGCCAATACACCCGGAATTTGAAGGAATAATTTCATGAGATTGGAGGATGTGGGGGGTGAGGTAGAGGGTATAAAGAAACCCTTCACCTAAATAATGACACTATCAGGGGCGAGAATCAAGATTTCAGCAACGTTTCCCGCTTTCAAAATGCAGGAAAAGTCCCTTATTATGGACTTTTGTGAGCCATAAGCCTCCTTTCTTATGCCCCGCCATGTCCACTATGCCTAAAATTGCGTTCCACACCGGCTCCACGAGTAAGCAAACCATCATGATCCTGATGGCTATGATCGCTATCGGGGAGATGACCTGGGCAGCAAAGCCTGAGCGATTCAGCTATAAGGGGGAAACCTATCAGATCGTTGAAATAACGGATGTAAAAGGCTCGAACGTCACCCTTCGCACCGACAAGGGCGAAGAGATCATTATACCGGCGCGATTCCTTTCATTCCGGCTGCGCGACATGACTGAGAAATTCCTAAGGGAGAAGCAGGCCGCATCCGTGACCGTTGATGGAATTGCCAGCGAGAATGCCAAACAACTTCAACACACTCTGCTGCAAGCGGCGCGTACAGGCACCGGCATTAGGCGTTGGATTGCGGGAACAACCTCAAACGAAAGCCCGGAAGGTGGGACCCTCATTTTCTCATCCTCTTCCGCGCTCCCGGTCAAGCATGACCGCAAGGGGAACCCTCTCCCTCAGCAAAGGGTCAAGAACTCGGCTATCTTCATCGAGGGATTGGTATTCCTCGAGGGCAGCCGAAGGCACGCCGAAAATACCGTGGTGGAGTATTTTGCATTGGATACCGGGAAACTCATGGATTTCAAAAGTCAGTTGATCCCCCACCTGACACTCAAACCACAACCACCCCAAGTCCTCTTTGAGCAACGGCAATGGACAAATACCGAGGGCAAAACACTCACCGCCACCCTGCTCGCCCTTGATAAAGAATCCGGTCAGTTCAAACGAGATGATGGTAGTCGCTTTGCCTACCCGCTCAAAAAACTCACGCCAGAAGACCAGCAACTGATTGAAAAAGTGGTTCAGGATCGGCTCAAAAAGCTCAAATCAACCCTTTAACGGCATGGTGAACCCCGCCTCTAATGGCTCATGTTTTATTAATGATAAGGCAAAAAGGTCGTTGACCTTGATGTATATCAATTGTAAAACATGAATATATTGAATACGTTTTCCTTCTCCCTTTATTTAAAGGCACCATTGGCTTATATCTTCTCACTCAAAATCGGCCTTACTAAAATATTCACCGCCAACTTCCTGCTCCATACCGCGAAACCATCCGTAATGCCTTCCTTAATACTTTCAACGCAACCTTGATTACCCCCATGAACGCGAAAACAAAACCTGACACTCCCAACGCAAAAACAAAGCAAGGCAGAGCTAAATCACGCCGACAAAAAGGCGCAGACAAGCAAAGCGGCATTGCCATTATCACGGTGCTATCCGTGCTGTTGCTGATGTCAGTGCTGATGCTCGGCTTTTTCTCAGCGGCTACCTCCGAACTGGAATCCTCCAAATACTACGCCTCAAGTCTGCGCACCCGGCAACTTACTGATATCGTTACCAACATGGTCATCGCGCAGATTCGCGAGGCAACTGCGGACGAGAAAAGAGCAGGCACCCACTTCACTTGGTCTTCACAACCTGGTTGCATTACAACCTTCTCCAACCGGGGAACAACGTATGACACCCTTGCCGTGGCGAAATACAAACTCTACTCAGCAGCTGACATGCAGGTGGATGCCAGGCAGAACCTGGCTGAGGATTTAGCTCCCGACTGGAATACTCGCCCCGCCCAGTATGTGGACCTCAACTCCCCGCTATACTCCAAACGCCAAGCTGAGCTCTACTTCCCTATTGTCGATCCACGCGCCCAGCAGAGCACCAATCAGGACAGCGAAAGCAATGTCGAGGGATTCAGTTATACCTCTACCAGTTCGGTTGGGGGACAGATTAATGGCATCATGCTGCCCGGCAGCGATTCCAACACCCAGCGCCTGCCAATGCCTGTGGAATGGCTCTATATTCTTGATGACGGCACGATTGGCAACCTCAATGAGGTGAACAAGTTCGTTGCCACCTCTGGTGCGGGCATCGCCTCGGAGCGCAACCCTATCGTTGCCCGCGTCGCCTTCTGGAGTGATGACGAATCGTGCAAAATCAATGTCAATACCGCCTCCGAGGGAATCCCCTGGGATGTCCCCCGTTATGATTCACGGCAGGAACGCGAATACGCCGCCAAACAGCCGGTGCAGCGTGAAACCAGCCGCTTCCCCGGACACCCCTCAATGGTGAGCCTTTCCTCGGTTCTTTATCCGCACCAGGACATCACCGAGGACAAGAAGAAACTCAAGGACATCTATGATCTTGTGCCCAAGATCGAATACCGAGGATCCTCTGCATCCGGTTCCGCAAACACCTCCGGCTCGACCAACTCCGGGGTCCGGTGGGATAACGATCGACTTTTCGCTACCTATGATGAAGTTCTCTACCGCCATAAAACCGGTTTTGGCGCGCGCGAGGAAAACACGACCTTTACCAACAATGCAATCAGCAGGAGAAAGCTGGAGCAATCCCGGTTCTTCCTGACTGCAAATAGTGTAGCACCCGAACTCACACTCTTCGGTACGCCAAAGATGACCATGTGGCCGACCTACACGAGCAAGCCTAATACCTACTTTGATAACCTGATCAGGGCCATCTCAACAGTCGGTAACAACTTCCGCAAGTATTACTGGCAGCGCAACAGCAGTGGCAGTCGCCACTACGAGGTTTACGTCAACACCTCAGGCCATAACCTGCAGTTGCTTGACAGCTATCTCATGAACCTTATCTCCCCGGCAAACGCGATCCCCGGGTTCGGCGGCAGCTTCGGGAAAAAATACCTTCCGGGACCCTATGATGACGGCAAGCAGATCCTTACCCAGTTGTGGGACTATGTGCGCACCACCAACCTTAACGACCCCTACAACCGAGCCAACCAGTATACCGCCTTTGGTAACGCGGTTGGACATGGACAGGTTGCCGGTTGCTGCCTGTGCGGAGGCACCTCCCCACACAAGGTTCGCTGGGACAAGGCGGGCCTGAAGTTTCCTCGTGGATTCGGCCGCCTCTATACCCTGAGTGAAGTCGCACTGGTATTCAAGACAACGGCCGAGCGCTCCGTGGACGGTAGCTCGGGACGCGGTTATCGATGGCAGCTGCTCCAACCCGGGCAGGTGCGCGTTGATGTTGGAATTCTTCTCGAGACCTTCTGCCCAAGCCACGGGTTTACAAAGATGGTACCCAACAGCTCACTGCAGGTCGTCGGCGGTCGCCTGGGCAACGTCCACCCCATCCCCGGCGGGACAAACCCCAACAATGCCCTTGCCGACATGAAGATCAACGGTGAATCGGTCGGTTACTTGAGGCAGAACCTCACCCCGTCAATTTCCGCAAATCTGCGCGGGTTCCGTGGCTGGGGAGCACATGGTGGACCCCGGCTTTTCTCAAGCAATGCCATCTACTACCAGAAGTATAATGGCGGATGGGACCAGAATTTTCAGGGAGGCATTCCCACAACACCACAGAATGGCAAGTTAAAGATCACCATTGACGGCGGTCCTGACCGCAACCCTGCCAGTATTCCTGACATGCGCGTCGTCCTATACGACACCACCGGCGGCGCCCAAAGCCAGGACGTGAACAACCTCATCCAGGTCTTTGAAATTGATTTCCCGAATGAATTCACCATTCCCGTTCCCAAGTATACCAACCAGAGCACTTGGTCACAGGTAATCAGTAGCAGTCGCCAGAACCCGGCCACGCTCATCACCGACGGGATGGTGGTGCGCTCAATGGTTGTCAGTCACAGTGACTTCCGTCTCCTTTGTGCCAAGCGCGTGATCGAAAACCACGTCTTCCAGCCCCATCCGAACTTCGGCACGGCACCCTCCTATGACAGTGGTAAAAAACACGCCCACAGCCTGGTTGACCCCAACGGGTTTAAATATACCGGATTCTCAAACGAAAGGGAATTCATTGATGGCGCGGGCTACTCGGAGATCTCCGAGCCGGACTTCCCCATTTCCCCGGCAAATCCGAACTTCTTTGTCGATGTGCGTGGCAATCCCCGCACCGACTACAAGTATTCCGTTGACCCTATGATCAGCGGTGACTGGGACAATGGTATCGCCATGCAGATGGACGGTCCCTACGTCAACAGGGGAGATGACGGCAACCAGCCAACCGGAAACAGGAACCCCTACTTTGACGAAACCGCGCTCTCCTCTGCAGATGTTACCTCCCATGCATACTTCTCACCCAACCGTGTGATCTGCGGTCCGGGAATGTTCGGTTCGATGTCCACCGGGGTGCAATCCGGTATTCCATGGCGCACCCTGCTCTTCCGCCCCGATCCCCAGCATTTCGGCGCGCCTGACCACCCCAATGTCGGCGACCCTCCGGATCACCTGTTCATGGATCTCTTCTGGATGCCGGTTGTTGAGCCCTACGCAATCTCGATGCCTGCGGCAACCCGCGGGAAAATCAACCTCAACACACAGATAGTCCCCTTTGACTACATCAAGCGTAATACCGCCATGCACGCACTGATGAAAGCGGAGCGTGTCGTCGCAATCCCCACAAATGCAGGTGCCAGCTATAAAAAGGCCAACGGGGGCAGTGACCGCTGGCGCAAGAAGATTGATGCCTACGAAACCATGCTGCAATGGGAGGACAAGTTCAAAAACAACCAACTGTTCCGCTCACCCACGGAGATCTGCGAGATGTATCTGGTTCCTGAAGGTGAGAAGCTTGGCAACAGGAGCTCCAAGGACTATCCCAGTATGCGCAGTTTCTGGGAGGCTAACCGACTGACCGGCGACAATACCAAGGAGCGACCATATGCCAACATGCAACCGCGATTGACTACGAAGTCAAACATCTACCGGGTTCACATGATTGTGCAAACCCTCCAGAAGGTTCGCAGCACTGATCCTAAGGTGTTCAATCCCGAGAAGGACAAAGTCACCGGCCAATGGCGCGGCTCGGCAATCATTGAACGGTTCATCGACCCCAGTGATCGCAATATTCCGGATTACTTCAATGACAGGAACTTCAGGAAAGATTCCCTTGAGAAGTTCTACAACTATCGTGTGCTTCACCTGAAGCAGTTCGCAACCTAACGCAAAAAGCGTCCTCTTTTTCGCGCGACATTTTACCGCGACAACCCAAACTTTTAAAGGGCCGCCCTCCACCTGGGGCGGCCTTTTCTTTTCCCGAGGCAGGCTACCCTGATCACCACCGTCAGGCGCTGAGGGTCACCGACGACGCGCTCGGTTCAAGGAACAACCGCCAACTCTCATGATATTCTCCCCGGACTTCCCCGTTGAAATCAACCAATGGCCGCCAACGCGGAGCAACCGGCTTTCTCAGCGGTGCCATGTGTGCCTCCAAGGGGAGTTTATTTCCCTTCTTGGTATTACAACGAATGCAGGAACACACAATATTCTCCCAACTTGTCACCCCTCCCTTGTCCCGTGGAATGACATGGTCAAGGTTCAGATCCCGGTTCTCAAAACGCTTGCCGCAATACTGGCAAATATAACCGTCACGCTGCAGGACATTCTCACGGGAGAACTTGATTTCCTGCCTCGGCAATCGATCAAATGCCGTCAAAACAATGATCGAAGGAAGCAAGAAGCGATCAGACACCGTGTGTATGACGGGCCAACCTTCCGGACCATCCTCAAAGCTCATCCAGGATTCAAAATCGTGAGTCGAAAACAAGCTGTCCTCAAAAGTCCCCACCACCTGGGCATGATTCAGAAATAACAATCCCAAGGCACGGCGTGCCGAGCATATGTTCACCGGCTGCCAGAGCCGATTAAGCACGAGTACCTGGTTATCCAATGCATTGGGCACAATCCGTAATCACTAGTTTCATTAAAAGACTAACGCCCTCAACCCGGTCAGCAACAGTAAACCAATGGTATTTGTATCGCATTGAGGCTGAAGCAGGCATAAAAAAAACTTTCCATGCCTATATTTATGCAAATTTTATTTTCCGCCCGGCAATCTGCCGGGTATAATGCTCCCCCGCTCAAAGATGCATTACAAACGCATACCTCAAGAATCTACAGGCAGGATCAGCATTTCAATCGCTCTGATCCTTGCTTTCCTGATGCTACGCACTCTGGCTCAGGATGCGGGAACGGTTTATCTGGAAGCCTATCTTCAAGTTGAAGATGCTGAAAAGCTTGAGTTGCAGGGAAACTTCTCCCAGGCACACCGCAAATACAGTGATGCGAAGAACATCCTTGATACCATCGCTCGCAATCACCGGGACTGGCGACCGGAAGTATTGACTTATCGCCGCAGAAAAGTCAACGAGGCCATCGAACGCTGCCGGCTGCGCCTGCCGAAGGCAGGCACTCAGGGTGTTGCCCAAGGAACACCGCCGGTAAATCCGGCCAATGTCAACGTGCCGCGTTCCCTTCTCGACCAGAAGGATGCACACATCCGCCAACTTGAGGCGATCCGCGAACAGCTCCTTGTAAAGTTGCAGGCCACGCAGGCTGACTTTGAAAAAACCCGGCAAAATCTGCAAACCTCACAGAATGCCCACACCAGCCTTACCCAGGAACTGGGCAAGGCGCGGGAGGCACTCAAGGAACTGGAAAATCAACCGGAAGAAGCCAAGCGCCTGAAGGATTCAATCGAGCGCCTCAACAATGAACTGGCAATCGCCAGCGATTCACTGACAGCAGCGGATCAAAAAATTAAGCAGCTTACCGGGGAGAAAAAAACCTCCATGGAAAAGCAGGCTGACCTGCAGGCCCAATGCGACGAGCTCCTGCGGGAAAAAGACCGGATGAGTGAACTTCTGAAGGCCTCTGAGGACAAGGATATACAGCGCCTGCTATCCGCGAACATGGCCCTCAGCCAAGAGCTCTCCAGTGCGAAGGATGAAATCCAGAAACTCACAGGGGAAAAGAAGAGGGACACGGCACAAATCGCAGCCCTGCGCGAGCGTCTCGCCGGTGTTGAACAGCGGCTTGCTGACATCCAGAAAGAGAACAGCGAATACCAGCAGCGTATCGCGGGCTTGTCATCAAAGCTCAGGGATACAGAGGGTAAGTTGAAGGAGGTCCTTGCCGACCCCGAAAGCGGCAACCGGATTGCCGAGGCTGCCCTTACCGAAAATGAAGCGTTGCGTGCAATCGTGAAGCGCCAGATCATGCTTCAGGCATGGCGCAAGCAAGCCAAGGAACTGGTGCTCGCGGAGTTAAACCGCCACGAGTCCGTCTCTCAGGGACTGGTCATGCAGATCGAGAAACTCGCTGAAAAAGGAACGGTGCTTACGCCCAGTGAACAGGAACTTCTCAAGGACAGCCTGCTGGGCGGACTGGGTGGAAGTGGCCTGATTATACAACAGGGTGGCACTGCCCCGGAAATCAATTACCCGGAAATCACCGCTGACAACAGCGGTAAGCTCACCAGCCTTGGACTTAACGAAAATCTCACTGATTTCGCCCGGGCCATCGCTTCCGATTTTGCCAGGGGAAACTACCTGCAATGTGAGCAGGGCTACACCGAGCTCCTCAAGATTGTCCCTGATAACGTCTACAGCCTGCGGAACATGGGGATTATTAAAATGCGCCTGAACAAGGGCAAGGAGGCGGAAATGTTATTCAACAGCGCAATCAAATATAACCCGGAAGATGACTATTCCCACTTTATCCTTGGGGTGTATTACTACCGCAATGGACTCAATGAGCGCGCGGTAAAAAGCATCGATCAGGGACTGCAGATTGCGCCTAACAATGCCAAGGCCCACCACTACCTTGGTGCCATCTTCATCGAGAGAGGCTTGCGCGAAAGGGCCCGTGAGGAATTCCAAAGGGTAATCGCCATAGATCCCACCTTCGGCGATGCCTATTACAATCTAGCCTACCTTTATGTTACCGATTCACCACCACAGCTTGTAAGAGCCCGCAATTTCTATTTGGAAGCCCAGAAAAACGGTACTGCTGCCGATCCCGCAATGGACCGCAAACTGGGAACCTGACCGCTGAATCTCTCCATTCATCCAGACCTGCAAAGCCGGCAGAAAATTCCATTGGAGGAATTGCTATCCGGCAATTAATGTCAACACCCCGCAGCAAAGACTCCACCCAATTTACCTTACCAAAAAGATGCTAAATTTACTTCGCACCCAACAGAAATGGCTGATGATTGGCGTTGCCGTTATCGTCATCATTGCATTCACCTTCTTTTACGATGCCGGCAAGGGAGTGGACGATTCCCGCACTGCAAAGCTCTTTGAAATCGGTGGCATTGACTACAACCAGTTTGATTTCGAAAACCTCAGGAACCTCTATTCCCTGACCTGGCAACTCGGTTACCAGGACATGGCCTTAAAGCTCTCCAGTGAAAGCGGCGGGGGAGGATCACTCGGCTCCCTGCAGGCCTTTGCCTATAACCTGACCATCTTCCGTCAGCGGGCCGATGAGTTGGGAATTTTTGTATCCGATGAGGATGTCATGAAGGAGGTTCAGGGAATCAGGACATTTCAGTCGAGACAAACCGGTAGCTTTGACCCTGACGGCTTTAACGATTTCATTTCCTATGGCCTCCCGAGAATCAGCTTGGATCAGGATGATTTCTTCGAGTTGGTGCGTGATAAAATCCGACTGGAAAAGTTCAGTGATGTCCTCGTCGCAGGTGTCAGTCCCTCAGACGTTGAAATCAATGCCCGCTACCGGCAACAAAACCAGAGCATTGTCACTTATGTCATTGCCGAGCCTCTCGAGGACGCACAGAAAACCATTGAGGTTACTGATGAACAGATCAAAGGCCACTACCAAGACAATATCGATACGGACAAGGACGGAATTTCCGACGGCGATGAGTTGCGTGCAAAATCTGACCCCACCGATCCCGAAACAACGCCCGAACTCGATGCACTCAGGAACCTGCTGGCATCGGAAGAAAAACAAATCGCAAAACACGACGCCGATAAGAATGGTGAACTCTCAGATGAAGAACAAGACGCGATGATCGCAGCGTTGAATGCAAAAAATAGTGGGCTCGGACAATCCCTGAAAAGCCCGGAAAAGCGCAGCATTGAGTATGCCTTCTTCCCCAACCCCACTTATGTAAAGCCTGCTCCTGCTCCGAGTCCTCTCTTGCCACCCGCCCCCTTGTTGCCACCCGCTCCGGAAAATAAACCCGTTGCACCCCCGGCTCCGGAACCTGCCGCGGAAGAAAAGCCCGTTACCCCACCTGCTCCGGAACCTGCCGCGGAAGAAAAGCCCGTTACCCCACCTGCTCCGGAACCTGCCGCGGAAGAAAAACCCGTTACCCCACCTGCTCCGGAACCCGCCGCGGAAGAAAAGCCCGTTACCCCACCTGCTCCGGAACCTGCCGCGGAAGAAAAGCCCGTTACCCCACCTGCTCCGGAACCCGCCGCC
>JAAESJ010000348.1 GCA_024229495.1 Verrucomicrobiaceae bacterium | reverse complement strand
TTTGCCGGGGACGACTCGAGTTGGCAGGAAAGCATTAAGCCCAGGAGGTTGAAAACAGGTCACAATGTGGGGTTGGGAGAAGCGGAACCTCTTCGTGAAAGGTTCTCTCCATCCGGAACCAAGGCCGGTGGTTCCGCGATGGCAGTTGCAGGGACAGGCATGAGGGTGGGTAGCGAGGTTCATGAATTGTTTGAGGGAATTGCGTGGCTTGATCCGGGAGAGATTCCAAGGCTGCCCAGGAGCAGGGCGGGCATGATTGTGGAGGAAGTCCTTTCGGATGCCAAAATTCACCGGATTTTTGAGAAGAATACTGCAGAGGTTGAGCTGTTCAGGGAACAGGCGGTTGAGGTAATCCAGGATGGAAAGTGGCTTTCGGGCATTGTGGACCGGATGCATCTTTTCCGCGGGAATGATGGTAAACCTCAGAGAATAACCATCATTGATTACAAGACGGATGCGATTGAACCGGAGGCAATCATAGAAAAATACGCGAACCAGATGAGCTGTTACCGGAAGGCCCTTGCGGGCATTTTTGGCATTGGAGTGGAAAAGGTGCAATCCCTTATTGTTTCTACCAGCAATAAGGCTGTGATTGAGTTGTCATGAACCGTTTTATCAGGGATAATATGCTTTCCTGACCATGACTTTTGAAAACGTTTCCGCCACAGCTATCGCCAATGTCTACTTTGATGGCAAGGTAGTTTCACACTCCCTTGCCCTTGTCGATGGAGCACAGGTTACCCTTGGGATCATCTACCCCGGGGAATATCATTTCGCGACCGAAGTCGCTGAGTGTATGGAAATTACTGCCGGTCAATGCTCAGTTGTAAAGGATGGAGGAGAATGCTCTGTGCGTTATGGTTCAGGAGAGCGCTTTGAGGTCCCGGAAAATTCCGGATTCACGATTTCCGTGGAAGAGGGCATTTGTCAGTATGTCTGCACTTTCCTCTCCTGAGTGCTTTTACGGGTTTGTGGTGCTAATGCCTGTTAATGCGCTCCATCCAGTGTGCGGTAAACAGGCTTAGCAGGACAGAGGTACTGAATGTGTAAAAGCCTGACTGCAGGGTGATACGGCTGCCTCCCGGCATTTCCTTGATCAGCAGAACGGTGAGCGCTACAAGGAAGACTTCCAGCATGGCGTAGCGGGATACGGCGCGCAGGAACATTATCCACTTGTC
>JAAESJ010000347.1 GCA_024229495.1 Verrucomicrobiaceae bacterium | reverse complement strand
GTGAGACAGGATGGCTATGCCGGGTTCTACACCCGCACGACCGGGAACGTGGTGGGCTATGCCGGCGGTTATCTCAATCGCCTCAATGAATTTGCCTTCCAGTCCAATTCGCACACCCAGAGGAGCAACAAGAGGCGTGAGGACATCATCATCGGCACAATTGTTTTCCAGGAGGTCGCCAACACCAGTGATTTCGATGGCACGCTCACCCTCTATAAGACCGATGATACACGTTACCGGAATTATTACCCGTCCGGTTATGAATACGAGGCATCCATCATCGGCTCACATTATTTTCCGCCCGCTCCCGGGGATGTAAATATCGGTGATGTCATGGTGGACGGCTTATCCTTGAGCGACAATTTTTCCCTTGCTGGCCGGAGGGCCAATTTCACGGACGCGGCCAATTTCAAGCGTGCGCGCTTCTCTCCCATTACGGGTGAAATCGGCGGAAGATACAAAAACTCGGTCGGTGGGCGCTGGCGTGCCTTTGGCGGGGTAATCTTCCAAAAAACACAGGTTGGTGGTGGCTGGGCACTGGGTTCCTACAGGCGCAATGAACCCGGTAAAATTGGCCTTTTCCTTATTAACGCAGTGCCGGAACTCATCATCGATGAGGAGTTCTTTATTATTCCGGCGCAACCCGGTGCCGAGAATTGATCCCGGGACTTTCGAAAAAATTGCATTTGATGCGGCGGGGCAACCGGCCCGATATTCAATTGTTGTGAAAAATCGCCTCTATGTCCTGCTGGCCGCCGGGTGTTGTGTTGCCGCCCTCTTCTTTTCCCTCAGGCTTGTAACCAACGAAACCGCCGCCCCCGCGATTGCCCTCGAAAGTCATCCCGGGCTGAAGGCGCAATCGCCGACTTCCCGGCAAACTTCCGGGCCCAAGGCGCACCCTGCCCCCGTGCTGGAATTGCATGCCAAAGCCCCGGCCTCAAATCCCCTGGCCGGTCTACCCCGGATCACATGGTCTCCACAAGCCGTTGAAGAAGCCTTTACCGCTGAAGATGACGGTTCCCGGCACCGGCAAATGCTTTCCCTGCTGATGGATGCTCCCGAGGAAAACCAGACTGACCTGGCCGACCATGTTGCCAACCTTACCCCCGACGATGCGTATGCGCCTGTTGCCTGGCTGATCTCAAACCGGGGCGTTACCGGCGGCGCCATGCAGGCATTGCTCCAGGACCTTCATCACCGCCCTGCTGACATCAAGCTACCGGTAATGGCGGAAATTCTCTCCCAGGCCGATCATCCCGGCGCCCCCGGAGCAGAGCACGCCTTGAATATTTACCTGCAGGTTAGCCATGGCTATCCCAGTGAGGCCTGGCGTAAGGAAGTGGCAACTTTCCTCGCCACCAACTAGCGGCACAATTCACGGGCGGCTAATTCTCCGGCGGGCTTTCAGGGATCAATATGCCTTGGCAAAAATCACCCGCCGTGAGCTTGGCTTGCCGGTGAGGATACAATTGCCTTCCTCGATAAACTCCTTGCCGTTTGGTATGCAGCGGATCGTCACCTTGTGGTCCTTGGCCAGCTTCTCCTCATCCTCATTGGACCCGGCCCAGTGACACAGTGCAAAGCCGCCGTGCATTTCCGGCTTGTCAGGATTTTCGGCGGTAAAATACTCCACAAAATCATCCATGGAGTCAATTTTCCGGCTGTTGTTGTCCCTTAATTGCGTGGCACGCTCAAGCAGCGAGCTCTGAATCTCGCCAAGGATGTTTGCCGTCTCGGTTAATGCCTCTTCCCGGCCAAGGAATTGCTTGTCTCTGGGCGACATGTCACGGCGGGCAACAGCCACCGTTCCTTTTTCGATATCACGCGGGCCTATTTCAATGCGCAGCGGCACCCCCTTCTTGATCCATTCCCAGTTCTTTGCCCCTCCCTGCATTTCCCGCTTGTCGATCTCCACTCGGAGGGGCTCGCCACAATACTGGGTTTTTTGCAATTCGGCAGCAAGTTCATCTGCTGCGCCCAGCACCGCCTCACGCACTTCCTCCTTGGGGACAACGGGAAGAATAACAACCTGCGTCGGAGCAACACGCGGCGGAATGATTACGCCGTCATCATCGCCGTGAGCCATGATGAGGGTGCCCACAAGTCGCGTGCTGACACCCCAGCTGGTGGTCCAGCCAAATTGCTTGGTGCCATCACGGCCGGCAAAGCTGATGTCCGATGCCTTGCTGAAATTCTGGCCAAGGAAGTGGGACGTGCCGGCCTGGATCGCCTTTCGGTCCTGCACCATCGCCTCAATGCAAAGGGTTCGCTCTGCGCCGGGAAACCGTTCGTTTTCTGTCTTCTCTCCGGTAATCACCGGGATGGCAAGGTGTTCGCGCGCAAATTTTTCATAGATATCCAGGATCTTCTCGGTTTCCTCCCAGGCCTCCCCGTCGGTCTCGTGAACAGTATGTCCCTCCTGCCAAAGAAACTCGGCAGTGCGCAGGAAAAGGCGGGGGCGCATTTCCCAGCGCATGACGTTGGCCCACTGGTTAATCAACAGAGGCAGGTCACGGTAGCTTTCCACCCAGCGTGAGAAAGCCGCACCAATGATGGTCTCGGAGGTCGGGCGTATCACGAAGGGCTCGGTTAACTTACCGGTGGGAACCATTTTCGTTTTTCCGTCTTCCCCTGCCTGCACCTCAAGCCGGTGATGGGTAACCACGGCACACTCGGTGGCAAAGCCCTCGGCATGCTCGGCCTCCTTCTCAAGGTATGAGAGCGGGATCAGGAGCGGAAAGTAGGCATTCTTGTGGCCTGTTGCCTTAAACATCGCGTCCAACTGGTGCTGGATACACTCCCATAGCCCATACCCCCAGGGCTTGATAACCATGCAGCCGCGCACTTCCGAGTTCTCGGCAAGATCGGCAGCGCGAACAACTTGCTGATACCACTCGGGGAAGTCCTCCTGCCGGGTGGGGCTGATGGCGTTTGTTTGCTTGGCCATAATGTGCTGGCTATGGTCGTCGCACGTTGGCAATTTGCAAATTATCGGAGCGGGAGCCCGCTTAAAGACCCTCATCCGTTCTTGATCATCGCCTTGCGCTCTGATAAAAATCCGCACTGTATGCAACACATTACCCGTCGTCGCTTTCTTGAAACCTCAGCATGCGCCGCCGCACTGGGCGCAGGAACCCCACGTTTATCCGCAGCAACAAAGGTCGAGAAGGGGTTTACCGGCCTCTTTGACGGCAAAACCCTGAAGGGTTGGCACAAGAATCCGCAACGCATCGGTCACGGCACGGGTGGGGTCTGGCGAGCCGAAGACAACACGATTACCGGTGAGCAGGACCCACCGGGTTCGGGAAATGGCGGCATTCTTTTAACCGATGACCATTTCTCTGACTTTGACCTGCGCCTGGATATACGGCCCGACTGGGGAGTGTGCAGCGGGCTGTTTTTACGTGGCAATGACAGAGGCCAATGCCTGCAAATGATGGTGGACTACCATGACGCAGGCAATATCGGGCACATCTATGGCGAGGGAACCGGCGGATTTAACACCCGTCACTTTGATATTGATGGCAACATGGAGAACGGCAAGCTCGTCGGCCTGAAACCACGCACGAAGGATCAAAAACCACCGCTTGGTTACTCGATTTCAGGTGAAAAATTCTGCTCTGTCTACAAGGTGGACGACTGGAACAGTGTGCGGGTCACCTGTGTCGGCAAGCACCCCAGGATTATCACCTGGATTAACGGGGAGAAAATCTGCGAGTTCAATGCCGCAACTTACAAAGGTCCGGGGTTTGATCGTGATAATATTGCCAAAACCCTTGGCGGAAAAGGCAGCATTGCTGTGCAGGTTCACGGCGGTGGCGGTTGGCCAAAAGGCGCCAAATGCCGTTGGCGCAATATCCGCATCAAGACCCTGTAGACAGTATTCTTAAATTTGCGCTGAACGGATCTGGCCCTCCAGGAATTGCCTGTAGAAATCCACCCCGCGCTCAAGCTCCTCTTCCACAATCCACTCGTCTGCGGTGTGGGCCTGGGCAATGTCTCCCGGTCCTGCCGCCACCGCGGGAATATCACCCTCCCCGGCCAGAACCGCCGCATCACAAAACCAGGGTGCGCCGGCAAGTCCCGGGGCACAGGGCAGGGCAAGCAATCGCTGGACGAACCGATTATCGCTGGGGGTATCCAGGGGCTGACATCTCAGCCCTGCCTGTACCGTCATCTTGCCCTCACCGTGTGCCTCCACAAAATCCCGCACCAGCGTGAGTGCGTTTTCAGGATCAAGGGCCGGTGTAACTCGCAGGTCCACGGATATTGAGCAAGCACCCGGGACAATATTGGTGCGCGTCCCGCCATGAATCCTGCCGATGTTGATGGTCGGGTGGCCCAAGGTCTTGTCGCGGTAAATTTCGCTGGAGAGTTCCCCGCTGAATTTTGTCTCCAGCAGGTTTACCAGCTCCGCCATTTTAACTATTGCGTTTTCTCCGCGTTCCGGTGTTGAGCCGTGCGCTGATTTGCCCGCAGCGGATATTTCCAGCCACAGGGTGCCCTTGTGTTTATGAACAATTTGGCAGCATGTGGGCTCGCCAACGAGGGCAAATGCGTATTTTCCGGCATACTTCCTGGCAAAATGACGTGATCCTGGCTGACCGGTTTCCTCGCCCATAAACCCGGCAAAGCTCACCCCTATATCGAGGTCGCTGATCCGCTCCACGCCCAATTCCTTCAACGCCCAGAGCATAGCGGCCATTGTTCCCTTGGTATCACATGCGCCACGACCGTAAATTTTTCCTTCATGACGATCGCCCCCGAACGGGTCGATGCTCATTGCTCCAACGCCAACCGTATCCAGGTGGGGGCCAAGGAGGACCGCCGGCTTTCCGGTTCCGCCAGGGAAGGTCGCTACCACATTTGGACGACCCGGCTCTACCTCATCAAGTCGCACCTTTGCGCCAAGTCCCTCCAACATGCGGCTGATGACGCGGGCTATTTTTTCCTCACCGGTATTCTCGGAACCGGTGCCCGGGTCACCCTCAGGATTTACGCTTGGAATCCTTATCAGGGCCGCCAACAAGTCCCCTACTGAGGAATATTCGTCCTCCGTTTTCATTATGCCTCGTCCTCCCCGGACTATTATCCGTTACGGTTATTGAATCCCCCCCGTGGCTGTTGCCATGTGTTCGAGGTACCAATTCACGTATTTCGACACACCTTCAGCAATGGGGGTGGCCGGGGCATAACCAAGCAACTCCCCTGCTTTGGCAACATCGGCATAGGTCCTTGGAAGATCGCCGGGCTGTTCCGGCAATTGATTGATTTCAGCACTCTTGCCGAGTGCCTTTTCCACCAGTTCGATAAGCTCTGCAAGGGTGGTTGTCTGCGAGCCCCCCAGGTTGAAAACATCAAAAATGGGGCCGTCGTAGGCGAGCGCGGCGACAATCCCCTCTATGATGTCATCCACATAGGTGTAATCGCGTGCGCTGGAACCGTCGCCAAATTTGGGGATCGGTTGGCCCTCGTTAATTAAGCGAGTGAATTTGGATATCGCAAGATCCGGGCGTTGCCTGGGTCCGTAAACAGTAAAGAACCTCAGGCACACCGTGCGAATGTTATTGAGGTGTGCATAGGTGGAGCAAAGCTGTTCGCCCGCCAGCTTGGTGGCAGCGTAAGGGCTGATGGTCTGGTCTATCCTGTCGAGCTCACTGAACGGAAGTTTTTTATTGAGCCCGTATACCGATGAGCTTGATGCAAAAATCAACTTGGGGGTCCCCGCCTGTTTGATCGCCTCTAGTAGCCGAAACGTGCCATCGATATTGGTGCGTAAATACAAAGCGGGTTGCTCGCGTGAGGGACGCACTCCTGCTCGCGCAGCCAAATGAACCACGGCATCGTAATTGCACCCGTGGAAAGCCTCATCAAGAGTGGCGGGATCACAGATATCACCCTCCACAACGCGCAGGGTCTCGCCAGCTTGAGCTATATTGGCTCGCTTAACCTCAGGATCATAAAAATCATTGAAGTCATCAACGACCGTTACTGATACACCGTCGTGTATCAGCCTTTCAATCAGGTGAGAACCAATAAAGCCAGCACCACCGGTAACAAGAATTTCGGCCATAAATGCTGCCTTGCGGACAGACCGCTCATCATAAAGAAACATGAATTCTCCAGCAAGTAAAACCTTGCCCGCTCTTCCAACAGGGCCATTTTCTTTTTAACTTGGTAAAAATGAACGTATTAGGAAATATTATCGCATTTTGCTGCCCATTGTGAGTGCATTTATTAAAAGCATTGACATGGGGGGGATTGCTCGCCTTTAATAAAATTGGCCAATCCCCTATTTTGGCGATTAAAAAAGATTTTAAATCATGAGCGACGAGAAGCCCAACCCCCCGGAAAAACCTTCCGCTAAAACCTCTTCTGTTCCTTTAAAAAAAGAAACAGTGCGCATTACCTTGCGTAAAGACGCTGCCGGCTCAGCGCCGCCACCACCGGCTCCCGGTGCACCGCCAGCACCCAAACCTGCAGCACCAGCGCCACCGCTTGGAGCAAAAACCGTTCCGCTGACTCCAGCGCCGCCGGTCGCGGCTCAAACCACTGCCAAACTGACTCCGATAGGCGGATCCGCTCAACCGGCTGGAACTCAGCCCCTGCCTAAGGCTACCGTAAAGTTACAGCCTGCACAGTCTCCGGGTGCCTCCAGCGGCGGCGTTGCGCCTATTACCACTGGCAAATTGTCGGGTGAACTGGATGATGACAGCGCAGAAGCGGGAATCACACCTTTCGCATCCATCGCCTTGGTCCTGGCAATTGCTGCATTTGCTGTCGGGTTGCTTACCTCGCAAAATGTTTTTGAGCAGGACAAAAAAACCAGTGAACCTTCATACGCTGTGCCTTTCCGTGACTACAAGCACGGTAATTACGAAAAGGTGATCCGGACAGGCAAGCAAGCCGGCCAAGTCGACTACACCTTTGTTTTCGACGATAACATCCTGCCGGAAATTAAGGAATACCAAGACTGGAAAAAACAGCAGCTGTAGCCCCGAGCGGGCACTAACCCTTTAACACCCCCCTGATCTGATGCCATTTGCTATCGTTGCCCTTGTTGCCTCCCTGGTCCTGCTTGTTCTGGAAATCCTCAAGGGGTAAGTTTTCGCGTTTTTTGCGTCGCGGCTAATGTCGCTCACCTGTTTCTCGATATCGGGCAATCCTGGCCTGAATTAGCTTATCGTTTGGATAACGGAGCTTGCGCCGTGCTTTTGTGCGTGTAATGAAATGTGTCAGGCAATTTATACTCATTGAAACAATACCCTTTTTATCGCTATGGCCCACGAAAGCATCGTTAACCTTAACTCTGAAAACTTCGACACCGAGGTTCGGCAAAGCGACAAACCGGTTCTTGTCGATTTCTGGGCGGAGTGGTGTGGGCCTTGCAAGGCCCTGAGCCCCCTGCTTGATGAACTGGCTGAGGAAAAAGGTGATGCCGTAAAGATTGCCAAGGTAAATGTTGATGGTAACCAAGAGCTTGCCGTCGAGTTCGGGGTAAAGTCCATTCCCTTGCTATTGTTCTTCAAGGATGGCGAGCGTAAAGATGAAATCGTTGGAGTCGCAACCAAGGACGCTATCAACGCCAAATTCGACGCTTTAATCTAGAAGGCGATTTGACGGGACAAGTGAGCTTACTGGTTTTACTACAACCCGGCACCGCTGCCCAATGAGCATCCCTCCACAACGCACCCTGGCATCCAGCGCTTCACTGGAAGGCACCTCATTGCACACGGGCTCAAAGGTAACCCTTACCATGAGTCCCGCCCCACCCAACAGCGGCATCCTGTTCCGGAGAATCGATCTGGATGATCAACCTTTTATTCCCGCCGTCGTGGACAACGTGCAACAGGTTGAGCGCTCAACCACCATTGCCGTCGGCTCCGTAAAGGTTCATACCGTTGAGCATGTCATCAGTGCACTGACCGGAATGGGTGTAGACAATGCCATCATCGAAATGGATGCCAATGAGCCTCCTATCGGCGACGGCTCGGCGGCTCCATACGTTGAGTGTATCAAGACAGCCGGCATTGAAGAGCAAGATCAGCTCTGTAGCATTTTCGAGGTGAGGGAGCCCATTCACATCGAAGTGGGCAATGGCTCGTTGATAACCATTGTGCCGGACAAGGCATTCCGGATTTCTTGCACACAAGTGGGCCCCGAGGGAAAAATGACACAATATTTTTCTACCGAAATCACTCCTGAGACCTACGAAAAGGAAATTGCCCCAGCCCGCACCTTTGTCTTTTATGAAGATGTAGAGCCGCTACTGGAAAAGGGGCTCATCAAGGGGGGGTCCCTGGAAAATGCCGTTGTTGTTCGTGACAATTCGGTGCTCAGCAAGGAACCGCTGCGTTTTGAAGATGAGTTTGCCCGCCACAAAATCCTCGACGTGATCGGCGACCTCATGCTCGCCGGCAAACGCATTATGGGACATGTCATTTGCGTCAAGCCGGGCCACGGACCCAACACACAAATGGCGCGCCAATTAAAGAAGGCCTTCGGTGAAATCATCTCCATGACACCACCGGTCAACATTCCCACCGGTGAGGGAGCCCTAGACATCAATGAGGTGATGCAGATTCTCCCCCACCGCTACCCGTTCCTGCTGCTGGATCGCATCATCAAGTTTGAGGGAGACAACAAGTGCACCGGCATCAAGTCTGTCACCATTAACGAGCCTTTTTTCCAGGGACACTTTCCCGGGCATCCCGTAATGCCGGGTGTTTTGCAGCTTGAGGCAATGGCACAACTCTCGAGTATCATGCTGCTGCGCAAACCGGAAAATCAGGGCAAGGTGGGCTATTTCATGAGTGCGGACAAGGTGAAGTTCCGCAAACCCGTGGTGCCCGGAGATACTCTTTTTCTGGAGGGTGAGGCCCTCAAAATCAAAAGCAGCGTTGGGCATGCAAAATGCCGGTGCATTGTAAATGATCAGGTTGTTTCAGAGGCCGAGCTCAAGTTCAGCCTCCTGTCGCGGTAACGGCCGGCTTTTCCGGAAACCCCGGCATCTTTTGTTTTTGATTACGCGCGTATCGTTTGCTTGCGGCATCATTACATATGGTTGAGTCTTTATGACCGTGGCCTTAACCAATATTCATCCCACTGCCGTTATAGACGCCGGTGCGAGCCTGGGTAACGATGTTATCGTAGGTCCCTATTGTATCATCGGGGATGGCGTTGAGCTTGGGAGCCGCTGCGTTTTGCACAATCATGTTTCCCTGACGGGGCCTGCCAGCATTGGGGAGAACAATGAGTTTTACCCGCACTGCGCCATTGGCGGGCGCAGCCAGGATCTTAAATATGAGGCTGAGCCAACCTATTTGAACATCGGATCCGGCAACACCTTTCGCGAATTTGTCACTGTAAATCGCGGCACCTCCCAGGGTGATTCCACCAGCATTGGTAACGATGGTCATTTTCTTGCATATTCCCATGTCGCCCATGACTGCGTCGTGGGAAATGGTGTTATTTTTTCCAACAATGGAACCCTTGCCGGACATGTTACAGTGGAGGACAATGCCATTCTCGGCGGCCTGTCAGCCATTCACCAGTTCTGTCGTGTTGGTCGTCATGCCATTACCGGAGGCTGTTCAAAGATTGTTCAGGATGTGCCGCCCTTTATGATCGCCGATGGCAATCCCGCACAGGTGCGAGGTGTTAACACGGTGGGATTACAGAGGCACGGGTTTTCCGAAGATCAAATTCGTGCGCTTAAGCAGGCATACAAGGTCATTTTCAAGCGGAACCTCACCTTGGATGAAGCCCTTGCCGAACTTAAGGGCCTTTATTCCGGAGAAGGGGTTGAATGTCCCGTGAATGAGCTGATCGCTTTTGTGGAGGCCAGTCAGCGCGGCATTATTCGCTAGGTAGAGGGCGGGGATGGGCGCGTTCAATGATCCTGTTAGCCGGCTGCGTTTGTTGGGCTTGATGGAGGGCATTTCATTTCTGGCGCTGCTTATTATTGCCATGCCGCTGAAATATTTCTTTGCTGTTCCTGAAGCGGTTGCCCTCGTCGGATCTATCCACGGCCTTTTGTTTGTTCTCTTTTGTCTTGCCCTTCTTAACGCCATGCGTGCCCGTCGTTGGTCGATAGGCAGGGCGCTTATCCTCCTAATTGCAGCCTTGCTTCCGGGGGGACCTTTTGTTGTTGATCGTCGCCTTAGGAACGATATTAAGCCCCTTAATCCAAGTTCTGATTAATGTGTCGGCAATCCTGCAATTTCCTCCAGACCCTCTCTGATTTTCGAAAATTCATCCTCACTGAGCACCGGTTTGCAGGTTTCTCGGGGCGGGGTGAAAATTTCCGGAAGCGTAAGCCATGAGCGACAGCCTCCATGGTTGCGCTGGTATTCTATTTGCCATGGTTGTTCGAGGCGGTATATGCGCACAAGTGCCATCTTTATTCCCGGGGAGTCTGCTGACGATTTAGACCATTCAAAGCGTTCACGTATCGTTGCGCGGTTCCAAATGTGAAATGGCTCAATCCTTTCGATGGTTTTCCAGTCTCCGAGGTTCCAAACAGAACTCAGGGTTGCCCAATATCTTATAAACACCTTGTCCCCAGGCTGGTGCTCTTGACCAAGATGCTCCTCGTTCACAGAACGGGTGCGTAAATGCTGTTGTTGTTCATGGAAGAGCGTGGGAAACATGGCAAATTGGGAATGATCAAAAGAGAATCCTCCTCCTCCCTCATGAATGCCGCCCTTGCGCATAATAATACTTTGATCGCCTGAGCCAAGCGCATCACACACCAGCGACCATTCCTTAAAAGCTGTCGTTGAATTCACCTGTTGATTTTGCCCTCAAATCACCATGATGCAAGGCATTGACTCGAGCGCATAGGCTTGTTAGTGTTCCAATCCTCCCGCGAGCAGACGGATTATCCCAGTTGATTCGTCCTCCCGCGGGAGGATAACATAACAATTATCGAGAAATGGTGACCGTAGCTCAGTTGGTAGAGCCCCGGTTTGTGGTACCGGTTGTCGCGGGTTCGAGTCCCGTCGGTCACCCCACTCGGTAAACTTTAGCATGCGTGTCCGTGTTTTTTGCGGTCTATGCGCGGGGAAATATTTCCCTTTGAGAAAGTGTGTCGCTCATGGAATCCCTGGAAAAAATAATTGATTACAAGTTTCGTAATCCCTTGCTTCTTGCCGAGGCGCTTACTCATCCTAGTCTTGCTTATGAAACCCACCGGCCTCATTTCGATAACCAGAGGTTGGAGTTTCTTGGAGACGCTGTTCTTCAGCTCGTCCTAACGGTTGATCTTTTCAGGCGCTTCCCCGACTTTTCTGAGGGCTCAATGACAAAATTGCGATCCCGCTTGGTTTCTCGGGATGCGCTTCAGGAATACTCACGAGACATAGAGCTTGGTAAATATCTCCTTGTTGGCAAGGGTGAGGACGCCTCTGGTGGCAGAGAAAGGGCCAGTACACTGGCGGACGCCTTTGAGTCCCTTGTCGGTGCAGTTTACCTGGATTCAGGGCTCGAGGAAGCCAGAAGGTTTGTGCTGCTTTGTGCTGCTCCCAAGATAGAAAGGCTTGCTGCTGGGCCAATAGAAAAAAACCCAAAGGGGGAGCTTCAGGAAATTTTACAGCGGTTGGCTCATTTCCCGCCAGCATACTTTGTTGTAGATGAATCCGGCCCTGACCATGAAAGAATGTTTGTTTCAGAGGTAAAATGGGGTGAGCTCACGCTTGGGCAGGGGTCTGGATCGAGCAAAAAGGAAGCCGAGGTCTCGGCGGCTAAATCTGCACTCGATAAGAAGCTTTGGGAGTCTTCTGATGAGCGTTGATTTGCGAATTTGCTTTGTCGGAGTTGTCCTTTTGCTTAATCAGTATCCGGTTAATAGATTGTTGATATCTGTCCGTAAATCCCTTTTAAAATCTTTAGTCCCAGAATTGCGCAGATATTAACCTTTTATTGGCCTTTTGTGAACAGTGTCCCGGGGGCGAGGAACACCTTTCTTTTCAATGTGGAACAACCTATTTTTTAACTTGTTAACGTCTTTAATAAGAAGATGAAACATGGCCAAATTTCATTTCTTTCTTAAAGAGGCGCGAATAACTGTCCGTGTATGGATTCTATTCTGTGTTTTAGGAGTTGGGTATTTCGTTAAGAAAAGCCTTGTTGCTAATGTGCTTGATGAACGCAAGCCCCTCCTTTTTCTGGATTTTGAATATCCATACTCTTCTGCCGAGGAGCTGCTGTTAAGAAAAAAGCAAATTAGCATATCGGCCAGGGGAGCCGCCGGCTCAGGAGGTGCCATCCGAGTTGATTATGTAGGAATGGAAAGAGGCAGTGAAAGGGTTGTAGCAGCATTTCCGCTCAAAAGGAAGGGCAACGAGATGACCTTGTGTTATGACGTTCTCTTTCCTGAAGGATTTCAGTTTGTGAAAGGTGGAAAATTACACGGACTGGGCCCTAAAAACCCTGTTACCGGCGGCAAGCCAACCAAAGCTGCCGGATGGAGCGCTAGAGTAGGATTTCGGCCAAAGGGAGGGATTTCCACCTATATCTATGATCAGGAAAAGAAGATCAAATATGGCATAACCAAAACCGCGAGTGCATTTTCATTTAAACCCGGTGTATATCATTCTGTATCTCTTCACATCAAGATTAACAGTTCATCAAATGTCGCTGACGGGTTTGTCCGTCTTTACGTTGATGGTAAAAGGGTTGTAGAAACCGAAAAAGTAAAAATGAGGTCTACAAATGAGACAGAAAGCCTTGTTGGAACCTTTTTGTTCAGCACCTTCCATGGCGGATCGTCCATTGAGTATGCACCCCGGACCGCTAAGGGCCTATTCAGTCGTGAACATGCCCATTTTGACAATATAGCAGTTTACGAAGGAGAATGTATACGCATGGAAACCAGTAGAGTTAAATCCGACTCAAAAACGCATAAAAAGGCGAACGAATACTAAGTCATGCGAACGGTTGCCAATTGCTTGAACATATCCCAGGCCCAAAGCATACAGATTCGCCTAGATGCCAACGGGATAAAATCTTTTATCCCCGATGAAACGGTCGCAACTGTTGCGCCATATCTTTTTGCTACCAAATCCGGTGTGCGAGTACAGGTTTGTGAGGAGGATGAAGAAAGAGCAAAAACGCTCATTAACGATACGCCTTAGAATACCATAAGATACTTAAAATAAAGAGGTTGCGATAAATGAAGCTGATTAATCGGTCCCAAATTCCTGATACCGGCGTTTCTCATGACCCGATGATTCGCAAGAAGGTCCTTATTAAAAAAGGACGAATCCCTAAACTTACCAACTTCAGTCAGTCAACGATCAAGCCCGGTCAATGTTGTCCCCCTCATCAACACCCTGATATGTGGGAGGTTTACCTTGTCGAGTCGGGTATAGGTATGATGATTCTTAACGGGGAGGAAATTCCCGTTTCTCAAGGCGACTGCCTCATTGTTGATCCTGGCGAAGATCACTCGATGCGTAACCCCAGCTCAAAAGAGGACCTGCTATTAACTTATTTTGGAATTGAGCAATAAAATTCAACAATTATCGCTTTATCACATCGAGTCGTCTTGATTTCACTCTCCCCATACCCTCTACAGTAATTGAATTTTTTGCAAAGTGGGCAATGCCATGTGCGCCTATTCCGTCCACAGCATCGCATATCGCCGGGAAGGTGAGATAATGAATGCCGCTTTTGGGATCTGTGGCAAAACCTCCACGATGGTCGTGTCCATTAAAATGGGCGACAACACTTGAGCTTGAGTTCATCACTCGTCGTAGCCGGTGATGGTTCCAGCAGCGATGGCGCGAACTTCCTGAATCGTCGCCTGTGACCATGTGGTTAACAATAAGACAGTTATGACCATTAAGGGAGGCTCTATCTAACACTCGACCCAATTCGACCATTTGCGCATCTCCAGCCATGCCATTCCAATTTTCAGCACAGGGGTCTTTCTCTTGCCTTAATTTCTGGATTGTCCGATCGGCCTGACTGTGGCGCAAGCCGTCCGGCGCCACCGATATTTCTGTCGAGTCAACAACGATGACTCGCCAGTTATCCCTCTTTATTTTCTCACCCCATGAATTCACAATACCCAATCGGGATTCCATCTCGCGACGTGTCACCGGACCAAGAAGATCATGATTGCCCAGAACATGGATAAATGGGTGAATGCACCCTTCCAATACCTCCATGACAGCATCCAGATGAGCGGGCTCATTCGAATCAACTAGGTCGCCGAGATTTATTACCGCCTCCAAGTTCCTGGAATTGAAGCATTCGATTGCCCCCTTCAAAGATTTCAGCGATTCCCGAAAATGACAATTCCCCTCTTTTTCCCTGTCGGCATACTGCACATCTGAGAAAACCCCCAGAGAGAAGAGCGTGGAAGAGCAAGGCATTACAAAGGTGTCTAAGAATCGCTATATAAAGCGAATATTCCACCAAATTTAAAATTTACTTGTCTTTATTATCACATGTGGCATAATATTTTAAATTTGCGACACATTGTTGATACCAAAAGTTATGCTGGTCGAGCTGAAGCTTTAAGGTAAACCAATTAGAGTGCGCCAGCCCCTAAATCAGAGAAGCTCCGTCTCGGGTCTTTTGTGAGCTACAAAACCTCTGAACGGGGGCTGGTTGCACTCATTTTTGGAAATCTTTCCAGATGCCCTTATCTACCTGGGGTGCGGTAAATCTTTTTAACGATAGTATTGACGATTTCTTCTGTTGAGGTAATCCCTTTTAAAGTGAGAGAACTCTCCAATTACCAATGCTTAAGACATTGCTTATTCCTTGACCGGGATGGGGTTGTAAATCGCTCCCCCGGCTCAGGTTATGTTACCAGCTCTGAAGATTTCGCTTTAAATGAGGGCATCGGTGAGCTTTTACAATCTGCTCACTCTTTTGGTTGGTTGGTTATTATTGTTAGCTCACAGCGCTGTGTAAGTAAGGGATTGATTACAACTAAGGACCTTGCATCGATCCATGAATCGATGCAAGCCTCCCTTGACGATCGATATGGATCGAATTTCGATGGTATTTATATTTACACTGGAGAGCCTGGCACTGAGGACTGGGAAAAGCCCCGCCCCGGAATGATTGAACAGGCTTGCAAGGACCACGCGATTAATCCTGCAACGTCCCTACTCGTTGGGGACCAGGACAGAGACATCGAAATGGCTCAAAATGCTGGAATTGGCCGAACGGTAAGGGTATTGAATGCTGAAGAGCAGAGACCCAATCATGTTATTGCCGATTTAACAGTCGGTTCCATCCCCGAGATGGTGGTTGCCGTTAAACAGTGCATGGAATCTCGAGATGTCATAACCAACCAACCCAATGATCATTCTAGCTAATTGCGTGCCGCGCCGCATCCTTATGGATCGACGCCGCCCCGCTTTTTGTTTCTTGGGAAGAGTCTAGCCCATTCGAAGATTGTATTTTTAATCACACGAACTTCAGGTGAATACGCGTCAACAATCACCCCGCCACTCAAAATCCCGCTCAATGGTGGTATTTTTGCTCATTCCGCTCTCATGCATTGCTCATGTGGCTTTTGGGCTCTTTTTCGGAAATCATCGGCAATGGCCCACAGCAGAGCTCTTTATTATCCTTGCTGCTATGATTGTTCTTTTTCGCATGCTCCTGGCCGCTCGCCCATTACGTGCCTGGCTTCTTAGTCTAAATATTGGCGCCTTACTAATCGCAACCGGCTTTGTCTGGTGGACCCAGTTCTACTCCTCTTACCCGAAGATGAACCCGGCGCTTGATATGGGTGATGAAATTATTGGCTTCGCCTCTTTAGCTGACTCCGCTCATCTGGCAAATGAAGGCGCCCTGGATTTTGTTGCCCCTTCTCCTGGCACGGAAGAGGGTGATCTGAAGATCACACTCAGAGCCACTGACGAAGAGGAAGTTTTCCTTGATGCCAGTGGCGAATCTTTCCAATTGGGTCGTTCTCCTCCCACCTTAGAACGCTCCCCCGCGAAGCTGACCGTTAAAGAAAACCCCAGTCCAATACATAATACTTCCACCGCCACACTACTCGTTTTTTTCCGCGGGTGGTGGTGACCTTTTTGCATCGGGGAGCTGGTCCAGCTTCAGAAAGCGCAATCAAGGTTTATGGAATCTGGAATTCAAATTTTGGCCATCGCGTCCTGCTCAGCAGATGATGCTCGGAAGGCCAAACGATTATCCTCCGTAGATTTCCAGATAGTGTCCGATGAGGAGGGGAAAATAATGGATCAGTTTGGACTTCGAGACGCCGGGGGAAATCCTTTTACCGGAGAAGATGTTGCTCGTCCTGCCATGGCGCTAATTTCCAGACGAGGTAAATTACTTTGGGCACAATACTCGGAGAATTATCGAGTCAGGATGGATGTTGATGAGCTCCTTGATCATTGGATAAAGTCTCTTTCTATAGCGCCATAGGCCCGACCTATATCCTGCAACCCGTTTACTACAAGCGGGTTAGGTTGTTCTGCTGTTTAGCCATACTGTTAGAACGGCGACGTCAGCCGGCGTGACACCGCTAATTCTCCCGGCCTGTCCGAGTGTGGCAGGACGAATCGTTGAGAGTTTGGCCGCGGCTTCTTTTTTCAGCCCGCTTAAGGCTGTGTAATTGATATCTGAGGGAATCTTGTGATTTTCCATTTGTCGAGTTCTCTCAACCATATTTTCCTGCCTTTCAATATAGCCGACATATTTAAATTCTATTTCTAGCAAGTCCCAGATTTGCTTACTAAATTGGTTGGTTATATCTGTGGGTAATCTCGCCACGGCATTGCCGGGTTTACGGAACCACTCGTTCAGCTTTAAGCCTTCGTGAACCTGTTGTTTGCCAAGCCTGATCCCCTGTTGAAGCAATTGTGCTTTTGTATTTGTGCGATCGGCACGATGACCATCAACCAGACCGCAATTTTCTGCGATGGGGGTAAGGCGCAGGTCGGCATTATCCTGTCGGAGTAATAAGCGATATTCCGCCCGACTGGTAAACATTCGGTAAGGCTCTGTTACGCCAGAGGTAACCAGGTCATCAATCATTACTCCGATGTATGAGTCCGCTCGCGACAATGCGACGGGCTCTTTCCCCTTTATCTTTAGCGCCGCGTTTGCTCCTGCGACGAGCCCCTGTGCCGCAGCCTCCTCATAACCGGAGGTACCATTGATTTGCCCGGCGAAGTAGAGCCCTTCGATTTTTTTGGTTTCTAGTGTTGAACCAAGCTGTGTGGGCGGGCAGTAGTCATATTCAACCGCATATCCAGGTCGTATCATCTCAGCCTTTTCCAGCCCTGCTATTGAACGAATAAATTCGTGTTGAACAGAGTAAGGCAGCGAGGTCGATACCCCGTTGACGTAGTATTCATTGGTGTGTCGTCCTTCCGGCTCGAGGAAGATCTGATGACGTTCGCGCTCAGCAAATTTTACGACCTTATCTTCGATCGATGGACAATATCGTGGGCCGACCCCTTCGATCGATCCTGAATACATCGGCGATTGATCCAAATTGGATCGAATAATATCGTGTGTCGATCCATTGGTATAGGTAATCCAGCACGGTGATTGTTCCATGTGGAACAATGGATCACCCCAGTGATTGAGCGTAAAGGTTGCATGGTTTTGGGATGAATGGGTTTCGTCACCTATCGTGTCAGCCATAAAGCTGAATAAAGGGGGCTTTTGATCACCATCCTGTCTTTCACACACCGAATAATCAATGGATCTGCCATTGATGCGGCAGGGGGTACCCGTTTTGAAGCGCTCAATGGCAAAGCCTAGCTTCAATAACGCATTTGAAAGGGTTGATTCGGCATCTCCCATTCGCCCTCCGCTCTCGTTTTGTTTGCCTACATGCAATAACCCGCGCATGAAGGTTCCAGAACTAATGACAACGGCCTTAGAGCGAAAAGATATTCCGAGATTTGTCGACACTCCGGTGATGCGATCACCATTTACCATCAGCTCCGAGACATTCCCTTGATGCAAATCCAGACCGGGCTGGGTTTCCAAGAGGTTTTTCATCCTGAATTGGTAGGCCTTTTTATCGCATTGAGCCCTGGGGGCACGCACGCTCGGACCCTTTTTCGCATTAAGCATCCGAAATTGAATTCCGGTTGCGTCGGTGTTTAATCCCATGGCGCCACCAAGTGCATCAATTTCCCTCACCATGTGGCCTTTGGCGAGACCGCCAATAGCCGGGTTACAGGACATTTGTCCGATCGTATCAAGATTTTGAGTGAGGACGGCCACCTTGCAGTTGAGCCGAGCCGCAGACATTGCCGCCTCAATGCCGGCATGCCCGGCACCGATCACAATGACGTCGTAAGTTTTGGGAAAGATATACAAAACAGGCTTTACGGTTCGTTTCTGTTGCGGGGAAACGGCAACTTACGGCATCTGTATGGCAGGGCAACCCACTGAGAGCACAGTGTTCCACATGGAACATTCATTGATATTTTGCGTTAGTGAACTTTCTAGTAAGCTTGAGAGCACGGAATTACACACAAGACGTTGCTAATCAACGGATTGCATAATTTTCTCGGGGGGGTGATCACATGCCCGGGAGATGAGCGCTTCATTCAAGGGAGGCTGTATTAAAGATTGGATTTATCGGCAACGGGAGGTGAGTAGTTGAGAAAATGGAATCCGCCCCCTCAAAAGTGACATCACGTCCTAGAACCGGAGCAGAAATAGGATAACTTACGCGCATTATGGTCTGGCGATCGGTCATCAGCATACTTCTAATTTCTATCTTCGTTGCAATCCGCACGTTACCCGCATACGCAGGGAATGGCACGGCCGAGGCCTTGGCTAATATTTCACCGATGGCATCATTGGCCCTTTGTGGGGGAATGTTTTTTCCACGTCACCTTGGAGCAGGGCTTACATTCGGTGCATTTATCATCAGCGACATTCTCCTTAACCTGCATTATAACCAACCCCTGGTAAACCCTTACTCCATCATCCTGTTGCTGGTTTTTTCCCTTCTGTTTATGGGGGGCCATTTTTTGCGCAACCGACGGACGGCCTTGGTTTTATTGGGAGCCGGAATTGGAGGAACTTTGCTTTTCTATTTGGTTACGAATACCGCGGCATATTTTTATGCAACGGCATATGAACGGGGTTTTTCCGGCTGGCTACAAGCACTCACGGTTGGCCTTCCTGGATATCCGCCGACATGGGTATTTGGCTTGCGCTCACTGTCAGGTAATCTAGTGTTCGCGCTGGCCTTCTATCTGGTGATGCGACCCCGCCCCGAAAATGTTGACGTTTGCGCAACGACACGAGTGGCATAAAGAAAACTTTCATTTAATGACTACCCAATTGGCCGATCCATCCAACCACGCACAGGCGGAAATAAACCTGCAGCTTGACGCAGGCGAAAAGATCAAGATGATGCGCGACATGGTGCGCATCCGTCGTTTCGAGGAGGCTTCGCTAAAATATTACAATGCTGACAAGATGGGAGGATTTCTACATCTTTATATCGGTCAGGAATCCATTGCCGTGGGCACGGTTTCACTGTGTGGCAAAAACGATCACATCATCACTGCATACCGCGACCATGGACATGCGCTGGCCGTTGGCATGGGCATGAACGAATGCATGGCT